>NZ_MAVV01000010.1 GCF_001707915.1 Thermodesulfovibrio sp. N1 | reverse complement strand
AAATGTTTTTTTAATTTTCCCTTTAAAAAATGGGATTAATATCGCGCCTAATATAAATACTAATGCAGGAGGAAAAAAATTAATCATTATAGTAATCCTCCTTTCTTTTTACTATTGGTCTTAAAATATATTTGGCAATTAAGATAAGAAATACAAAAGCAACGAAGCCAAAGGAGCTGTAAAAAAATGGATATTCTTCCCAGGAGAAATAAATATGCTTATGAACAAAAAATTCAGCAAAGAGAAAAATAAAAACAACAAGATAAAATAAAATAAACAATTTGTTAACATTTTTTGGATTATCAAAAAAGTCTTTTTTTTCCATCTCAATACCTCCTCTTTATCCTTTTAAAAATATGTAGAATATATAAACCAAGCATACAAAAAAAACTACATAAAAAACTTTTCTATAAAAGGGATCTGTTTCATGTTTAAGCTCTTTTAATTCATTTTTTTCATTTTTCATATTAATATCCTCCTGTTGTATTTGTTACTACTATCTGAGCAAGTTGAAGAAACAAAGAAGGAAAAAAGAATATCAAAATAGTTCCAATTGCTGTTAAAACAAGAGCAATTACCATTATAGCAGGTGCTTCCTTTAAAGTTCTCTTATCTAAAGTCTCATGTAAATTATGTTTATCAATTTTTGGTTCTTTAAAAAAGGCAGCATAAACAATTGGCATAAAATAACAAGCATTAAGAATTGTACTTACTGCAAGAACAGCAAGAACTATTAACTGATCCGACTCTAAAGCCCCAAAAGTCAAATACCACTTACTTAAGAAACCTGCAAAAGGTGGAATACCTATCATTGAAAGTGCACCTACTGTAAAAGCACCCATAGTAAAGGGCATCTGTCTTCCTATTCCATCAAGTTGACTTATGTTTGTTTTATGGGTTGCTACATAGATTGCTCCTGCAGTAAAGAAGAGCGTAATTTTCCCAAAGGCATGTGCAACAATATGCATTATACTACCCATAACTCCAGAAGGACTAAGAAGGGCTACTCCTAAGACTACATAAGAAAGTTGGCTCACTGTTGAGTAGGCAAGTCTTAATTTAAGATTATCTTGTCTTAAGGCAATAACTGAAGCGGCTATTATTGTAAAGGATGCTATATATGCAAGAACAGTCCCAAGGTCTAAACTTTTAAGAATATCTATCCCAAAAATATAAAGGACAACTCTTACAATCATAAAAACTCCAGTTTTCACAACTGCAACAGCATGAAGCAACGCGCTTACTGGTGTAGGAGCTACCATCGCAGCTGGAAGCCAACTGTGAAGGGGCATTATAGCAGCCTTTGTTATACCTGCTATATATAAAAGAAAAGTTAAAGTAATAAGATTGTGTGAAATATTATCATGAAAAACTCCGTTAGTTAAAAAATTAAGATTACCAGCAACATTATAAGTTATAATTATTGCAGTCAACTGAAAGGCTACCGAGGTTCCAAGTAAATACACAAGATATTTTCTTGCTCCCTTTATTGCTTCAGGAGTTTCTTTATGGGCAACTAAAGGAAATGTCGATACAGTTATAATCTCATAAAATAAAAAGGCTGTAAAAATATTTGCTGAAAAAGCAACTCCCATTGTAGCTGACATGGCAATAGCAAAATAGGCAAAGTATCTTGTTTGAGCATGTTCATTCAGTCCCCTCATATATCCAATTGAATAAAGAGAGGTAATAATCCATAAAAATGAGGCTGTAAAAGCAAAGAAAATCCCTATAGCATCTACTTTAAATTGTAATACTAACTCAGAGGTTATTGCTAATAGGGTATACTCAATAACTCTTCCATTTAAAATATCTGGCAACATTGAGGCAACTATAGTAAACTTAACAATTGAGGCAATAATCGTCCATGCCTCTCTTAAATTTCTTGCTTTTTCTCCTGTAATAATAATAAGTATTGTTGCTATTAGGGATACTAAAATAGCAAATAATGGTTTGGCTGATGTTATTATTTCCATGGCTTAAAATCCTCCGGGAACAGTAAACTGAATTATTGAAGAAATAATTTTTCCACTAAATAGACCAACCAGAATAACTGAAGTAGCCAATATAAGAATTGGTATTAGCATGCTAACAGGCACCTCTTTGACATTTATATCTTTTGTTGAATTACCCTTTTTAAAATATATTTTTTCAAGTATTCTAAAGAAAATTATGGCATTCACTAAACTACTAAACAAAAGAGCAATAACTGCAATCCACTGTTCTGCTTTAATTGCTCCAATTATAAGGTACCATTTACTAAAAAATCCTGCTGTAGGTGGAATGCCGATCATTGATAGGGCTACGATGCTGAAGGATGCCATACTGAGTGGCATTTTTTTATTTAATCCTACAAAGTCTTCTATATTTCTCGATTTTAGGTAATAGTAAATACCTCCTGTAACCATAAACAGACAGGCAATCATTAATGCATCATTCAATATATGCAAGACCGCACCAATAAATCCTTCTTTATTCCCAAGATTAACGCCCAAGACCATATAACCAACTTCAGCAATCAAAATATATGAGAGTGTTCTTTTAAAATCAATTTGTCCAAGAGCTAAAATACTACCAAAAATTATTGCTATCGTTGACCACCAAACAAGAATAGTTCCTGCAGGAATAATATCTTTTGAAAAATTAGGTTCAAATATAGTAAAAGAAATTCTTATGAGAACATATATTCCAACCTTTGTCATAGTTGCAGAAGCTAATACACTGACTGCTGAAGGAGCATAGGTATAAGCATCTGGTAACCATCTATGAAGAGGAAAAAGAGCAATTTTAATAGCTACGCCTACCACCAAAAATGCAAAAGCTGCAAGAGTAACCTTCGATTCATAAAGTTTAGGAAGTAATTGAGCTATATCGAGCATATTCAAAGAGCCTGTAATGATGTATATATATCCCACTCCTAAAAGATAGAAACATGCGCCAATTGTTCCCATTATTATATAATTAAAACTTGCCAAAACTGACCTATTTTCTCCAATTGCTATCAGGGCATAACCAGCCAAAGAGGCAATTTCTAAGAATACAAAAAGATTGAAAATATCCCCTGTAACCGTGATTCCTAAAAGTCCTGTAACAAGTAATAAGTAAGTTGAATAAAAATAGGGAAGTTTTGATTCCTCTAACTCCTTTTCCAGACTTCTCTTTGAATATATAGCTACCAATAGACTTATAAAAGAGACAATAAGAATAACATAAGCATTAAGATGGTCAACAACATATTCAATGCCCCACGGAGGCATCCAACCACCAAGTTTATATCTTATCGTACCATTATTAATAATATTCTGAATTAGATCAATGGATAAAAATCCACAAATTACCAATGCCAGTAAAAATAAGGGATAGCATAGAGACCTCCTCCACAGTCCAATAAAGACATTTAGAAATGAAGCAATTAAAGGAACAACAACAATCAAAATTGATGAATGTTCTGACAGATTCATTTTTTCTCCCTCAAAATTTCAATTATTTCATCTTCTTCAAGGGTTTTGTATTTCTTATAGAGCATTACTATGACTGCCAGAGCAACACCAAATGTACTTACCATAACGACTATTGCTGTGAGCATCAAAACATGGGGCAATGGATTAACATACTGTGTTACATCAATAACCTCTTGAGATTTAATCAATATCGGAATGGTCGCATTTTTTTTATAGGCTGTTGATATGAAATAAAGAATTATAGCTGTTTGAAAAATATTCATCCCTACAATTTTTTTAACTAAATTTCTTTTTGCAATCATTGCATAAAATCCTATCATCATTAAAGCAATATAAATCCAGTAATTATACTTACCTATTATAATTTCCATGGTTTAAACCTCACTTTTTTCATGTTTACCAAAGGTAGATAGATTAAGAAAAATAGACAACATAACCGCACTTACTGTAATTCCAACACCTATTTCTATTCCTAATGTTCCAAGGGCTCTTACCTTGACTGGATCAGCTGGAAGAATCTTATGAAGAATTCCATAATTAAGATATTCAGCTCCTAATATCAAGCAAAGTGCTCCAATTGCAGCATACAAAAATACACCAAAGGCTACCATAAAAGTGTTAAACTTCTCTGGAAATCTCTTTTTTACATATTCAATATCATAGGCAATCATCATTAATATGAAGGAAGCTCCTAAAATACATCCACCCTGAAATCCTCCTCCAGGACTATAATGTCCATGCGCTATAACATATAAGGCAAAAAATTGAATTAGAGGGACCATAATTCTACAAACAAACTGGATATGAAGGTCTTCAATGAGTCTTATCATCTTCAAACCTCCTTAAAAGTAAAATGCATACAACAGCAGCAGTAAAAATAACAACTGTCTCACCTAAGGTATCATAACCTCTGTAATCAGCAAGTACTGATGTTACAGCATTTGGAGTTGCAGTTTCTTCAATTGTTTTTTCAATATACCTTGGTGAAACATGAGTACTTGCAGGAGAATTTGGATCTCCCCAATCTGGCATATCAAGACTGCTATAAATTAATAAACTTCCCGTTAATATTACTATTATTAATGCCAAAACTTTCAATCTTTAGTCCTCCTTGTAGTTTGATATATAGCTCCTATAAAGAAAGCTGTGCTTATCCCTGCACCTACTGCAGCTTCGGTAAAAGCAACATCAACAGCTCCCATCTCGGTCCAAAGTAAACACATTAAGAAGCTATAAGCACCCAAGAGAATGGCAGAACTTAAAAGATCCTTAACATATATTGCGCCTATAGCGCATATTACTACGATAGTTAATAAAAGTATGTCTACTATCCATATCATTTTCTAATATCCTCCTTTGTCAAAGGTTTTACATCCGCATCTAATCCAGCCTTTGTAATAGCATGAGTTGCTACAGGATTAGCATGAAATATGAATATGATGATGAATAATATCTTTAGGCAAACAAGGAAATTATTTAAAGAAAAATCATGAAGGTTATATAAAATAACACCTAAAAGTATCAGAATCGCTCCTAAAGTATCTCCCTTACCCGTAGCCTGAAGCTTACAATAAAAATCAGGAAATCTAAGAAGTCCAACAGTTGCTGTGAAGAGGAAAAATAAACCTAAGAGAACGAGTATAATAACAAAAGCATCTATTATATACTCAACTATCATTTCTCTGCCTCCCTGTCTTTCATAAATTTCGTTCCTGGTAGAATACTCTTTCTTGTTCTAAAAAATTTTGATGCTGCTAATGTGGCAATGAAGTTCAAAAGAGCATAGGCTAAAGATATGTCAACAAACATTTCCACTCTCTTATAATAAATACCTATGAGAACTAAAATAACCGTTGTTTTGGTCCCTATAACACCAACCGCTACAATTCTATCCATAACAGTAGGACCAAAAATAGCCCTGTAAAGGCATAAAATTACAAGAATTCCTATAACAATTATTGTGAATATGAAGAAATTCTCCATGTTACAAACTCCTTTTAGTATTTTCTCGTTCAAATACATCGGCAATTCTTTGTTCCATTTCTCCTGTAAAGAGGTCATCGGCTACTTTTTTGCTGATGCAGTGAACTATAAAAGTATCGTCAACTATATCCATTGTTATAGTTCCTGGTGTAAGTATTATTGATTGAGAAAAAACAACCTTTGAAATATCTCTTTTTAATTTTGCCTTATATGCAATAATTATAGGTTCTATTGGCATTTTTGGGTGCAAAACAAGATAGGCAACATGAATATTTGCGAGAATTATTTGATAGATTAACCAAGGTAGATATTTAATAAATCTTATACCCTCTTTTATGTGATTCATCGTAAATCTTTCATTTTGAAAAATTAAATCACCTGATATTAAAGTGACAATTAAGCAAGATACAACTCCCAAAGCAAGATGAAAGGCATCAAACATTCCTGAAAATATGAGCCATAATAGAAAAAGTATCAGAAATGTTACAATTTCTCTTCTCATATATCACCTCATTTAATCCTTTAGGAGAGAGGGGGAAATGCCCTCTCTCCCTTAGGAATTATTTAATTCCCAAAAATGGTAGTTCTGGAAATACAGTCAAGGGCCAGTAAATAGCTGCACTAATTGTAACTACTATAATCATCAATATAGCCCAAGGAACTGCCACCTTTACAAATTCAAACTGACTGAAATAACCAGTACTGTATGCAATTATTGTAGGTGGGCATCCAATTACGAGCATTATAAATGATGTTGTAATAGGAGCAGATAAAGCTATAGCTGCTTCTGGAATACCAAGTGCCTGAGCCATTGGAATTGTAATAGGTAGTATAAGAGCTGTAGCTGCTGAATTAGACATAAAACTCGACATAAATGCTCCTAATAACCCGGCTCCTGCAAATACAATGGGCCAGGGTTTACCCTCAAGCATTGGTAAAAACTGGGTAGCTATCCATTTACCAGCTCCTGTATCAAGCATTGCTGTTCCTAATGATACTCCTGCTCCAAAGACAATCCATGACTCCCAGGGGAATTTTTTAAACACTTCAGAGGCACTTACAAGTCTGAATCCAAAAATAAGAGCTAAAACTAAGGCAGCAACTACGCTATAATGAACTTTTGTAATATCAGTAAGTGACCAAAGAATGAAAGCAAGGGCAAAAAATCCTATAACCCCTTTTTCCTTTTTACCCATTGGTGGCAATTTCTCTCCTAAGGCAGCCAAAGGAATCTCCTTGACTTTAGGTGGGAAAATAATGTAAACAATTAACCATGTAGCAAATCCAGTTACTAAAGCAAGAGGTAAATTGCAAACCAAAAATTCCATAAATCCCATTTTATATCCTGTAACCTTTTCTAAAACCTCAACCATTACAGGATTTCTACCACCACCAAGAAGTGTTCCAAATCCTCCTGCAGATGCAGCAAGAGGAATTAACAATATAAAGAATTTACTAAAATTATTACTTTTCTGTGGAGTAATTCCCATAGCAGTTAAAACTGGTAACATACAGAATATTAAAATTATAGTAATTGTTGCATCATGAAATACTGTTGAAAGCATGGTAGCAGATACAGCCATAAATAGACTTAATTTTTTTACATTTGTTCCAGCAGCTCTTATGATTAGAAAAAGAATTCTTTTGGCAACACCTGCTTCATTCAAAACTACACCAAACATCATAATCATCAAAACGAACATAACAGCAGGACTTGCAAAGGGCATCCATGCCTGTGGACCTGGTTGAATTTTAAAAAGTATTAAACCCGCAGCTGCAAGTAATGCTGTCACTCCTATTGGAATAGCCTCTGTAACCCACAATAAAATTACAGTTATCAGTAAGGCCAAAAATTTGTGTCCTTCTGGTGAAAGACCTTCTGGTGTTGGAAGTAAAGCTATTAGAACACCAATTCCTATTGAAATAATAACAGATAAAATAATGTTTTTCACTGGTTTTTCAGGTGCCGGAGGATGCTCCTCAACTTCTGGTGCAACTTTAATTTCAGGTGGAGGTGGTGGTAATCCTTTTGACTTATCAAAATCTTTTTCTGCCATGTTACACCTCCTCAAGAATTATTTTTGAAATCTCATTAAACACATCAAGCATGCGTATTACTCCAACGAACTTATTATTTTCAATCACTGGCAATACAGATAATTTATGATGAATCATTAAAAAACCAGCCTTAATAACAGAGGCATTGGGAGAAATGAATACTTTTGCTGAAACCATGATTTCACTCACAGGTCTTTCTACCTTTTCTTTTACTTCAGAGCTAAAAAGGCTTGCCTCTACTTCTGTTAAAGAGTTTTCGTCGTAATAAATTACATCAGCATCTTTAATAGAAACCATTTTCATCTTTGGCTCAAGTCCTTTTACAATTTCGAATGGTGTAATCGTTCCAAGCAAATCGTATTTCTCATTAAATACAAAAATAACCTGTGGTAATATTGTCTTTTCACTCTCAATAAAGGATTTTTTCATAATACTTATTGCCTGCCTAATAGTAAACCAGTAAGGTATGTGTGGATAATCAAAGACACTTACCATTAAATCTCTAACTTTCTTTTCTTCTTTCATCTTAATACCTCCTTAAATGTTATTTTAGGGAACCTTAATAAAGTTTCAGTACAATCTTAATTCTACAAATAATTTCACATCGTCATTTTTCTTAAGAGTCTGATTGTAATAAATCTTTTTGTCATAGGAATAATAAAATTGTTCAAGAGTTAAAGCAACTGGATTATCTCTGGAATTTAGTAATTCCTGCTCCCTTTCATTTAGATATGAAATACCTATATGATTATGGATATGGGTAATAGTATAGTTACATTTTCTTTCGATGATATCAATGAGAAAATTTTTTTCAAGGTCTTCATCAATAAGAGAAGGACAAATTTTATAGGGAATATAAGAATACTGTATAATAGTAGGTTCATCATTTAGGTAACATAATCTGTTTATATATATAAGATGCGTTGTAGGATCTGACAACTCAAGCTTATTAACAATTTCTTCAGGAGGTGTCATTACTGTTTTAGCTAACACTTTTGTGTAAAAAAGTTCCATGTTCTTTCATGATATCTTTAAGATTAATAGTAATTGATTCTCTTGGCGTGACTTTTTTAACAACAAAGGTCCCTTTACCTTGAATTCTCTTTAAATAGCCTTCTCTTACAAGTTCTGATATAGCATTTCTAACTGTTGCCCTACTGACATCATAATTTTTACATAATTGTTCTTCTGTAGGTATCTGGATTCCTACTGTCCACTCTCCTTTTTCAATTTTCATTTTTAATATTTCATATAACTTTAGATACAGCTTTTCATGTTCATCTCTTCTTAAAAATTCTTCCATTTTTCTTATACTCCTTTTTATTGTTATAATGTTATAATGTTATTATATTATTATGATATTAAATAATAATAAAATTTTATAATTTTGTCAAAAAAAATTATGTAATAATCTCATTAAAAAAGTTTATAATTAGATATGGGTAGTATATTCTCAATTTTTTCAAAAAAATGGAAAGAAAAACAGGAAGAAATGAAGGCTTTGCTTAGAGAAAAAATATTTCCTTTTCCAAGAACTACTTAACACTAACAATGAAGTGCTTACCTTAATGGCTGAATTAAGCGAAAAATTATCAGGAGAATATTTATTTGATATTCAATTTATAAAATCAAATGTAGAAAAGACATCTGAAGGAGTTCTAAAGATTATAAAATTGTTAAATTCACTTGCAGATAACAAATACCATGGTTTATATGAAATCTATGAAAAAATTAAAGAAAAGATAGAAAACACAATCTCCCATAAAATTGAAATTCCTGTAACAGATTTTACATTGCCTCTTGAGTCACTTTCTAAGGATATGGTGACAGTTGCAGGGGGGAAAATGGCTAATCTTGCAGAAATTAAAAAAAGTCTAAATATTCCAACACCAGAAGGTTTTGTTATAACATCATATGCCTACTTAAAATTTTTAGAATTTAACGATTTAAAGAACAAAATAAATGATTTAATAGAAAAAATAAACATCAATAAATTCGATGAATTAGAGTCAACATGTCAAAAAATTAAAGAATTAATCATAAACTCCCCATTACCTGAGGAAATTGAATTATCAATTAAATCCTCCTATGAAAAACTATGTAATAAAATTAACAAAAAGTGTAATGTATCTGTCAGAAGTAGTGCTATTCACGAAGATTCCTATTTTAGTTTTGCTGGTCAGTACTCTTCTTTTCTTAATGTTCCTGAAAACGAAATAATTCAAAAGTATAAGGAAGTCATTGCAAGTTTATTTAATCCAAGAGCTGTCTTTTATTACAAAACAAAGGGATTTTCTGAAAAAGAAATGGTTATGGCTGTGGGTGTTTTACCTATGATTGATGCCTATGCGGGAGGAGTTATGTATACTAAAGACCCTAATAATCCTGAAAGTGGAAATTTATTAATAAACTCTGTGAAAGGACTTGGTAAATTAGTAGTAGATGGAGAAGTAACACCTGATAATTTTTCTATTAATAGAGATAAATTATATATCTCTGAGAAATTTTTGGGTAAACAGAACAAAATTTTAATCTGCAAAACAAATGGAGATATAGATGTAATCCCTCTTAGTGAAGAAATAAGCGAATTTTCCTTGTCCGATGAACAAGTAATTGAGTTAGCTAAGATGGGAATGACTATAGAAAATTATTTATGAAAAACCCTCAAGATATTGAGTGGGCTATTGATAAGAATGGAAAAATCTTTATTCTACAGACAAGACTTCTTAGAGTATTAGAAACCTCTTTAGAATATAAAGCTCCTTTACCAACAAGACTTTCAGGATACACTGTAATACTTGACAATGGTTCTATTGCTTGTAGGGGTGTTGGCTATGGAAAAGCTTTTTTACTAAAAGATGAAGAAGATATTGCAAATTTCCCTGAAGGATATATATTGGTAGCTAAACATACTGATCCAAGTTATGTTCTAATAATGAATAAAGCCTCTGCTATAATTATAGATTCAGGTTGTCAAACAGAGCATGTTTCATCAATAGCAAGAGAATATAGAGTGCCAATGATAATTAATACTGAAAATGCAACAAAAATCATAAAACCTGAACAAGAAATAACAGTTGATGCTTACAATTGCGTTGTTTATGAAGGCAAAGTCAAAGAGCTATTAGAAATCTCGAAAAAGAGTAAAAAAGATATAGAAGAAACACAGATATATAGAATTCTACAAAATGTATCAAAATTAATTATCTCATTAAATCTTGTTGATCCAACCTCTGAAAACTTTAAAATTGAAAATTGTCAAACCTTTCATGATATAACAAGATACTGTCATGAAATGGTAATGTATGAAATGTTTACTCTCTGGGATAAATATGACAGTGAAATTCATGCTGTACCATTAATAGCTGGAATTCCCATTGGTGTTTTAGTTCTTGATATTTGCGATGGATTAAAGGAAAATATTAAAAAGGCGACTTTAGATGATATTTTTTCAATACCCTTCAAAGCAATACTAAAAGGGATGACATCTATGAAATGGCCTGACCCACCACCAATTGATACAAAAGGATTTCTTGGAATGATTGCAAACACAGCCACAATTCCTGAAGAACAACTAAGGGAGACTGGGAAAAAAAGTTTCTGCATAGTTACAAAAAATTATATGAATTTTAGCATAAGACTCGGATATCATTTTTCATTAATTGAAGCCTATGCTGGAGATAAAATTAATGATAACTATATAAAATTTTTCTTCAAAGGTGGAGGAGCTGCAATTGATAGAAGATTACGAAGAGTAAAACTTATAACAGAGATATTGAAAAAATTAGGATTTAAGGTAGTAGTAAAAGAAGACGTAATTGATGCCATAACAACAAAATATCCCTCACTTAAAATTGAGAAAAATCTTGAAGTACTGGGAAAACTTACAGCTTATACAAAACAGCTTGATATGGTTTTATTTAATGATTCAGTAGCAGAAATGTTTACTGAAGATTTCATAAGACAACATATCCCTAAGGAATAGAAAGTTTATCCTGCCGATTTAATTTTCTCTTTTAATAACTTGTTTTCTTTACATAAATTTAACCATTTAATTGCCTTTTCTATTGTAAAGAGGATATGCTCTTTTTTAAAAGGTTTGGTTATAAAGTCAAAACCACCTTTTTGCATTGCTTCCATAGCTGATTCAATAGTTCCATAGGCTGTAATGATTATTACAGGTATGTCTTCATCTTTTTTCTTTACTTCCTCTAAAATCTGTAATCCATCAATCCCAGGCATTTTAAGATCCGTTATAACAAGAGAGAAATCATTATCTTTGATTAACTGAACAGCCTCTATTGGATTATTTGTTGTATTAACTTCATAGGGAGTCTTTTCTCTAATAATCATTGAAAGCAATTTCAACATATCTGGTTCATCATCTACTATTAAAATTTTCTCTTTCATATATCCCTCCTAATTTTTTCAATTTCTTTGATTAAAATTAATTGTATAATTAATTATTAATTAATTATTCCTCCATTTTCCTCTTCAGTTACTGGCAATTTAATAACAAAAGTTGTGCCTGTTATCTCAGATTCTTCTTTAGTAGCTGTTTTAAAGGCTATTATTCCATCATGTTTTTCTATTATATTATACGAAATCCATAAACCTAATCCTGTTCCCTTTCCAACCTCTTTTGTTGTAAAGAAAGGTTCAAAAATTCTGTTTCTATACTCCTTTTTGATGCCAGGACCAGTATCAGCAATAAATATTTCTACCCAGTTTTTTTCGTGTCTTGTAGTAATAGTCAATATACCTCCATTTTGCATAGCATATATAGCATTATTAATTATATTAAAGAAAACCTGTTGCAATTCCCCTGCATCACCTTTCACAAAGGGTAAATTATCTTGTAAATTATACACAATTTTTATTTTATTTATAGAAGCGGTATTTTCTAATATTCTCATAACGGTTATAATACACTCATTGATATTTACCAATTCTGCTTTGTGTTCTTTTCTTCGTACAAAACTCAATAGATTTTCAACGCTAATTTTTGCATTCAATGCTTGTTTTTCAATTATTTTTAAAATTTCATATTGTTCAGATTCTTTAGGTGTCTTTTCAAGCAACAAATCAGTAAAACCAAGAATTACAGCTAATGGATTATTTATTTCATGGGCTACACAAGCTCCTAATGTTCCAAGAGATGCTAAAATTTCTAGATAATAACTTTGTTCTTCCATTTTTTTTCTCTCTGTGATATCTCGGGAAATTCCTAAAACTGCATATATTTCCCCCTTTTCATCATGTAACTCTTTTAATCTCGTATTTAACCAAAACTCTTTATTATTAACAATAACTTTATGAGTTAACTGTATCGGTTCTCTCTCCCTAAATACATGTTGTATATTCATAATTAATATTTCTCCCTCAGGAGAAAAAACTTCTGAAACTAATTTACCAACAAGATCTTCTTCTCTTTTAATATTAAAAAAATCTAATCCCTTTTTGTTTAATGAATTTAGAGTATATTTATTATCACAGGTAAAGATTATATCATCCGCATTTTCTATTAGTGATCTGTATCGAATTTCAGATTTTTTAACTAAATTTGCCCATTTAACAATCATTAAAGTTGAAAACCATGCGCCTAATATTATGGAGGATACAATAATAACTTGTAGCAAAATATTTTGAAATTGAATATCGCTTATTGTTCCTTGTATCTCACTTATAGGAGCCACCACAGCAATGCTCCACAATACTCCCTTTTTATTGTCAATTGTAATTGGAGTATAAGCAATTAACTTTTCTATTTCTCCGTATTCACCCCTATGCCAGCCAGAAATATACCAATCTTTACCCTCTTTCCCTTCTAACATGTTCTTTTGCAATTCATTTATTCGTTGAAAAGACATAGTGGGTTCTCTTTGATATCTGGCTTTAAATGCATTTTGACCAATAAAAGTCTTTTCAGGATGATATAGAAATATCCCTTTATTGTCTATAACCCAAGCATAGCCTGTTTTACCTGAATGAATCTTATCTGTGACTTTACTTACTAAATATGTAACATCAATTTTGAAAACTAAGACTCCAGAAAATTTGCCAGTTGCCACAGGATGAGCTTCATCAATAGAAGTTTGCCATACAGGAAAAATCATATCTATAAAGATAGATTGATTATTCGCGAAATATGTATCAGTTAAAATTAATTCTCCTCTATTTTTTTCTGAAACTACCCTTTCTAAAATCTTTCTCTCGATTTCACTTATTTTCAAAACTGTATAACCTGGTTCTTCAGAAATTTTATGGGCTATTTTTTTATTACCGTCAATGTATATGAGATCCATAACACCTAAATCTTTAACAGTTGAATATGTTATATTTAACCTATAAACTAATCCTGGAGATTCAAAATATTGAACAGAGGGGGGATAAACTTAAAAGTTGAATTTCTCTTTTAATCATATTAATTAGACTCTCTATTTGAGAACTTCCATGTCTGGCAAGAATTAATTGTTGTTCATTAAAATCTTCTTTAACAGTTTCCACAATTCTTTTGTGGGTTATCATCCCAATAAAAACCACAAAGGAGACAACAATAACTACTGCTATTAACGTAATCAGTTTTAAGTATTTAATATTAAAAAAACTATAATTTTTAATAAAATCTAAAATCTTATCGTTAATTCTTTTAACCAGTTTTTTCATATTATTGAAGTTCCTATATTTTTAAAGTCTTTCTAATTAACATTATAATTGATTTCAAGAAAAAATAAAATAAAAAAGCAAAAAAACAATCAAACAAAAAAATATTGTAGTCAAAAAAATCATCTCAATCGCTGTTCTTAAATCAACACCAAAAGTTGTTGCAAAAATCATGCTTAGAATCATTGAAGGAGTTGCAGCCTCAATTATACAAACATTAAGTGGCATTCCTGATAATCCTATTATACTACCAAAAAATAATGCCAACAGAGGAGACAAAACTATTTTAATAAATATTGCTGGCAACAGAAGAGTAATCCTTTGAGGTTGTAATGCTTTTATTGAAAGTCCCACAATTAAAAGCATAAGATAGGTCATATAAATTGAAATTTTGGTAGTTGTATATATGAATTCCTCAGGTAAAGTTATATTCAATTCTCTGAAAATAAAACCGAATATTAAACCCCAAATTGGTGGAATTTTAATAATAGTTTTCAATGAATTTTTTAAATTAAAACTTTTAGCACTACCATATTTCATACAAACTGCCACAGCAACTGTCCATGTAAGAGGTGTGCTTGCTAAAAAATCATAGGTAAATGCATAACTCATGCCCTCTGTTCCATATAGGTTTGTCAAAATAGGCAAACCTATATAAAGAACATTTCCAAAAGCAGAACACATAATAAGAACGCCTATTACCTCAGTTTTGATATTTTTGCTTTGTGCGATCTTTTTATAAATAAACCATGAAATGGTAACACAGCTTAATATTGTAAGATTTGCAACAATTGAAATTTTTAAATGACTTAGACTAAAAGGCATTGTATAGGCTGTTTTAAAACAAACAAAGGGTATAATGTAATAAAAAACAAAATAATTTATTCTATCACGAATAAAATCAATTTTTTCAGGGGTGACACCAATAAATGTAAAAAGAATCCTTAATAACAGCCCGATTATTATAAAAGATAAGATATCAAGGAACATCCAATTTTTCTATGCATATTCATATCTCTTTTTTAACTCATTTAAGTAATAAGGAGCAAAATCATGGTATTCTCTGATTATCATATTCTGAAATTCTATTCTATATTGTCTCAAACTTTTTGCCTCATATATTAAAATCCCCTGTGAGATTATTGAAAAAAGAAGTAAAATTGAAGCAAATTTGTCAGCCATATTTAAGATGCTTATATCTATTTTTATACCATCTTTGAATAAAGTTCTTGAGATAATGTCTTCTACATGACTGATTAGAATTAAAACTTTTTCTTTATTTAAATTAGGAGCAGGCAATATGGCAATGTCTATGTCACTGTCCTTTCTAACTATTCCTCTAACTAAAGAACCATACAAATAAACAGCTTCAAGTCCTGGAATTTTTTCATTTTTTAGGGCTTTTTTTAAATCCTTTATTAACTTTTTCATAGGTTAATTATAACAGTTTCCTTTATATCTTCTCAGCCAATTTCAAAGAGTTTTCAATGCAATCATTTACACTTACACCTCTGTAAGCATTTCCTGTAAGATATAGTCCTGGATATTTTTTTAGTATTTGATCAATTTTTCTGAGCTTTTCTTCATGTCCGAGTTCATACTGTGGAATTGCTCTTCCCCAGCGGAATATTTTTATAAAATTCGGTTCTCCCTTGATTTTAAGAATTTCCTTTAGTTCTGACAAAGCTAAATCAATTAGTTTTTCATCAGGCAATAAAGCAAGCTCTGGTGCTCTTCTTCCCCCGATCATTGTCCTTAAAAGTACATACCCATCAGGAGCTCTGTTTGTAAAAATACTTGAGTCAAAAAGAGCTCCAAGAATCTTTCTTTTCTCTTTATAGGGAACAAGAAAACCATAGAGGTCTGTTCCAAAACCTATCTGATCTGTTTTAAATCCTAAAGCAACAACACTTAAAGGTGGATAGGGAATTGAGTTTAAAATATCCGAAAGCTCTTTATCAAAATCTTTGAGTATTTGAGATGTATCATGGGCTGGACAGGCAAAAATAACTTTTTTTGCTTCAATGGTTTCTCCACTTTCAAGAAATACTCTGTAAATTCCATTTTCATAATTACAACCTATAACTTTTTTACCTTTAATTATTCTTCCTTCAAGTTTGCTTTCAAGGGAATTAATAAGTTCTAACATACCTCCTTTAAAGGACATAAGCACAGTGTCTGGTTGAGCTTGTACACTTTTTCTTTCCTTTTTCAAAGCCAGCAATCCCTTTATAAGTCCTCCATACTTTTTTTCAAGAAAGTAAACCTTTGGGAAACAGCTTTTCATACTCATTCTTGAAGGGTCTCCAGCATATATACCCGTTGACATAGCATCAATAAGTTTTTCATAGAATTCCCTTCCAACTCTTCTACTTACAAACTGTTCCACTGATTCATCTATTTCTTCTTTTTGAGGTACAATGAAGTATTCACGAATCATTCTTATTTTCCCAGAAAAAGAAAGCAATGAAGATAAGAAAAACTTTAAAGGATTGGAAGAGACCTCTTTAAGTTTACCATCAATAAGAATATATCTTTTTTTTGCACTTTCACTTCCTTTTATTGGTTCTATATTTAATTCCTTTGCCAGTGCAATTGTTGATGGCTTGTTACTTAAAAATCCATTAACTCCACCTTCACAAAGAAACCCTGATACTTTTTCAGTGATAATTTTACCACCTGCTTTTTTTTCTGCTTCAATGAGTTTTAAATTGAGTTCAGGATTTCTTTTTAGTAAAAAGTATGCGAGGCTTAATCCTGAAATTCCACCACCTACAATTATTGCTTCTGCATTGTCCATTTAATTATTGCCTCCACCATGTCTTTTATTGTTGATTTTTGAGGAATAATGTCTACTTTATAACCCTTCTCTTCAATTGCCTTTGCAGTTGTATTTCCTAATGCTGCTATTGTTACATCTTTAAGCATTTCTTTTGCATCCTCCTTGAGAATATCAATCAAGTTATTAAAACTTGATGGAGAAGTAAATGTGGCAATCGTAATCTTTCCCTCTCTTAAAAATCTTGCAAGTCTTTTTCCATGATCTGTAGGCTTAACAGTTCTGTATGTAATAGGGGCATCCACTTTTACACCGAGCTTTTGCATATCTTCAACAAAATCTTTCAGTGCAATATCTGAACGGGGATAAAGGATTCGTATAGGCTCATTAATAAAAATATTTTTATCTTCCTTCTGAATACTCAATATGTCATTCTGAGCGAAGTGAAGAATCTCCTCCTTTTTAAGAGATTCCTCGGGACAAGGGCACCCCAAAAAATCATGGACTTTTTGGGGACCCCGACATTGAGTCCCTCGGAATGACAAAGAGGAATAAGAACTATGAATCATTTTTTCTTTAAACAATTTCACCAATGCGGAAGAATTAAACTCGTCAGGAACAATGTCTGCATTTATACCATAGTTTCTTAAACTTTTCGCGGTTTCTTTACCAATGGCACAAATAAGAATATCTTTAAGAGCTCTTACATCTTTAACAAGGATTAAAAATCGTTCAAAAAAGAATGTAACTGCTCTTGGAGATGGAAAAACTATAAAATTGTAACTTTCTATCTCCTTTATTGCACTGTCAAGCTCTGAAAAATCTTCTGGTGGTAAAAAATCTATTGTTGGGAATACAAAAAGCTCTGCTCCCATATCTTCGAGCTTTAGGTAATCTTCAGTTAATTGTCTTGTAATAAGAATTCTATGCCCATGTAAGGGTTTTTTTTCATACCAGTTGAGTTTATCTCTTAATTTTACAACATCACCAATTACAAGAATTGCTGGAGGAGTAATTCTATTCTGTCTTGCAAGCTCTGCTATTTCTGAAATTACTCCTGTAATTACCTTTTGTTCAGGTCTTGTTCCCCATCGAATAATAGCTGAAGGGGTTTGAGGAGTTAACCCTTCCTGTATTAACTTCTCTGTAATAGTGTCAAGATTTTTTACACACATAAGAAAAATCAAAGTTTCAGGAGCATTTGATGCCCTTATATGAGTAAAAATTCTATCCTGTTTTGACAGGTCTTCATTTCCTGTTATTACAGTAAAGGCAGAGGCAACTTTTCTATGGGTTACAGGTATACCTGCATAGGCTGGAACAGCAATAACAGAACTAATTCCTGGAACTATTTCAAAATCTATTCCCTCTTCTGCAAGAATCTCTATCTCTTCCCCTCCTCTCCCAAAAACAAAGGGATCTCCACCTTTAAGTCTACAAACAATTTTGCCTTCCTTTGCCTTTTCAACAAGAACTTTGTTTATCTCATCCTGAGTCATCTCATGATGACCACCTCTTTTACCTGCATAGATAAATTCAGCATCCCTCCTTGCATAAGTTAAAAGTCTTGGATTTATGTGAAAATCATAAACAATACAATCAGCTTGCTGAATTGCTCTAATCCCTTTAATTGTAATTAATCCTGCATCTCCTGGTCCCGCACCAACAAGGTAAACCTTACCCTTGTTCATCTGTCCTCCTTTGATATTTTCTCTTTTATGAAACATTAATAAATTTTAACACATATCTTGTTTTTTAATGTCATATGAAACTAAGCCCATAAATTTGCCGATAGAAATTTCTATTCTTGATGATTCTTTAATTCTGAAGGTATTAGCCCGAAGAATCTCATAATATTAAAAAAATGAGAGCCTTCGGCTTACGCCTCAGGGTGACAATAAAAGTACTATTTTGAAGAGTGACAATAAAAGTGTCATTCTGACCCTGAGCTTAAGCGAAGGGGAAGAATCCCTCTCTTATTCCTTTTTCTGAGAGATTTAATTCGAGGAGTTTACCCCTTCACTTCGTTCAGCGCAGTCTCAAAGTCAAGCAGAAGGGATCAGGACAACGCCTCGAAGTATTTAACCCCACGGAATTACAGTAGAAGAAAAAGACAACCTTTTTCCTATCGGCAATTTCAGGGTGACACATAAAAAATTACAATTTAAACTTATTTTTGTTATAATATAAACCATGTTTATTGGAAAGCCTATTATCTCAGAAGAGCAAATTCAGATGAAGGTAAAAGAGCTTGCGAATAGAATTTCAAGGGATTATTCTCAAAAAGATTTAATTGTCATTGGTATTCTTAAAGGCTCATTTATGTTTTTTTCCGATCTTATAAGGCATATTAAAAGTCCTCTGAAAATTGATTTTCTTATTGCTTCAAGTTATTTGAAAGATAGTTCTTCCGGTGAAGTAAAAATTCATTACTTTCCAAGAGAAAACCTAACTGGTAAAGATGTTCTTCTTGTTGATGATATTATTGATACAGGGATTTCTTTGAATTTTATAAGGGAAAAAATACTTGAAATGAACCCGGCCTCTTTGAGAATTTGTGTTCTTTTGGATAAAAAGGAAAGACGAGTTGTTGATGTTCCCATAGACTATGTTGGTTTTTCTGTTCCTAATAAATTTATTGTTGGATATGGACTTGATTATCAGGAAATGTTTAGAAACATTCCTTATCTAACAATCTTTAAAAAAGAAGCCAAATAATGTATAAGTTAAAAATTATTACTGATTTTGACGCTGCCCATCAGCTAAGGGGTTATAAAGGTAAATGTGAAAATATTCACGGACATAACTGGAAAGTTGAAATAGAGGTTATCGCAGAAAATTTAAATGAAATTGGTATTGCTATTGATTTTAAAGATTTAAAAAAAATATCCGATGAGGTTGTATCTGAATTAGACCATACCTTTATAAATGAAATTCCGCCCTTTAATCAAATAAATCCTTCAAGCGAAAATATAGCAAGATGGATATATCTTAACTTAAAATCAAAATTTGAAAAAGGTCCTGTCAAGCTTTATTCGGTTACAGTATGGGAGTCCGATAATGCTGGAGCAACCTATTTTGAGTGAACTTTATAAATTGGTTCCTCAAATAAATGCTCAATGGGAAATTTATTTTTTAAGAAAACAATCTCATATTATAGAAGGTAAAGACTTAAAAATTGACAGAAAAAAAACTTCCTTTCGGAATTCTTTCTCAATAAGAGTAGTAAAAGATTCAAAAGCTGGATTTGCAAACTGTAGAAGCATTGAAAAAATCCCTGAAGCATTCAATATAGCCTTTGAACTTTCTAAACATTCAGAACCAGATGAATTTATTCATATTCCTCAACCTTCAGAGATAAAACCTCTCAATGTTTTTGATGATAACATAGCAAAAATAAATGGAGCAATTTCAGATTTTTTAATTTCCATGCAAAGAAGTGCCTTTTTTGATAAAAGAATTAAAAAACTTAGAAATGCAGAAATTAATGTGTCTACCTATGAAATAGGCATAATAAATTCAGAGGGCTTAACGATATCCAATCCTTTTACTTCAATATCTGCTCATATAATTTCTATAGCAGAAGAAGAAAATTCACAAATGGGTTGGGCATACAGAGCAGAGAGATTTCTGAAAAATATTGATTTTGAAGAAATTGGTAAAGAAGCATCCAAAAAAGCCCTAATGTTGCTTAATCCTCAAAAAATATCACCCTTTAAAGGCTGGATACTCTTAGAACCCTCTGTTGCATCAGAATTTCTCGAACTAATCTGTCAATCTCTTTCAGCAGAAAATTTTCAATTAGGCAAGTCAATATTCATAAATAAAATGAATGAAATTGTAATGAATGAGGCTTTAGATATAATTGACAATGGAGTAATTCCTGAAAGATTTGGTTCAACCCCTTTTGATGCTGAAGGAGTTCCTACCAATAAAAAGACTCTTATTGAAAAAGGAGTATTAAAGTCCCTGATGCATAACTCCTATACAGCAAGAAGATGGGGAATGAAGAATTCAACAGGAAATGCAATAAGAACTGAAAGGGGAATTTCAGTAGGTCCAACTAATCTTTATATTGAAAGTAATCTTCCTCAAAGTTCTTTTGATGAATTATTAAAATTCATTGATAAAGGAATTTATATCTTAGAAGTGATGGGAATGCATACTGCCAATCCTGTAAGTGGAGATTTTTCAGTTGGTATAGCAGGTGTATACATAGAAAAAGGTGCATTAAAATATCCTGTAAAAGAAGCTATAATTTCCGGGAATGTTTCACAAATATTTAAAAATATTAAAGCTTTAGGACAAGATTTAACCTTTTATGGAAATATTGGAACACCAACCCTTCTTGTTGAAGGGATAGATATATCAGGTTAAAGGAGGAAGTTGATGGATTATCTTTTAACAGAAGACCAGAAAATGATAAAGGATTTGGCAAGACAAATCGCTGAAGAACATGTTCTTCCTGTAAGAGCTGAACTTGATGAAACAGGAGAGTTTCCATGGGAAATTATGAAAATTTTAGCACAGGCTGACATGTTTAGAGTTTTTATTCCCGAAGAATACGGAGGACTTGGTACAGGAGCATTAGAATTATGTTTAGTTGTTGAAGAATTATCCCGTGTATGTCTCGGTGTCTCAACAACCTATGCGGCAAATGCATTGGGAACCTATCCCATACTTCTTTTTGGAACAGAAGAACAAAAGAAAAAATATCTTCCAGATATTGCCGATGGTAAGAGACTTGTTGCCTTTGCCCTTACTGAACCAAATGCAGGAAGTGATGCTGGAGGAATTCAAACAACAGCTGTAAAAGATGGAGATTATTACATTCTAAATGGAAGGAAACAGTGGATTACAAATGGTGGCGAAGCAGAGATTTACACTGTTATAGCATTAACTGATAAATCAAAGGGAGCTCGTGGAGCATCTGCTTTTATCGTTGAAAAGGGAACTCCTGGATTCAGTTTTGGCAAAAAAGAAAACAAAATGGGAATCAGAGCCTCTGCAACAAGAGAATTAATCTTTGAGGACTGCCGAATCCCTAAGGAAAATATTCTGGGGAAAGAGGGTATGGGATTCATAGTAGCTATGAAAACCCTTGATCAGTCTCGTGTAGGAGTAGGTGCTCAGGGAGTAGGAGTTGCTCAGGGTGCCTTCGAAGAAGCAGCAAAGTTTGCAAAACAAAGAATTCAATTTGGACAACCAGTAATAAGTTTTCAAGCTGTGCAACACATGCTTGCAGATATGGCAATTCAGATTGAGGCAGCAAGAGCTATTGTATATTCTGTAGCAAGATATATTGACAGTGGTGCAAAGGATATTACAAAAGCTTCTGCAATGGCAAAAACCTTTGCTACAGATGTTGCTATGAAAGTTACAGTTGACGCTGTTCAAGTAATGGGAGGTTCTGGATACATGAAAGATTATCCTGTTGAAAAGATGATGAGAGATGCTAAGATTTTACAAATATATGAAGGGACAAATCAGATACAAAGAAATGTTATAGGACAGGCTATTATAAAAGAGCTTACAAAAGCTGGTTTTTAATTGAAAAATTTAACATTTTTTAATTTTTTCTTGATTTTAAATTTACTGTATTTATTAGGATGCGCCTATTATCCAAATTATAGAGTTTATTCTTTTGAGCTTACTGAGAAAGAAAAGACAGAAATAATTAATGCGCACAACCAATGGCGGAAACAAGTGGGAGTTCCAAATTTGGTATGGTCAAAGGAACTAGAAAAAATTGCTCAAAATTGGGCTAATAAATTAGCTAAAAATTACAGTTGCAGAATGATTCATAGCAGTAACAGATTAGGGGAAAATATCTTTTGGTCAAACTCTCCAGTAAGGCCAAAATATGTAGTTGATTACTGGGCACAAGAGAGATTCAATTATGATTATTACTCAAATAGTTGCAGACAGGATAAAATTTGCAGTCATTATACTCAAATAATATGGAGAGAGACCAAAGAATTAGGTTGTGCAAGAGCTTTATGCAGTAAAGGAGAAGAAATCTGGGTTTGTAACTATAATCCTGCAGGAAACATTGTTGGTAAAAAACCCTATTAATTAAATAATGCGAGAGGAGGGATTTGAACCCTCACGGGTTTGACCCCACTGGATTCTAAGTCCAGCGCGTCTGCCATTCCGCCACTCTCGCATTATTTAATTTTAAAAATTTTTTAAAATTTTAATCCAATGTCTTTTCTGTATTGCATTCCTTCAAAATTAATTAATCCTGCTGCTGAATATGCTTTCTGTCTTGCTTCCTGTAAATCATTGCCCAATGCTGTTACTCCTAAAACTCTTCCACCATTTGTAACAATAATACCTTCTTCGTTAAACTTGGTTCCTCCATGAAAAACGATCACATCTTTAAGTCCTTTAACAATGTCAAGACCAGTAATTGGCAGTCCCTTTTTATATTTCCCAGGATACCCCTCTGAAGCCAAAATCACACATAAAGATGCTTTATCGCTCCATTTTACATTAACTTTAGACAGTCTTTGCTCTGATATTGCCATAAAAATATCGATTATATCTGTTTCAAGTCTTGGTAGAATAACCTGTGTTTCAGGATCTCCAAATCTGCAATTAAATTCAAGAACATAGGGTTTTCCATTAACAATCATTAGTCCTGCATAAAGAATACCTTTATATATAATCCCTTCTGATTTTAAACCTTTGATAGTTGGCTTTATCACTGTTTCAAGTATTTCTTGTTCAAGCTCAGGTGTAACTGCAGGATTTGGACTAAATGTCCCCATCCCTCCTGTGTTTGGTCCTTCATCATTATCAAGGAGCCTTTTATGATCCTTTGATGTAACCATTGGAACAACACTTTTACCATCTGTAAAGACCAAATAAGATACCTCTTGACCTTTGAGACATTCTTCAATGACTACTTTATCTCCTGCTGAACCAAAAACCTTTTCTTTCATAATAATTCTTAAGGCATCTACTGCTTCGTCATAGTTCTGACATACAAAAACTCCTTTACCTGCTGCAAGTCCGTCTGCTTTTATAACAATCGGTGTTCCTTTGAGTCTAATGTATTCTTCAGCATGAGTATAGGATGTAAAAACCTTATATTCAGCTGTGGGGATTTTATGTCTTTTCATGAAATCCTTTGCAAATACCTTACTGCTTTCAATCTGCGCACCAGCCCGAGTAGGACCTATTATTCTTCTTCCTTCCTTCTGAAAAACATCAACAATTCCTTTTGCAAGGGGATCTTCAGGACCAACTACAGTTAAATCAATCCATTCATATTTCACAAAATCTACCAATGCTGATATATCTTTACTTTCAATTTCCAGACATTCAGCCTGTTCTGAGATGCCTGCATTTCCAGGGATACAATATATTTTATCAACAACTTTTGATTGGGCAAGCTTCCAAACAATAGCGTGTTCTCTTCCTCCACCTCCTATTACAAGAATTTTCATTTTCTTTCCTCCTCGGTTTTTTTAACCAACCAATAAATAACTCCAATAACAAGAACAGATACAACTAATGCTCCAATAAATTCAAGAGTATCATGTTTTAAAGTTGCAATCATAACCTCTCTTATTGTTGTAACAAGAGCTACTCCAACAAAAACACTAATTTTAAATTTACCACCCTTTTGTCGAGTTATTTCTGTATTTATAAGTTCGAGCATTACCCATAAAATTAAAATAGAACCGAGAGCAGTTATAATTGTTTGTTCTAATTTCCCTGTAAAAATTGCGTATAGATCTCTTCCACAAAGATAAATTACCGCTCCTGTAAGCATGATTAATCCAAAGATAAGTGAAAAACTTGTCAATTGAGCAAAAAACTCTCCAAATCTAACTACTTTGCTTTTTGCTTTATATGCAACTGAATACCCCTTTACTTCTTCTTCTATGTATGCAGAGATTATTATATCAAGATTCATATCGAGAATTTTATTAATTGAGATAATATATTGATCTCTCTCAATGTAATCTAATTCATCACAGAGTATGTCAACACAGGCATTTCTTATTATATTGATTGCCCTATTCATAAAATGAGGCTCTACTCCAACTTTTTCATGTCTTTGTCCAATTCTAATAAGGCTATCGTAGTAAGCATTGTCATATTTACCTGAAAATAGACTAATAAACCAGATTCGAACTAATTTCATCACATGTTTAATTAAAGATTCGTCTTTAAATAATCTTTTTGCAGCATCCGTGGCGTTTATCCATTGATACAGAGCTTCAACAACTCGGTCTACTCTCTTTTCCATGAAAGGTTTTAATCTTAAGAGTCTGTCTTCGTCTTCCTTTGTAAAATAATAATTAGCTTTTATTTCTTTAAAGGGTCTCATTTTAGTGTCTGAAGTGTCTTATTCCTGTAAAAACCATTGCAATACCATACTGTTCTGCTGCTTCTATGACTTCTTGGTCACGGACAGAGCCACCTGGCTGAATTATTGCTGTTACACCATTCTGAGCAAGTACATCGATATTATCTCTAAAGGGGAAAAATCCATCTGATGCAACCACTGTACCTTTGAGGGAACTTAATGCATGCATTGCTCCAACTTTAGATGAAAAAACTCTGCTTGTCTGTCCAATTCCAAGTCCCACTGTTCGGTCTTCTTTTGCATAGACAATAGCGTTAGATTTTACATGTTTGCATACTTTCCATGCAAATTTTAAAGCTCTCCATTCTTCCTGAGAAGGTTTTCTTTTTGTTACCACCTTTGCCTGGGAAAATTCATCTTCAAGGGCATCCCAATTTTGAACAATAAATCCACCAAGAATTCTCTTTAAATCAAAGCCCGAAGGCTTAATTTCATGGAAAAGAGCAGGAAATTTCAACAATCTCAAATTTTTCTTTGTTGAAAAAACTTGTAATGCCTCTTCATCAAATTCAGGAGCAATAATAACTTCATAAAAAGTATGAACAATCTCTTCAGCTACTGCTTTGTCAACAGTCCTATTAAAAGCAATTATGCCTCCGAAAGCACTCACTGGATCGCATTCAAAAGCCTTTTTATAGGCAAGTTTAAGATTTTCAGCAATGGCAACTCCGCAAGGATTATTATGTTTTACTATTACACATACGGGTTCTTTAAATTCTGAAGCAAGCAGAACTGCTGAATGTACATCAAGATAATTATTAAAGGACATTTCTTTACCTTGAAGGACCTCTGCATCTATCAATGAAGGAGCTTCATTAATACTGTAAAGTGCTGCCTTCTGATGAGGATTTTCTCCATATCTAAGAGTTTTTATTAATCTAAGAGGTAGTGTCCATTCAGCTTGAAAATTTTTTTGTTGAGATATTTTATCAAAATATTCTGCTATTAAGGCATCATATCTTGCAGTATGTGAGAAAACTTTCTTTGCAAGTTTAAATCTTTTTTCCTGAGAAATATCACCTTTTTTAATATCATCAATGACTGAAGAGTAATCCTCGGGATCCACGATTACTATTACATCTTTATAATTTTTAGCAGATGCTCTTAAAAGTGTAGGACCTCCGATGTCAATGTTTTCTATTGCCTCTTCAAGTTTTACATCCTCTTTTTTTATTGTTGTTTCAAAGGGATAAAGATTAACCACAACCATGTCAATTGGTTTTATTCCAAGTGAGGCAATAGCCTCTAAATCTTTTGGGTTATCTCTTCTTGCAAGAATTCCTCCATGAATAAGGGGATGAAGAGTTTTTACCCTTCCATCCATAATCTCAGGAAATCCTGTATACTGGGAGATATCAATTACATTTATTCCAGATTCTTTAAGAACTTTTGCAGTTCCACCTGTTGAAAGGATCTCTACTCCTAAATTGTCAAGTTCTCTTGCAAAATCAACTAATCCCCTTTTGTCAGATACACTTATTAATGCTCTTTTTATCACCCCGTCACCTCTCTGTGATATTCCTGTATTGATTTTACTTTAATTTCGCTTTCTTTAAGTCTTTTTATAGCCTTAACAATCGCACTCGCCCCCGATATTGTTGTAGTATAGGGAATT
Source organism: Thermodesulfovibrio sp. N1 (assembly GCF_001707915.1). Classification (GTDB taxonomy): domain Bacteria; phylum Nitrospirota; class Thermodesulfovibrionia; order Thermodesulfovibrionales; family Thermodesulfovibrionaceae; genus Thermodesulfovibrio. The sequence continues at coordinate 18,545 of NZ_MAVV01000010.1, read as the reverse complement.
TTGTAATTTAAAGCACCTCTTCTTATGTACATTGAATCCCTCTGAGCCTGTTTACCGAATACTGTGTTTATTATAAAACTAATCTGTCTGTTTTTTATTAAATCAAGAACATGGGGACGCCCTTCCTGAAGTTTATTTATTGTTTCAACATTCAGTCCCTTTTCCCTTAAAAATTTAGCAGTTCCATAAGTAGCAATCACCGTAAAACCAAGATCTATAAAATCTTTAGCAATTGAAACTACAGCAGGTTTATCCTTATCTTTAACACTTATAAAAACTCGACCATTTAAGGGAATTTTACCCATTGCACTCATCTGAGATTTAGCATAGGCAAGACCAAAATCTTCATCAATTCCCATAACCTCACCTGTTGATTTCATCTCAGGACCAAGAATAACGTCAACCTCTGGGAATTTATCAAAGGGAAAGATTGCTTCCTTTACTGTTACATAGGGGATTTTGATTTTTTCAGTTAATCCAAGTTCTTTTAAAGTTTTTCCTACCATAACTTTTGCGGCAATGGCTGCAAGAGGCACCCCTATGGTTTTACTGACATAAGGAATAGTTCTTGATGCACGGGGATTTACTTCTAAAACATAGACTTCATTGTTTTTTATAGCATACTGGACATTCATCAATCCTTTAACTTCGAGTTCCTTTGCTATAGCAATTGTTTCTTCCTTAATTTTTTCAATTATTTCTTCTGAAAGAGAGAAAGGAGGAAGTGAACAGGCAGAATCTCCTGAATGAATTCCTGCTTCTTCAATATGTTGCATGATTCCTGCCACTATAACTGTTTCTCCATCACTTATTGCATCAACATCAACCTCTATAGCATCTTCCAAGTATCTGTCAATTAAAACAGGATGATCCTCTGCAACCTTCACAGCTTCTTTCATATATCTAAGTAAGGATTCTTCATCATATACTATCTCCATTGCTCTTCCACCAAGAACATAGGAAGGTCTCACAAGAATGGGATAGCCAAGCTTTTGGGCTATCTTAAGAGCTTCATCTAACGAAGTAGCTGTACCACTTGGAGGCTGTTTAAGAGCTAATTTGTCTACTAATTCTTTGAAACGTTTTCTGTCCTCAGCTCTGTCAATGGCATCAGCCTTTGTTCCGAGAATATTAACACCATTAGCCTCAAGAGCTTTGGCAAGTTTTAACGGTGTCTGACCTCCGAATTGTAAAATAACTCCAAGAGGTTTCTCTCTCTCAATAATATGTAAAACATCTTCGAGGGTTAAAGGTTCAAAATAGAGTCTATCTGATGTATCATAGTCTGTACTTACTGTTTCTGGATTACAGTTTACCATTATTGTTTCATAACCGAGTTCTCTTAAACCAAATACAGAATGAACACAACAGTAATCGAATTCTATTCCCTGTCCTATCCTGTTTGGTCCTGAACCTAAAATTATTACTTTTTTAAGATTATCTGTAGGAGGAGCATCAGAATCATGAAGGCTTGATGAAGAATCAAGTTTAAAGTAAGGTTTTTCATAGCAAGAATACATGTATGGTGTATATGCAACAAACTCAGCTGCACATGTATCAACAAGTTTATAAATGGGAGTTATATTTAGCTGACTTCTTAACTGCCTTATTTCTTTCTCTTTTTTTCCTATAAGAAAAGCTATTCTTCTGTCTGATAGCCCACTCTGTTTTGCTTCAAAAAGAAGATTTTTGAATTCATGCTCATTTAGTTTTAAGTTCTTAGCGAATCTTATATTTTCTTCAATCTCAACTATTTCTTTTATATTATTCAAAAACCATGGATCAATTCCACTTAATTCATATATTTCATCTATACTAAAACCTTTACGAATAGCTTCAGCAATGTACCAAAGTCTTTCTGCATTTGGATTTTTCAACCTCCATATTATTTCCTCTTTAGAAGCTTCAATTTCTTCAAAGCCATAGGAGCCTACTTCAAGTGAACGAATTGCCTTACTAAGAGCCTCTTTAAAAGTTCTTCCAATTGCCATTACTTCACCAACAGATTTCATCTGGGTTGTAAGTATCGGATTTGCCTCTGGAAATTTTTCAAAAGTAAATCTTGGAATTTTAACAACAACATAATCAAGGACTGGTTCAAAACTTGCAGGTGTTACCTTTGTAATATCATTTGGAATCTCTTCAAGAGTATATCCTACAGCCAAACGAGCAGCTATTTTTGCTATTGGAAAACCTGTTGCCTTAGAAGCAAGGGCTGAACTACGGGATACTCTTGGATTCATCTCTATGATAACCATTCTTCCATTTTTAGGATTTACAGCAAATTGAATATTACTTCCACCTGTATCAACCCCAATTTCCCTAATTGCTTTTATAGCGCTATCCCTCATTAACTGATATTCTCTATCTGTAAGAGTCTGTACTGGTGCTACTGTAATTGAGTCTCCAGTGTGTACTCCCATAGGATCAAAATTTTCAATAGAACAGACAATTACAACATTGTCTGCTTTATCGCGCATAACTTCAAGTTCGAATTCTTTCCATCCAAGAAGGCTTTCTTCAATAAGAACCTGACTTATTGGACTAAGTTTAAGCCCTCTTTCAAGAAGCTCTTTAAACTCTTCAATATTGTAAGCAATTCCACCTCCTGTTCCACCAAGGGTAAAGGCAGGTCTCAGAATTGCAGGAAAACCAATCCATTCAATTACTTCTAAACCTTCCTTTAAACTGTGAACAGTTGCTGAACGTGGTACATCAAGTCCAATCTTTTTCATTGCCTGTTTGAAAAGCTCTCTGTCCTCAGCTTTTTTTATAGCTTGAAGATTTGCACCAATTAGTTCAACAGAGTATTTATCCAAAACACCAGATTCACCAAGCTCTACTGCAAGGTTTAAAGCAGTCTGTCCGCCAAGAGTAGGAAGCAAAGCATCAGGTCTTTCTTTCTTTATGATAAGTTCGAGAATTTCTGCAGTTAAGGGTTCAATATAAGTGCTATCAGCCATCCTTGGATCAGTCATAATTGTTGCTGGATTAGAATTCACAAGTATAACTTCATATCCTTCCTGTTTAAGTGCTTTACAGGCCTGTGCACCTGAATAGTCAAACTCACAGGCTTGACCAATCACTATAGGACCTGAACCAATTATTAATATTTTTTTAATATCTGTCCTCTTTGGCATAATTGATAATCTCTCCTTTTTAACTAGTCAAAGATTTTTTTAAAAAGTTTTTTTATCACTTTCTTTAGAAATTTCTTAAGAGTCTTTTTTAATATTTTTTTCAGCACAATTAGATTCCTCTGATTACCCTAAAAACGAATTTTTACTTTCATAAATTCTTTCGAGTAATTTCCATAAATCTGTCAAAAACATCCAATGCATCGTTGGGACCTGGTCCTGCTTCTGGATGATGTTGAACTGAAAAAATTGGATACTCCACATGCTCCATTCCTTCTTCTGTACCATCATAAAGATTTTTATGAGTTAACCTTACCTGTCCTTTAAGGCTTGAAATATCAACACAGTAATTATGATTCTGTGCTGTAATTGCAATCCTACCTGTTTTTAAATCTTTAACTGGATGATTTCCTCCATGATGCCCAAACTTAAGCTTATATGTTTTTCCTCCCAAAGCTAATCCTAAAAGTTGATGCCCAAGGCATATGCCAAAAAGAGGCTTTTTACCAATCAATTTTTTAATATTTTCAACTGCGTAAGTAAGAATCTGCGGGTCTCCTGGACCATTACTAAGCATAATACATGAAGGATTTATTTCAAGGACAGCTTCAGCTGGCATTTTACCTGGAACAACATAAACTGAAAAACCAACTCTTTTTAAATTTTTAAGAATGTTTAATTTTACTCCGTAATCGTAAACAACACAGATAGGCGCATCTTTTTCCTCATGATAAATATAAGGTTCTTTACACATAACAGCACTTACATGGTCAATCTCTGAAATATCTGGATGGGCAAGAACTTTTTTATGTAAGCTAAATGGATCAAGATCTTCCGTTGATATAATTCCCATCTGAGCACCTTTATCCCTCAGATGTTTAGTTAGCGCTCGTGTATCAATTCCCTGTATTCCTACAACCCCGTATTTCTTGAGATATTCACCAAGACTTTCCTCTGAACGCCAGTTACTTGGATAATCTTTATACTCTTTTACAACAAAACCTTCAACTTTTGGTCCTCCATTAGATTCTATATCTTCTCTGTTCACACCGTAGTTTCCTATTTGAGTATAGGTCATTACAACAATCTGTCCCTTATAGGAGGGATCTGTAAGTATTTCTTGATATCCTGTTATTGAGGTATTAAAAACAACTTCTCCTATGGACTCTCCATGAGCTCCAAAGGAATATCCTTCAAATACTGTTCCATCTTTTAAAACCAAGATTGCTTTTTTCATTTTTCCGTCCTCATATCAAAAACTTTTTTACCTTTTAAAGTCATTAAAACCTTGCCTTTAAGATTCCAACCATCAAAGGGAGTATTTTTACCAAGAGAAACAAAATCTTCTTTTTTAACAATCCATTCTTTATTGATATCAACAAGTATTAAATCTGCCTCTGCACCTTCTTTAATTCCAGCTTTATAAATTTTTAATATCTTTGCAGGATTTACAGTAAATTTTTCAATAAGTTTATTAAGTGGCAAAACTCCATCGTGAACAAGTCTTAGGCTTAATGCCAGTGCTGTCTCAAGTCCTGAAATTCCATTTGCTGCTTCTTGGAAAGGGGTATTCTTATCATCAATGCTATGTGGTGCATGATCTGTTGCTATTACATCAATCACTTCTTCTCGTAAAGCGGATTTTATTGCTTCTTTGTCTTCATCTGTTTTAAGTGGAGGATTTACTTTAGCATTTGTATTATAATCGGATACCACATCTTCTGTAAGAGTGAAATAATGAGGACATGTTTCTGCTGTAACAGAAATTCCATCTTCTTTTGCTCTTTTTATTAACTCAACAGAGCCTTTACTTGATACATGAGCAATGTGTAAAGGTGAACGGAAATGTTTACACAAGATTATATCTCTTGCAACCATTACCTCTTCAGAAGCTCGTGGAATACCTTTTAAACCAAGATAAAAGGAGAGTTTTCCTTCATTCATTGCTCCTTTTTCACTTAAAAAAAGGTCTTCACAGTGAGATATTATAGGAGCTCCAACTGCCTTAGAATATTCAAGGGCTCTTCTCATAATTAAAGAATTCATAACAGGCATTCCATCATCTGAAAAAGCCACACATCCTGCTTCTTTAAGCAAAGCCATCTCAGAGAGTTCCTCACCTTTAAGTCCCTTTGTTATTGCTCCCACAGGGTATACATCACAACTTCCCTCTTCCTTTGCTTTTGCAAGGATATAGTAGGTTACTTCAGGATTATCATTTACAGGATTGGTATTAGCCATACAACAAACAGAAGTAAAACCACCTCTTACCGCAGCAAGAGTACCTATTTTGATTGTTTCTTTATATTCAAAACCCGGTTCTCTTAAATGAGTGTGCATATCTAAAAGACCTGGAAAAACATAAAGCCCTGAAGCATCTATTTCAATTAGTTCAGGTTTAGATTTTTGATTTTTTATTTTTTTAGGCTTTGTAAATTTTACCTCTGAAATAATTCCGTCTTCGATTACAATGTGAGCAATTCCTTCCTTATGTGTAAAAGGGTCAATTATGTATGCATTGTAAAATTTTATAATCATTTTTTACCTCTTGTTTGTCCCTTTTTATTTTTTCCTATGTTACATTTACTGTAATTCTTCCACACTTTTTGTCATTCTAAGGGCTTTAACCCAAAGAAATCTTATCCTTCTCACTGTCATTCCGAACCTCCTTTCCTTGTCATTCTGAGCGATAGCGAAGAATCCCCCATCCTTTTTTATGAAGTCAACAAATAAATAACAGCCATTCTTGTAGCTATTCCATTTGTCACCTGTCTTAGAATTATTGATCGAGAGCTATCAGCAACTTCTGTTGCAATTTCGACTCCTCTATTCATTGGACCAGGATGCATTATGATTGTATCATCCTTTAAATGGGAAAAAACCTCTTTTTTCATTCCCCATATATAAAAATACTCTTTTAAAGAAGGAATAAATGCTGCACTTTGTCTTTCAAGCTGAATTCTTAATAACATAACCACATCCACATCTTTTAACCCTTCTTTGAGGTCATAAAAAATTTTTACATTTTCTGGAGTTTCCACAGGAAGAAGAGTTGGTGGACCTACAAATCTTATTTCTGTGTCAAATTTGCTTAAGAGATACAAATTAGAACGGGCTACTCTACTGTGGATTATGTCGCCCACAATTGCGATTTTAAGTCCATCAAGTCTACCTTTAACCTCAAGAATACTAAAGGCATCAAGCAATGCCTGTGTAGGATGTTCATTTGTTCCATCTCCTGCATTTATTACTGATGCTGGAGTATGTTTTGCAACAAACTTTGCCGATCCCGAAGAGGAATGCCTGATAACAATATAGTCAACATTGTAAGCTTCTATGGTTTTTAGGGTATCATAAAGTGTTTCTCCCTTTACTACACTGCTTGTGCTTACAGAAAAATTCAAAACATCAAGACTTAGTCTTTTTTCAGCAAGTTCAAAGGATGTTCTTGTTCTTGTTGAAGGCTCAAAAAAAAGATTTATAGCTGTCTTACCTCTCAAAGTAGGTACTTTTTTAATATCTCTTCCAAGAACTTCTTTAAAGGCTTTGGCTGTATTAAGGATTTCCTCAATATCCTGCCTTGAGAGTTCTTTTATTCCAATAAGGTCTTTCATTTTTTAATTAATAACACTGAATCTTTACCTGCAATTTCTTTAAAATTAACTTTGATTTTTTCATCCCTTGAAGTGGGAATATATTTACCTGTATAATTAGCCATAATTGGCAGTTCTCTGTGACCTCTATCAATCAATACAGCGAGTTGAATTTCTGCAGGTCTTCCAAAATCCATTAATGCATCCATTGCCGCTCTTGTTGATCTCCCAGTATATAAAACATCATCTACCAGAATAACCTTTTTGTCATCTATACTAAATGGAATGTTTGTAGGTTTTATTGCTTTTCGATTTTTTGTAATATTTATATCATCTCTGTAAAAGGATATATCAAGCATACCTAATGGGACATCAATTCCTTCGGTTTCTTTTATTTTATTTTTTATCCTTTCTGCAAGATATACACCTCCAGTAACAATTCCTATTAGGCAAATATTCTCTGCTCCCTTATTCTTTTCCAATATCTCGTGGGTAATCCTTGTAAGGATTCTTTCTATTTCCTGTTCGTTAAGAAGTTCCTTTTCCATGCTCTCTTTTATTGTTGAACCATAGGGGTAATCTTAGAACCCCTAAGCTATTAGATTTTTCTCCCCTTTGGAGATTAAAACGCAAATTAATAAATTATACAAGATTTTAAAAATTTTTTCTATAACCCCTTAAGTCTGAAAATAAATGTTCCTATCAACAATGTGATATATCTTCCATCCCCTTATAGTAAGTTCTTGAGAGATAAATCTTCTGTGACATCTAAAAAAGAGTTTTTCACAGCAAAAGAAAACAGTAATTGATTTCTCTCCAATTTTTTCCAGCTTTTTAATTCCCTCTTTGAAGGTTTCTGTTTCCATATATCTTTCATATCCACCTTTTTTAAAACCACCAAGTTCCTTTCCAAGATAAACATATTTTATTCCAGCCCGTTCAAGAAAACCTGAAAGTTTCCTCTGATTAAAATGAGGAAATCTTTTTGACTGCGGAAAGCTTCTTACATCAACAGCTGTCTCAATATGATATCTCTTTAAGATTTCAATAAATTCCTCAATAATTCTACTGCTTGTACCAATTGTGTAAATCTTTTTCATTTTTAATATTAAATTCAGGATTGTGAATTAAAATACCCTTAATTTCTCTTAATTTCTGTCTCTCCCTTTCATCTTTAATCTTGCTTTCTATTTTTTTAAGGAACTTTAGATTTCTTTCATGGAGATTTAGGTATTTTTTATATTTATTAGAGTCAATCTTTATTGAAAAATCACCTGGAATAAACCACTTATCAGTAAAATAAATCCAGGAGGCAAAATCAGTCAATTCAAAACCTGGTAAAATATTAATTTTGCTATGCCAGAAATCCTTTATTCTTAATCCTTTCTCATCAGCTACAATTTTATATCCCCCTTTGAAAGGCTCTGCACCCTGAGTATCTTCATACTGCCATGTAGATACAGAAACCTGTTTATTATTATGACAACTTTTACAATCCCTTGCTTTTCCAAAGGGATGAGAAACTTCTTCAATTTGAATCCAAAGTAAATGTCTATTACCAGAGGGTAGGCCATCAACAGTTCCAACAATGTAATACATATCTCTTGTTTCACCATTTTGCCACCTATAGCGAAGACCTGATGGAGAAACTTTTTCTTTAATATTTCCTACACTGTGGGGAAATATCTTAACAGGAAACCATATTCCTTTTTGATCTTTCATAAGAATTAATGGCTTCTGAATTCCGTGATAAAGGGAATATTTTTTAAAGGGTGTTAAATTTTCTCCAATATACCCCCTACCCCATATTGTAATCTGATAACCACCTGCTTCAGTTACATGACAGGAAGTACATGTAAGATTTTTATGAATTGATTTTGCGTGAGCCCTTTCAATTTCAATATGGCAGTCCTGACAAGTTGCCTTTCGCTTCATATCTCCCATACCTTTTTTACCTGTCTGATGACAATCTATACAATGAATACCCTTTTTAAAATGGATATCTCCTTTTCTACCCTGTGGAATTGAATAAAATCCACCAATATATGTTTCTCCTCTTCTTGATTGGGATGCGCCTGTATGACATACTGAATTACCTCTACCCCTTCCCATACAACTATATGAGTCTGGTATTTTTAAAAATGCATGGGAACCCTTTTCAGGACTTGGCGCATAGTGACAGTCAAGACAACCAGCATGACAGACATTACACATCTTTTGTCTACGCATAGCCTGTTCATTGGTAAAAGAAATGTTCATTTCTTTTCTAATTTTTTCTGTATTTGTAAAATCAAAACCAACTTTTTTTAAGACTTCCTCTGGTGGAACATCAGCAAAGGAAGGACCACAATTGTGAGGGCCATAGGGTTCAAGCCAACTAACCATTGTCCTCTGTCTGAAATTTACACCCATTATGGTTGTTCTGAATTGTTTAAGTTCTTCTGTATGACAACCTCTTTTCCCACAGGTTTTTTTGATTATCTCAGGGTCAAAGTTAAAACTTTCAGGATTTCTATCATGCCAGAGAAGATTTCTTACCTTAGGATGTAAGTTAAGTTCGCTATTTTCTTTAATTTTGGGAAGCATATTAAAGAGTTCATCATCACCTTGAGGAATTAATCTATTAAGTTCAGAATCCTTTTTGTCATAAAGCTTTTTTCTTTCCTCTACATCCATTGAATCATTAACATATATTGGCTTAAGCATACCTTTGTGAGCTTTTTCCTTATCATTTGTCCTTCCATTACCAAGATGACAGTCGCTGCAGAAAGAAAACTGTTTTATGTCCTGTCTGTTTTCTTACATCTTCAAGGGTTATATAAAATTGAGGATATCCAAATTCAGCCATTTTTTCCTTTGAACCATGGCATTGGATACAACTTTCTGAAGAATCCATGTAGTATTTGTAACCAAAATAACCAATTATTAGAAAAAATTGAAGAAAAAAGACAGTTACTGTTAAAGGCTTGGCTAAATCACTGATTTTCCCGAGTTTAAAGGGCATTTAAAATTATAGCAAGAAAAAAAGGGGGAATAAGAGATCCCCCTTTTTTTTAATTTACTCTTTGATTATTTTATATTTTCCATCCTTTCTAATTTGTATATTGGCATCAAGAAACTTTGTATTATAGCCTGCTTCTTTAAGGATATTATAAGCCATTTCAGCTCTCATTCCTGTTGCGCAGTGAATGATTATTTCTTTATCTTTTGGAATTTCACCGAGCCTGTCTTTTAATTCATTGACGGGTATATTCTTGGCACCCTTAAGCATTCCCATTTGTGTTTCCTCTGGATCTCTTACATCAAGAATAAAAACATTTTTAGGAGGTTTACCAACAATCTTTTTGAATTCCTCTTCACCTATTGTACCTGGTTTTGGCTTTGGAACATAGACTATTTGTTTTTTGAATTGATCGCTTACTACTTGGCCACCAGTCTGTTTCCAGGCATTTAATCCTCCAACAACATAAGAAGTGTTAATATAACCCCATTTTCTTACTATATCGAAAGCTTGTTGGGAGAGTTTGTCCAAATCACAATAAATTAAAATTGGAGCATTCTTTTGTTTTGGGAAGAGATTCTTAGCTTTTTCAAGGTCAGCAAGGGGAATATTTACAGCACCTGGAATGTGTTCCTGTTTTGCCTTTTCAGCAGGGCGAACATCAATTAATACATGGGGTATGTCTTTTTCAATTAAGTCTTTTAAGTATTTTGGAGTTGAGGCAACAGGATAACCCTGTTTTTTCCATTCAGGTATTCCATCTACAAACTGTTTTACATTTGTATAACCAAGTGCTTCTGCTCTACGAGCAGATGAAGGAGTCAAAGCTCAGGTAGGACCTTGACAATAATATACAATTAATTCATTTTTATCTTGAGGAAGCTTGTCAATATGTTTATCAAATTCTGCATACCAAATATTTATCGATCCAGGAATATGTCCTTCATGGTATCTTCCTGGCGGTCTACAATCAATAATTAATCCTTTTTTGTCGTCAAAAATTTTCTTCATCTCACTAACTTTAATAACTTTAGCTGGATCTACTACTACTGGGGGCTTTACATTAATTAATGTTGCATACAGTTCGCCATTTTTCTCTACATAGGTAATTGTAATCTCTTTTTCTTTTGGAATCTTGTTGATTGGTTGATTCCAGTTTTTAAGTTTTGTGTTTTCATCGAATTTTACTGTCCAGAGTGCACCAGTATCAATCTGAATCATTTCAGCTTTTGCTGATACTGTTTTAAGATTTCCATATAGCTCATTTGGTTTAGCTGTGTGGCATCCTGGAAGAGAACAACTCTTTGCAATTATTGGTTTTTGCTGAGATATGCTGTTAGAGACTAGAAATGCAAAGGTCAGACAAAAAACCATGACAATCAAAAGTAAACTTCGTTTCCTTTTCATGATATACCTCCTTTTAAAAATTTTATTATATTATAACTAATTTTCATAAATTTCATCTATATTAATTAAAATTTTTATATATTTTGCCTATATTATACTCCCCTAACATTTTATTTAAACCGTTATTGACAAAATTAAATCCGACATTATACATTTTATAAGAGCATTTTATAACCCTATTTAACAGGATTATAAAAATTAATCGTGGAGGTAAAAAATGAGTAAATATCTACAAATTTTTCAAATGAGAATTTTATTAGGCATTGCTTTAACAATTTTTATTTTCTCTGGCACACTATTTGCTTATGATGTAGAATTAGCAAAAAAATTTGATGCTATGTTTTCACAGTTGAATCCTCAAGTTCTTACTATGAGACCTTGTCAGATAACCACAAAAGATATACTTGATATGATTAAGAAAAACGAAGATTTTGTAATCCTTGATATAAGAACACCGGCAGAACAGAAAATTATAGCACCTGTATGGAAAGGTAGTCTTCTTATCCCAATGCATGAACTATTTAAACCCGAAAATCTCGCAAAACTTCCAAAGGATAAAAAAATAGCGGTTATATGTCACACTGGAGACAGAGCTGCTGCAGCAACCATTGCTTTAAGAGCAATTGGTTTTTCCAATGCCTTTCAATTTAAGGGCGGTATGGTTGAGTTAGCCAGAGAGATAGGAAGAACTGCCACAGAGTACGTAAAAGATTAAATTATCAAAAAGGGAGGGATATCCCTCCCTTTCAAAGCTAACAATCCTCTTAAAAAAATATTAGCCTTACCAAACAATCCTCAAAAACACTTTTATAAAATCAATTTTGGGATAATGTGGTTACAACTATATTACTAAATTACTAAAATAAAATGTCAAAATGTATTTTAGCCTTCCCCTTATGGATATAAAAGAGAGGTACTGAGAGAGAAATATGAGATTTTCCATTATAATAATGGCTTTAGAAATAACATACAACAATAAATTCTGATATGATAAAATGGAATAAAAATCTTTTTATGGAGTAAAAAATGGATATTGATGAAGTTTATATGAAAAGAGCTTTATCTTTGGCAAGAAAAGCAAATTGGAAGACTTCTCCTAATCCGATGGTTGGTGCAGTATTAGTAAAGGACGGTAAAGTAATATCTGAAGGATATCATAAAAAAGCAGGACTTCCTCATGCTGAAGCAGAAGCAATAATGAAGGCAAAAGAATCTGTAAAGGGGGCAACTCTCTATGTAAATCTTGAACCCTGTTGTCATAGGAATAAAAGAACTCCTCCTTGCACAGATATCATTATAAATTCTGGTATTAAAAGGGTTGTGATAGCAATGAGAGATCCTAATCCAATGGTATCAGGCAAAGGAATTGAATTACTAAAAAAAAACGAGATCGAGATAAAGGAGGGAGTACTTGAAAAGGAAGCTAAAAGTTTGAATGAGTTTTACATTAAATATATAACAACAAAAAAACCTTTTGTAATACTAAAAATAGCCATGACCTTAGATGGTAAAATTGCCACACCCACTGGGGAATCAAAGTGGATTACATCTGAGGAATCTCGGCAGTTTGTTCACAAAGTCCGTTCAAAAGTTGATGCAATTCTTACTGCTTGCGGAACTGTTTTAAAGGATAATCCTCAATTTACATCAAGAATAAAAGGAGGCAAAGACCCAATAAGAGTAATTATAGATCCTGAACTTAAAATTCCTTTAAACTACCATGTATATAGTCCACCACCTAAAACAATAACAGTAGTAAAAAAAGAAAAATTAACAGAAGAAAAAGCTAAAATTTTGATAAATAAAGGGATTGATATTATTACATTTGACTCAGAAAAAGTTGACCTTTCATGGTTAATGGAGGAGTTAGGAAAGAGATCTATCATATCAGTTATGATTGAGGGTGGATCATCTTTGAATTCTTATGCAATTAAATATAATATTGTTGATAAATTAATGATTTTTATAGCTCCTAAAATAATAGGTGGTAAAGATTCTTATCCATGTATAGGAGGAAATTTTTATAAAAGGCTATCTGAAGCCTATGAAATAGAAAAATTGTCTATACGAAAATTATCTAAGGATATCCTAATTGAGGGATACTTCAAAAAAGGTTGATTTTTTAATCAATATATTATAAACTCTATTAAATTAAGTAAAAATTTCCAGAAAGGAGGTGAAAGAATATGAAAAGATTGATGGCAGTTGTATTGGCGGTAATGTTTATTTTTTCATTTGGTTGTGCCACAAAGGACTATGTAAAACAAGAAATTGACCCTATCGTTGACAGACTCGGTAAACTTGAAAACAAAGTTAATGCCCTTGAGTCAAAAGTTGATGCCCTGGGGAAGAAGGTAGATGATTGTTGTAATAAAGCTGATGATGCTGCGAAGAGAGCAGAAGCTGCTGCAAAGAAAGCAGAAGATGCAGCAAATAGAGCAGAAGCTGCTGCACAGAAAGCTGGAAAGGCTTTTGAATTACAACAAAAGAAATAATTCTTTAGCCTTTATTTTCTAAAGCCACGGGTCAGAAGTAATGACCTGTGGCTCTTTATTTTTAACAGTTACAGAAGTCGGAATACCATTTTTTTGTTTAATTACATTATAAAGTTTAAAAGTATCAACATATTTTAAAAGCCCCTTCTTAGCAAGAAGATTTATAGCAGTACCCAAATAATCGAATTCTTTTAATTGCTCATCAAGATGAACTTCAACATATACTTCATCACCGATTTTACCAACTTTTACAGGTTGTCTTGTAATTAATACCTCTGTACCAATAGGAACAATTTCAAAAAGCTTTGGAATATCTTCAGGATAAAGCCTTATACAACCATGAGTTACTTTTCTACCAACTGCCCAGGGTCTATTTGTTCCATGAATTAGGTAACTTGTACCTGACAGTCTCATTGCATGCGTTCCCAGAGGATTTTCTGGTCCGGGGGGAACTACTGCAGGTAGTTCAGGTCTTTCTTTTCTTATTGACTCTGGAACATACCATGAAGGATTAATAACTTTATGAGATATTTTAAATTTTCCCATTGGTGTTTCAAGATTATCATCTCCTATCCCTATTGGGAAGGTACTTAAAAAATTAATATTCCCTTTTTTATAAAAATAAAATAGTCTCATTTCAGATAGATTGATTAATATGCCTTGAAATTTTTCAGGTCTATCTGGAAGAATCCAAAATTTAGGAATTATAATTTTACTTCCCACAGTAGGTACAAAGGGATCAAATTCAGGATTTGCATCTACAATTTCATTGTAGCCAAGAGCATTTTGTCTTGCAAGCTCAATAAGGGATTCTCCCTTTTGAATTACGTGATATTTAATTGTTCCAACAGCAGAAGTGTTTTCTCCAATTGAAAAAGTTTCAGCTGATGAATTAGAAAAGATAGCAAATATAAAAATAATTGAAATTATAAAAAATGAAATTTTTCTCATAAATTTTAATTTAATTATAAATTATAAATTTATTTAAACGGTCCCAACGGGATTCGAACCCGTGTTTTAGCCTTGAGAGGGCTACGTCCTTGACCTGGCTAGACGATGGGACCTTTTTTATTAACTGGGGAGAGAGGATTCGAACCCCTACAAGCAGATCCAGAGTCTGCCGTCCTGCCGTTAGACGACTCCCCAAATTATTTTATTGTATATCATAAAAAAGCTTATATTGTCAATTAGTTAACCAGATCCTGAAATTGCCGATAGAAAAACACTGATTTTGTCATTCCGAAGGAGCGTAAGCGACTGAGGAATCTCCTCCTTTTTCACCAGATAGATTCTTTAATGAGAGATTCCTCGGGGTATATAACCCTTCGGAATGACTGCATAAATATTATATTGCTTTTATCTCTATCGGCAATTTCAGGCCAGATGTTTGTGTTTACAACATAAAAATATTCCATATATAATTCTTAAAGATTGGACAATACTTTTTAAAGAAGATTATTTTTTTAAGAAATGTCGATAAATTGACAAAATAATTAATTAAGATTTATTTTATAAATATATTGCATGAATAAAAATTCTTGGAGGTAATAATGACAGAAGGAATTTTAGAGCTTACAACTACTTCATGGGAAAAAGAGGTATTAAACTCTAAAGGAGTAGTAATGGTGGATTTTTGGGCTCCATGGTGTGGACCTTGTAGAATAATAGCTCCTACTATTGAAGAATTAGCAAAAGAATATTCTAATAAGGTTAAAATTGGAAAACTTAATACAGATGAAAATCCAGAGATAGCAACTCGATATAGTATTATGGGTATCCCTACAATAATGTTTTTTAAGGATGGGCAAAGAGTAGACCAGATTGTAGGAGTTGTGCCAAAGTCAACTTTAAAGAGCAAATTAGATACCCTCTTAAATAATGTTTAAATAGTGAAAAAACTTTTCTTCTTAATTTCTATATGTTTTCTCTTAATTTATATCAATAATGTGCAGGGAGCTTTAAAAACCGGAGACCCTGCACCTAATTTTTATTTAACTGGTCATGATGGAAAAACTTATTCTCTCAATCAGTTTAAAAGCAAGGTTATTCTAATCGAATTTCTTTCAACTAAATGCTTTGCCTGCGATATGGTTATTCCAGACATAAATCAAATCCATGAACAATTTTCTAATGAAAATTTGATGGTAATAGGGATTCTTTTTAACGATGAAGTTGAAGATATAAATAAACTCAAAGAATTTTCAAAAAATAAAGTGATAAAATATCCTCTATTCATAGCAGATGTAAAAGTTAAAAAACTTTACAATGTTTATGGCTTTCCAAATTTTGTTATTTTAGATGAAAAAAAACAAATAAGACAGATATACAGAGGAATAACAAAGGATACTTTTGGCTTGCTTAATAGAGAGATCGAAAAAATTCTTAATAAAGGAGGACAATAAAGGTGTTTGAAGCACTATCAGATAAATTAGAAGCAATATTTAAAAAACTTAAAGGTAAAGGAATTCTAAAAGAAGAAGATGTTGATGTTGCCTTGAAAGAGATAAGAATTGCCCTATTAGAGGCAGATGTGAATTTCAAAGTAGTGAAGTCTTTTATTGATAGAGTAAGACAAAAGTCAATAGGAAAAGAAATACTTGAAAGTCTCTCGCCTGCCCAACAGGTAATAAAGATAGTATATGATGAACTTTGTGAATTACTTGGTGGTAGCAGTGCGAAAATACAGTTAAGCCCAAATCCACCTACAGTTATTATGATGGTAGGACTTCATGGTTCAGGAAAAACAACAACATCTGCAAAGTTAGCAAGAATTTTTAAAAAGGAAGGCAGACGTCCTATGCTTGTTGCTGCAGATTTACAAAGACCGGCTGCCATAGAACAACTTATTACATTAGGTAAACAAATAGATGTGCCTGTTTTTCATTCATTTGATTTAAAAGATCCAAGAAAACTATGTCAAGAAGCCCTAAAAAAGGCAAAAATAGATAGAATGGATCCTGTTATAGTGGATACTGCTGGTAGAATGCATGTTGATGAAGAACTTATGCAAGAACTTCAATATGTTAAAGAAATTCTTAATCCCAATGAAGTATTGTTTGTTGCCGATGCGATGACAGGGCAGGATGCTGTTAATATTGCTAAAAGCTTTAATGACAAAATTGGAATTGATGGAATAATTCTTACAAAAATGGACGGTGATGCTCGAGGTGGAGCAGCTCTTTCAATTAAAGAAGTTACGGGCAAACCAATTAAATTAATAGGAGTAGGTGAAAAATTAGATGCTTTGGAAGAGTTTTATCCAGACAGAATTGCTAAAAGAATATTAGGAATGGGTGATGTTTTATCTCTCATTGAGCAAGCTCAAAAAGCCTTTGATCAGAAGGAAGCTGAAAAACTAAAAGAAAAAATTGAAAAAGAGGATTTTACCTTTGATGACCTTAAAGAACAAATAAGAAAGATGAGAAAAATGGGTCCTCTTGAAAATATTCTTTCTATGCTTCCTGGAGCAAATAAATTATTGAAGGATATAAAAATAGATGAAAAAGAATTTGTAAAAGTTGAAGCAATAATTAACTCCATGACTCTTGAAGAAAGAAAAAATCCTAAAATTATAAATGCAAGTAGAAGAATAAGAATTGCAAAGGGTAGCGGTACAACAGTTACAGATGTAAACAGACTAATCAAACAATTTAATGAGATGAAAAAAATGATGAAAAAATTCAAACACGGTAAAGGGTTTAAACTTCCAAAAATTTTTCCATTTTAGTTATAAAAACAAATTAAATTCCCTTAAGCAACATATAGGATCTATCAATAAGGGATTCTAAAGAATCATCTTCCTTGCACTCAACAGTGGCAGTTTTTACATTTATGCTAATACCGTTTTCAAATAATGTAGTATTTGTAATATTTTCAATTTTTTTTGCCACAATTTTTGCACCTTCAATATTAGTATTAGGCAAAAGTAATAGAAAATTATCTTCTTCGTAACGAAAAACCATATCTACAATTCTTGTGTATTCCATTAATAGATTAGCATACTGTTTTAAGATTTTATCTCCTGTTGTCCTACCATAATTTTGATTAATTAGTTTAAAATTTTCAATATCAACTAAAACAATGCTCAATGGAACTTTATATCTTTTGACTTTTGCAAGTTCTCTTTCTGTTACTTCCTTAAGATAAATTCTGTTGTAGGCTCCAGTAAGCTGATCTTTTCTCATAGTTTCATTTATTTCATTTTTTAATTTTTCTATTAGATAATCTTTTTTCTGATTTTCTCTCAATAACTTCGCTATTTCATTGTTTAAATCAGATATTTTTTCATATAGTTCATGATAATTGAAATTTCTTTTTTCGAGGAAAAATAATAAAACTTCCTTTTGGGCTAAGACATAACCAGATAAGGTTATATTAACATCTGGTCTTCTACATTTTAAATGGATAATAACCTTTTCTGCCTTTCCATCCTCAGGTATTGAAATATACTTAACATAAGGGGGTAAGAAAATTTTAAAATTTTTATCTTGAACATCATCTAAGTTAATCATTTTTAAAAAGGCTTTATTAGCATGTTTTATGTTTAAATCTTTATCTGTAACTACAAAGACTATTTTGCCAAAATTTTCAATATAGTTGAATAAAAACTCTAAATTCATCTTCAAGATATCAGCAATCTCACCGGATAATTTTTTCTCTTCAATTATCTCTGTTTTTTCAAATATTTTTTTTATATATTTGTCAATCATTTTTTAAAACCTCCAGAATTTCTTTTGGGTGAGAAAATAATTCACCATATTTATTAATTCTGTAAAAATCCTCCCAATTCTCATCGGATATAAAAATTCTAATTTTAGGCGCCTTTGCTTTTATCATTTCCCAAGTTTGAATAAATTGAGGAAAGTTATAAGGTGATAATCCAAAAATTATTACGGCATTTTCTTGATTATTT
>NZ_MAVV01000009.1 GCF_001707915.1 Thermodesulfovibrio sp. N1 | reverse complement strand
TAAAAGAAGAGAAACCATTAAAAATTGAAAAAGACCCAGAACATATGATTGCAGTTCCTAAGCATGTTATTAACCTTCACAAAGAATTAAATGCAAAACAGAAAAGAATTCATGAATTGATAAAAAAATACGAATTCAACAAAATTTACCCAGGAAAATCAAAGAAAGGCATAATAGCCTGTGGAATAACCTTTCAATATGCAATGGAATTGAATAAAAAATTTCCGATTTTAAAAATTTCTGGATATCCTGTTGACGAAATTTTATTAAAAGAATTCGTAAATGGATTAGATGAAGTATATGTTTTTGAAGAGGGCTATCCATTTATTGAGAAATTAGTAAGATATTTTCATCCTAATGTTAAAGGTAAAATTTCTGGAGACTTACCAATGGAGGGCGAACTTGGTATTAATTCTATAATTAAACTTTTTAATAAATCAAAAAATAAAAATAAAGATTACGATGTAGATAAATATCTTATCCCAAGACCTCCTTTTCTTTGTCCTGGATGTCCCCATCGGGAATTTTATAAAGCTCTAATTGAGGCAAAACCAAACTTTGTTACAGGAGATATTGGTTGTTATACTCTTGGAGCCAATCCACCATTAAATGCCCTTGATACCTGTCTTTGTATGGGAGCAAGTATAAGTAAAGCTTCAGGTATTAATTCACAGGGAGTAGATAGGGTTGTTGCTGTAATTGGAGATTCTACATTTATTCATACAGGAGTTCCCGCTTTAATTAACGCAGTATATAATAAATCTAATATTCTTGTATGTATTCTTGATAATTCATCGGTTGCAATGACAGGTAATCAGCCAACACCAGCAATAGGAATAACTGCCAAGGGTGATGAGACAAAGAAGCTTAACCTTGCAGAACTATGTAAAGCCTGTGGAGCAGACAGTGTAGAAATTGTAGACCCCTATGATAAAAAGGCAACCTTTGAAGCTCTACAAAGAGGATTAAACAACCCAGGCGTCAATGTAGTAATAGCAAAAAGAGCCTGTGTTTTAATTGCAAAAAAATTAAAGAGCTAAAACATCATCCCAGGTTAAAAGTTTAATATTGCTTTCCTGAAGAATTGATATTGTTTTATCAAGATTTTCAGTTCGAAGGACTACAACTGCCTTTTCTCCCGATTTTTCAACAAAGGCATAGATGTACTCAATATTTATATTAGCATCATAAAGATACTTCAATGCCTCTGCTAATCCTCCGGGTTTATCCTTTACAGCCATAGCAATTACATTTGTAAGCTTAACTGTAAATTCATTTTTTTCAAGAATTTCCTTTGCTTTTTCAGGATCTGTAACTATCATTCTTAAAATTCCAAACTCAGATGTATCAGCAATTGATAGAGCTCTAATGTTGATATTAGAATCTGCAAGTGCCTTTAAAGCTTCATAGAGTCTTCCTCTTTTGTTTTCTAAGAAAACTGAAAGCTGTTTTATTTTCATGATTACCTCCTAATCATGTAAACTTCTTTTATCAACTATTCTTTTTGCCTTTCCTTCACTTCTTGGCAGACTCTTGGGCTCAACCAAAGTAACCTTAACTCTTATTCCAGTTATATCTTCGATTCTTTTTTCAAGTTTTCTTCTAAGATTTTCAATATGTTTTACCTCGTCAGAAAAGGTTTCTTTGGACATCTCTACCATTACTTCAATTTCATCAAGATGTTGTGGTCTTGTAATTATTATCTGATAGTGTGGTTCAACTCCTTGAACTTCTAAGATTGCCTTTTCAATCTGATAAGGGAATATCATTACGCCTCTTACTTTTATCATGTCATCTGTTCTTCCACGAATTCTTTCAATTCGAGCAAAAGTTCTACCACAGGCACACTTATCCCGAATTATTGATGTTATATCCCTTGTTCTAAATCTTAACATTGGCATTCCTTGGCGGGTTAGAGTTGTAAGAACAAGTTCACCTCTTTGTCCATCGGAAACAGGGTCTCCTGTATCAGGATCTATTACCTCAACAAAAAAATGGTCTTCAAAGACATGTAATCCCTTTTTTTCAGAACACTCATGGGCAACGCCTGGACCTATAATTTCTGTAAGTCCATATATGTTATAGGCATTCAGATTAAATCTTTTTTCAATCTCTGTTCTCATTGCTTCTGTCCACATTTCTGCACCAAAACATCCTGCCTTTAGTTTAAGTGTTGTTGGCTCAATTCCCATTTCCTGAGCAACTTCTGCCATGTAAAGAGCGTATGATGGAGTACAAGCAAGAATTGTTGTTCCAAAATCTCTCATAATTTCTATTTGTCTACGAGTATTTCCAGCTGAAGCAGGAACAATCATTGCTCCTATTTTCCTTGCTCCATAGTGAACTCCAAATCCACCCGTAAATAATCCGTATCCATAAGCTACTTGTACTATATCATTTTTTGTAGTCCCTGCCATTGTAAGGCATCTCGCCATTACTTCTCCCCAAATCTCTATATCTGATAGAGTATATCCTGCTACAATAGGCCTTCCTGTAGTTCCACTTGACATATGAATTTCAACAATTTCACTTAGGGGTGAAGCAAACATACCGAAGGGGTAAACCTCCCTTAAATCTGCTTTACTTGTAAAGGGTATTTTTCTTATATCTTCAAGTTTTTTAATATCATCAGGAGAGACTTGAGCTTCATCAAATTTCTTTCTGTAGTAGGGAATCTTTTCATAGGCTCTCTTTATTGTTGTTTTTAATCTTTCAAGTTGGATTTCCCTTAGTTTTTCTTCATCAATACATTCTATATCTTTATCCCAAAACATAGTTACACCTCATACAATTTCTTGGGGTTTTAAAAATTTTAGGTTTTCTTCTTTAAGAGACTCCATTGCCTTAGCAGTGTCTTCTACTTCCACTATTAAATAGGCTTTTTTTCTGGTCTCTGCAACATACACTGAAGCACTTTCTATATTAATTCCCTTTGAAGATAGAATTTTTACTACCTCATACAAACCACCAGGCTGGTCTTTCATCTCAATTCCAATTGCCTCATTAAGGGATACAGTGAATCCTTTCTCTTTTAATAATTTATATGCTTCCTGGCATCTATTAACCATAAACTTAATAACTCCAAAACCATTTGTACTTGTAATAGAGAAAGCTAAAATATTTATATTAGCCTCCGCTAAAACTTTAGTAACTCTTTCAAGTCTTCCTGGCTTATTTTCTGCAAATACTGATATAATGTAGACTTTATCCATAAAAGCCTCCTAAATTGTTCTGTTGTCAATAACTCTTTTTGCTTTTCCTTCACTTACAGGTAGAGTTCCAGGCTCTAAAAGTTCCACTTTTGGCTTTACCATAGTAGCTGAACGAATTTTATCAATTATCTCTTCCTTCAATTTTACAAGTCTTTCAATTTTCCCATCGAAAAGTTCTCTATCAATTTCAACCTTTATTGTCATTTCATCATAAGATTCAAGAACAATCTGATAATTCTGGGCTACACCTTTAATGCTCATTAATATCTGCTCAATTTGTTGTGGGAAAATATTTACACCTTTTACAATAAACATATCATCGGAACGACCAAGAATTCTTGTAATTCTTCTGTGAGTTCTTCCGCAACTGCATGGTTCAGGAATAACTCTTGTTAAATCTCGGGTTCTGTATCTTATTAAGGGCATTGCTTCTCTGTTTAGTGTTGTAAGTACAAGTTCACCAATTTCTCCTTCAGGAACTGGCTCTCCTGTTTCTGGATTTATTATTTCCATCAGGAAGTTATCTTCCCATATGTGCAATCCAGATTTATAGGGACATTCAAACCCTACTCCTGGTCCGTTCATCTCTGTAAGCCCATAACAGTTATATATGTCTATTCCAAGCATATTTTCTATTTTTCTTCGAGTTTCTTCAGAATAAGGTTCTGCACCAAGATAAGCTCTCTTTAATTTAAAATCTCTTTTGGGATCAAATCCTTTATCATATATTACAGAGGCTAAATAGAGAGCATAACTTGGTGTGATATGTAACATATTTGTTCCAAAATCTCTCATTAGATTTATCTGTCTTTCTGTATTACCAGGACCTGCAGGAATAACAAGAATGCCTACTTTTTCAGCTCCATAATGCATAACAAAGGCTCCAGTAAAAAGTCCATAAGTCATGCTGTTTTGTAAGATTTCACCCCTTTGGGCTCCTGTCATAACAAGACATCTTGCAATAAGTTCAGCAGAATTGTTTATATCTTTCTTTGAAAAAAATATAGCCTTTGGTTTTCCTGTTGTTCCACTTGAAGTATGAAGCCTTATAAGTTTATCAATAGAAACAGTAAGAAGTCCAAAGGGATAATCTACATAGAGGTCTTCTTTTGTTGTAAAAGGGAGTTTATATATATCTTCAAGGTTTTTTATATCTGATGGTTTTATTTTTGCCTGATTAAATTTTGTTTTATAGTGGGGTACTTTTTGGTAAACCTTTCTTAAGGTTTTTTGAAGTCTTTCAAATTGAAGTTCTCGTAACTTTTTTCTTTCTAATGTTTCTATTTCCTTGTTCCAAAATGGCATTTTTCTCTGCTAACCTCCTGCCTTCTTTGAATGCATTTATATTCAAATCAATCGTTTTTGAAGGAACAGAATCTTTTATTACTTCAATCCATAAGTCTTCATTGAAAGGTAAAAAAATTGATAGAACCCCTAATATGACAGAATTTTCAACTTTTATATTACCCAATTCTTTTGCCTTTGATTCCGCATCTACACTAAAAACTCTAAATCCATTTTGTGTTAGGAAAGATTCAATATTTTCTGGATATGAACTTAGATCTGTGCCAGCAGGAGGTATTTTTTTCTTATTTAAAATTATTATACCTTCAGGTTTAAGAAAAGACAAATATCTAATAGCTTCAACTTCTTCAAGGGCAACCATTATATCTGCGCTTTGATAGGGAATATGAGGAGAAAACACTTTGTTTCCAAACCTTATATGACCAACAACACTTCCGCCTCTTTGAGCCATTCCGTGAATTTCGCTTTCCTTAACATCAAAGCCACTTCTAAAGGCTGTTTCAGCAATAATTCTACTTGCTAAAACAATGCCCTGTCCACCCGTTCCTGACATTATAATATTAGTAACTGACATAAGTGGAATTTTAACACATATTAATTTTAAATTGCAATATATAAAACTTATTTGATAAACTTTTTAAATAATATGGACATACATCACTTAAAAATTTTTGTCTCAGTGTATAAAAATAAAAGCTTTTCAAAGGCTGCTAATCAAAATTTTTTAACTCAACCTACAGTAAGTGAACATATAAAAAATCTTGAGACATATCTTAATTGCAAACTTTTTGACAGAGTCGGCAAAAAGATTATTCCTACAAAGGAGGCTGATATTCTTTATGAACATGCATTGGAAATTATTGATAAATTGCAAAATTTAAAAGAAAATATTGAAAAAATAAAAAAAATACCCTCAGGAAAAATTTTAATAGGAGCAAGTACTATCCCTGGTACATACATTCTTCCTTCATTTATTGCATCATTTAAAAAATTTTACCCTGACATAAATATTCAGATTAATATCTCTGATTCCCAGAATGTCATTAATAGTATATTTTCAGGTGACATTTTACTTGGATTTGTTGGGACAAAGATAAATAATTCTTTAATTGATTACATCCCCTTTGTAGAAGATGAATTAGTTGTTGCATCCCCTAATTTTTTTGATAAATCATTTATAGATGTTACAGAACTTTTAGAATATCCGTTTATTGTAAGAGAAGAAGGCTCTGGTACTCGAAAAGAAACAGAAAAATGGTTAAATCATCTTGGGATAAAACTTGAAAATCTTAATATTGTTTGCACTTTGGGTAGCACAGATGCAGTTAAGCAAGCTATCAAAAAGGGAATTGGAATTTCTATACTCTCTATTCATGCAATAAAAGATGAAATCGAGTGTGGTAAATTAAAGGCATTAAGAATTAAAGGAAATGAAATAAAAAGGACTTTTTATATAGCAAAACACCAAAAAAGAACATTACCCTTTATTTATCAACTCTTTTATAAATTTTTAAAGGAACAGTCCTTTACTGAATAATAGAGTCAAGCCCTTCTGGTGAAAATCCAACAAATCTTTTTCCATTATATGAAATAAAAGAAGGAGTTCCATTTATGCCAATTTTTTGCATTAACACAATAGAATCTTCTATTTTCTTTAAACCTTCATCACAAACTTTGCCAGACCAATTAGAATTTAAATAATCCTTAAATTGCATACCTGAACATATCCCTTTTACAGATTTTTCCTTTGCCTGTGGATGAATTCTCTCTAAGGGAAACAATATAACCTTGACCTCAACTTTTCTTGCATCTGCCCATTGTTTTACAAGTTCCTTTGATTTTTTCGCAAAAGGGACAATCAGGGTCTGTTACCATGTAGATAAATTTTGAGCGCCTTCAGGTTTGTAGGAAAAGGCAACTACTTTTTCAATATCATTTTTGTATTCTAAAAAATTTTTTTCTTGAATTTTGTTAAGTGTAGCTTTGCTTAAAAACACTCCATCTTTATAAATATCTCCGCCTATAAAAAATGTCTTTATATCTGAAGAAACATATAAAACACCAAAATTTCCTCCCATTTGAAGGACAACCTGACAAAGATTAGTTCCTTTTACATCATTTTTTTCTAAAATTTTATCAAATTCAACATTAAATGCCTTTTTTAATTGATTTTTTAAATCGTCCTCTTTTATCTTAGTACATGGATTTGAAGTTATATTGCATGATATAAGAAAAAATATTGATAAAATCAAGATAAATTTTTTCATTTTTTCACCTCATAAAGATATTATTTTTTAGCTTAAACTCAAATCAATTAAAAAGTCAAAAATTTTGAAAATATATTTTGTAGGAAATTTCCTACAAACTTGTAGGAATATTCTGATTTACAAACTTATTTATATTTTTCATAATTTCATTGTAAAAAAATTTTTTAAGGAGGAGGTTAAATTATGCCCTGGAAAATGGATATTAACCCACTGGGGAGTCTTGTCTTAAGTGCTCTTGTTGCAGCAGTGCCTATCCTTTATCTTTTCTGGGCTCTTGCTTACAAAAGAATGAAAGGGCACTGGGCAGCAATTTCAGCAGTTCTTATTGCAATGTTAATCTCAATTGTTGCTTATGGTATGCCTGTTAATCTCTCCGCTCTCTCAGTTTTTAATGGTTTTATTTTTGGTCTTTGGCCTGTTTGCTGGATTGTTGTTACTGCAGTTTATATTTATAATCTTTCCGTTGAAACAAAACAGTTTGAAATCATCAAAAACTCCCTCGCTACAATTACTGATGACAGAAGAGTTCAGGCAGTAATAATTGCTTTCTCCTTTGGCGCATTTCTTGAGGGTGCAGCAGGATTCGGAACTCCTGTGGCAATCTCAGCAGCAATGCTTGCAGGTTTAGGTTTTAATCCAATATATGCCTGTGGTATCTGTCTTATTGCAAATACAGCACCTGTTGCCTTTGGTGCAATAGGAATTCCCATTGTTGTTGGTGCAGCTGTCTCCGGTGTTGATATGATGGCATTAAGTAAAATGGTTGGTAGACAATTGCCCTTCTTTAGTATAATTGTTCCATTTTATATGGCTGTTGTTATGGCAGGATGGAAGAAAGCTATGGAAATTTGGCCTATTTTACTTGTAAGCGGTGGGTCCTTTGCATTGACTCAATTTTTGGTTTCCAATTATATCGGACCTTATCTTCCAGATATATTATCAGCAATAGTCTCAATTATTGCAACAGTAATATTCGTAAAAATATGGCATCCTAAAGAATCATGGACCTTTGAACATGAAGCAGCAGCCACAGGAAGAGCAAAACTACAGTACTCAGCTGGACAGGTATTCAGAGCATGGGCACCCTTTATTCTCCTTTCAATATTTGTTGCAGCTTGGGGAATTAAACCAGTAAAGGCTGCTTTGGATCAAATTGCAACATTTAAATTCCCAATTACAGGTCTTGACAAGGAAGTTATAGATCATCTTGGAAAACCAAAAGCAGCGGTATACTCCTTTAATTTACTTTCAGCAGCTGGAACCGCTATACTTTTTGCAGGAATTCTTTCAATACCTGTTATGGGTGCTTCTATTAGTACAGCTCTTAAAGTTGCAGGAAGAACTTTAAATCAGCTTAAATGGCCTATTGTAACAATTGGAACAATTCTGGGATTTGCATACCTTTATAACTTCTCTGGAATGGCTATTACACTTGGTTATGCCTTTGCTACAACAGGAATAGTTTTCCCATTCTTTGCAGCTTTTCTTGGCTGGCTTGGAGTTTTCATGACAGGTTCAGATACATCTTCAAATGCTCTCTTTGGAAAGCTTCAGGAAGTAACAGCCCGTCAGATTGGTGTAGACCCTGTGCTTACAGTGGCTACAAACTCCTCAGGCGGAGTTTTTGGAAAGATGATTTCACCACAGTCAATAGCAGTAGCAACAGCTGCAACTGGTTATGTTGGTCATGAAGGTGATATTTTCAGATTCACACTTAAACATTCCATAATTCTTACCATAATGATGGGTGTAATAGCAATGCTTCAGGCATATGTATTTACATGGATGATTCCTCAATGGGAACAGGCTGTTCAGGCAGCAGTAGCCGCAGCAAAACCTGCTGGACCTACAGGAATCCCTGCAGAGGGAATTAATTATCTTATTATCACATTTGCTGTTTCATTATTAATCGTAATACTTTCAAGAGTTGTTGGAAAAGGAGCTGTAAAATGATCGATAGCAACTTCATTAGTAAATGTAAGAATATCTTTGGTGCAGAAAATGTTCTTACAGAAAAAGCAGATTTAATAACATACAGCTATGATGCCACCCCAGGGATTCCTCGGGAGATTCCCGGGGTGGTTGTTTTTCCTGAAAATACCAAACAAGTTCAGGAAATGATATTTCTTGCAAGGCAAGCAAAGGTTCCAATATATCCAAGAGGTGCTGGAACATGCCTTAGTGGAGGGCCTGTTCCATTAAATAAAGGGGTTGTAATATCCTTTCAGAAGATGAATAAAATCATTGAAATTGATCCAGACAATCTCACTGCAACAGTTCAGCCAGGTGTTATTATCGCTGACTTAAACAATGCTGTATCAAAATATGGACTTCTTTATCCACCAGACCCAGGCTCAATGGCAACAGCAACAGTTGGTGGCTCTGTTGCTGAAAACTCAGGTGGATTAAGAGGATTAAAATACGGTGTTACAAAACATTACATAATGGGAATGGAAATTGTACTTCCTACAGGTGAGATTTTCCGTTATGGTGGAAAAACAGTAAAAAATGTTACAGCCTATGATTTTACAAGTCTTTTTGTTGGTTCTGAAGGAACTTTAGGAATAATTACAGAGATAATATGTAAACTCATTCCTACACCAAAATACCGTAAATCAATGATTGCCTTTTTTGATAAGCTTGAAGATGCAGGAAAAACAGTTACTGATATTGTAAGAGCCCATGTTATTCCAGCAACTCTTGAAATAATGGATAAAGTTACAATTCAGACTGTTGAAAACTACGCAAAAGCTGGACTTCCCACTGATGTGGAAGCTTTGTTGCTTATAGAAGTTGATGGTATGGGTAAGGACAGTGTGGAATGGGAAGCAGAAAATTGTATTGAAATAATAAAGAATAACAATGGAAAATTTAAAATTGCAGAAACAGATCAGGAAAGAGATTCCCTTTGGGCTGCCCGTAGAGCTGCGCTTCCAGCTTTGGCACAGGTAAAACCTGCAACAATACTTGAAGATGCCACTGTTCCAAGAACAAAACTTGTTGATATGCTTGTTTCAATTCAAAAAATTGCCAAAAAATATAATCTTCTCATTGGAACCTTTGGACACGCAGGTGATGGAAATCTTCATCCTACAATTTTAATTGATCCTCTTGACAAAGACGAAATGGAAAGGCTTCATAAAGCAGTGGATGAAATATTTGATGTAGCTTTATCCTTTGGTGGAACTTTATCAGGAGAGCACGGAATCGGTATAGCTAAACTTAAGTATCTTAAAGATGAAATTGGACGCTCTGGAGTTGAAACAATGAGAAGAATAAAGCAAGCATTAGACCCCGATAATATCTTAAATCCTGGAAAGCTCGTCCCGATGGAGGACTAAAGTGGCAAAAACAGTTTTTGATGATTTAGAAACTTTAAAGAGAGAACTTATCAGATGCATGAAATGCGGAAACTGCATGGCAGTTTGTCCTATTTACAATGTGGAAAAAAAAGAATCCTCTGTTGCCAGAGGTAAAATTGCTCTTGGAGAGGCTGTGCTGGAAGATAAAATTAACATAGATGATGAAACTCTTGTGAAACTTATATTTAACTGTCTTGTATGTAAATCATGTATGATGGCATGTCCAAGCGGAGTTCGCTTTGACAGAATTATACTTGGTTTAAGGTCAGCTATTGCAAAAAAGAAGGGAATTCCTTTTATTAAAAAGGCTCTTTTTGGACTTCTTAAAAATCCAGAACTTTTTGACAAGGGTATGAAAGCCTTTGCAACAATGCAGGGACTGTTTTTCAAAAAAGAAGATGAAAAAACAAGAACTCCTAAGGGATTTTTGAAACAGTTTGGGAAAAGATTTGATGACGATTTTGTTTTACCAGAGTTAACAAAAGAAAGTTTTAGAGATAAAGTTAATGAAGTAATGGATGTTCAAAATCCACAGGCTAATGTAATATTTTTCACAGGATGTTCAGTCAATTACTTTTATCCAGAGGTAGGACAAGATTTACTTTATGTTTTAAAAAGAAATAATATTAAAGTTATAACTCCCAGAAATCAGAACTGCTGTGGTATGCCTGTAATGGTTCACGGAGATATCGAAACTGCAAGAGAGCTTGCAAAGAAAAATCTTCAGGTTTTTGAAAGTTTCAATCCACAGTATATTGTTACAGTTTGCGGTTCATGTGGAAGTGCTTTGAAACATGAATATCCTATTATTCTTGAAGGAGATACAGTTTATGAAAAAAAGGCAAAAAAATGGGCTGAAAAAATTTATGATATCTCTACATTCCTTTTAAAAATTATAAAATTTGAACCACCGAAGGGAAAAGTGGAATTAAAAGTTACTTATCATGATTCCTGTCATCTTAAGAAATCAATGAAGGTATTTAATGAACCAAGACAACTTCTTAAAATGATTCCTGGCTTAACTTTAGTTGAGATGAAAAAACCCGATGCCTGCTGTGGAAGTGGTGGTAGTTATCATTTAACTCATGCTGACACTGCTTTAAAAATTACTCAAGCAAAGGCAGAGGATATAAAACAAACGCAGGCAGATGTAGTTTGCACAGGATGTCCTGCCTGTATGATGGAACTCTTTGAAGGGATTCATCGATGGGATGGTAAGTGTAAAGTTTTACATACTGTTAATTTGCTTGCTGAATCTTATAAAAAGGAGGCTTAGGTGTTTGAACTTTTCAAACAAAAAGCAGAGGCAATAAATGCAGAAGTGCACAAATTTAGCAGTAAAGCAGAGGCTCTTGATTTTATAAAGGATTTCATTAAACAGAATACTTCAACAAAGATTTCAAAGGAAGTAGTATGGTGTGAATCAGAATTTCTTGAAGGAGTTGATAAAGATACACTTCAAAAAGAACTCCCTCAGATTGAATTCAATATAGACCTTAACTCAGCATCATCGGCAAAGATAGGAATTAATCAGGTTGACTTTGGTATTGCAGAGACAGGGAGTCTTGTTGAAATATCTGATAAAATTTCAAAGAGACTTTGTTCTTCTTTAACAGAAATTCATATAGCAATTTTACCGCTTAACAAAATTTTACCTGATATGGAATCAGTGATTAAACAAATAAATTTAAAAAATATTCCATACATGACAGTAATAAGTGGTCCAAGTAGAACTGCTGATATAGAAAGAGTTCTTACAATAGGAGTACACGGTCCAGAAAGGGTTATCATCCTTTGTATTGATAATTTTTAGGGGGTATAGATGATTAAAGAAGAGATAAAAAAAGCTTTATCAAATGCCAATTTAAGCGGTGCATTAACAAGATTTTCAGAAGCCTATGCTGTAAGCAGGCGTAAAGCCTATGAGGGGCTTGATTTTGAGGGAATAAGAGAAAAAATTGCAAATATTAAATCCTATGTAGCAGATCACCTTCAAGAACTAATTCAAACTTTTATAAAATCTGCTACAGAAAATGGTGCAAAGATTTTTTATACTAAAAGTCCAGAGGAAGTAAGAAATTATATAATTGAACTTGCAAAGAAAAACAATGTAAAAAGTATCGTCAAATCAAAATCAATGGCAACAGAGGAGATTCACTTAAATAAGTATCTAAAGGAACAGGGTATCGAGGTAAACGAAACAGACCTTGGTGAATGGATTATTCAACTTGCAGGGCAAAGACCTTCCCACATGGTGCTACCAGCAATTCATCTTACAAGGTATGATGTTTCAGATGTCTTCACAAAAAAAGTTGAACCTGTCCAGCCAGATATTGCTCAGATGGTTAAATTTGCCCGTAAGCACTTAAGAAGAAAATTCCTTTCTGCTGATATGGGTATAACAGGTGCCAATATAGCCATTGCAGAAACAGGAACACTGGTGCTCTTTACCAATGAGGGTAATGCACGTTTAACAATGTTACTTCCTAAAATTCATGTGGCTGTTGTTGGCGTTGAAAAACTTGTTGCAAAACTTGAAGATATATTTTCAATTATAAGGGCACTTCCAAGAAGTGCAACAGCACAACTTATAACAAGTTACATATCTTTCGTTAATAAACCTGAAATTCACATAGATGGTTCTCAAAAAGAGTTTCATATAATTCTTTTTGACAATAATCGCACTAATATAGCACGAGACCCTGTATTTAAACAGAGTCTTCAATGCATTCGTTGCGCCTCATGTCTTAATGTATGTCCTGTATTCAGGATTATTGGTGGCCATGTTTTTGGTAAAGTTTATACCGGTGGAATTGGAACCATACTTACTGCTTGGACCGAGGGACTTAAGGCATCTAAGGACATACAGGGACTCTGTATTCAATGCGGAAACTGTGTAAAAGTCTGCCCTGGTAAAATAAACATTCCTGAACTTATTCTTGAAATAAGAAAAAGACTTTCGAAAGAAGAAGGATTAGACTTTAAAACAAAGGCAATATATTCTGTAGTAAACAATAGAAAATTATTCCATTCAATTTTAAGAACTGCCTCAAAGCTTCAAAAACCCTTTGAAAAAGGCGGATTTATAAGGCATCTGCCATTCTTTCTCTCGGAATTAACAACTGAACGAAGTCTTCCTGCTATTGCTGATGTTCCATTCAGGGATAGATTTAAAAAAATTGAACAACCAAAGTCTCAAAAGAAAGCTATATTTTTTGCAGGATGTCTTATTGATTTTGCCTATCCTGAGATTGGAGAAGCTTTAGTTAAATTGCTTAATTCTGCTCAGATAGAAGTCCTTTTTCCTCAGGAACAAACATGTTGTGGAGCACCTGCAAGATACTCAGGAGTGATGGATGTAGCAGCCAATAATTCAAAACAAAACATAGAGGCACTGCTTAGCGTAGAAGCAGACTATGTGGTGTCTGCCTGTCCTACATGTACAGTTGCTCTTAAAAATCAGTTTATTAAGGACTTAAAAGAGCAAGATTATGATGAAAAAATAATAAAATCTGCAGAACATCTTTCAGAAAAAGTTATAGATGCTTCAGAATTAATTTATAGACTTGTAAAAGAGGGTAAAATTCAGTTTAAAAAACTATCAAAAATTGATTTTACCTATCATGACCCCTGTCATCTAATAAGAAGTCTTAATATATCTCAACAACCAAGGGAAAGTTTGATAAATGCAGGATTAAAACTTATTGAGATGTTTGAATCGGATACATGCTGTGGAATGGGTGGAAGCTATTCATTGAAATTCCCAGAAATATCAGGAACAATCTTAAGAAGAAAGCTTGAAAATATTCAGAAAACAGAAGCAAAACTTGTATGCACAGACTGTCCAGGCTGTGTAATGCAAATTCGTGGAGGAGTTGATAAAGAAGGGCTTCAAATTGAAGTAAAACATTCATTAGAAGTGTTAGCTGAAAGAATTAAATAGGGGGTAGAATAAATGATTAAAAATTTTAATGTTAAAAGAGTTTTACAGGGTAGACTTTATAAAGGAGAAGAGATTGTATCAAGCATTGTAAAATTTTTAAAAGAAAAATCAATAACTTCTGGATTAATAAGCGGAATAGGAGCTGTGACAAGAGTTAAAATCGGATATTATGAACAGAGGGAGAAAAAGTATATCTCTCATGAATTTAATGAACCAATGGAAATACTTTCTCTAAAGGGAAATGTTTCAATTAAAGATGGAGAGCCTTTTCCGCATATTCATATTGTTCTTTCAAAGGAAGATTTTTCATGTATTGGAGGGCATCTTTATGAAGCTGAGGTTTTTGCTTTTGAATTTGAAGTTATAGAACTTGATGGCATATCCTTTGAGAGAGACTTTGATGAAGATACAGGGTTATTTTTGTGGAAAAGTTAACCCAACATTTCTTCAAGAGTTACTTTAATACATTCTGACAGAGATTGAAGATTATAACCACCTTCGAGAACAAAAATTTTAGGGGCGTAAGAAGATCTAAGAATACTTCTTACTATACTTCTTACTCCTTCAGTGGTTACATTTATATAGCTCATTGGATCATCTTGATGCATATCATAACCAGCAGATACGAGTATAAGTTCAGGTTTAATTTCTCTTATTTTTTGTGGTAGTATATCTTGAAAAATCGTTAAATATTCCTTTGTTCCTGAACCAGACCTTAAAGGAATATTGTAAGTACATCCTTCTCCCGCACCTCTTCCCATCTCAAGTTCTCGTCCTGTTCCCGGATAAAAAGGAAATTGATGGGAACTGAAAAAAAACACTGAACAGTCATCTTCAAAAATATGTTGAGTGCCATTTCCGTGATGGACATCGAAGTCAATTATAAAAATCTTTTTAATTCCCTTTGTTTTTGCATAGGCTGCACCAACTGCAACATTATTAAAGATACAAAATCCCATTGCATGGTCCATTTCAGCATGATGACCTGGTGGTCTTATTGCACAAAAAGCACCATCAAAATTTTTGTTCAAAACACCATCAACAGCATCAAGCACAGCACCTACTGCATAACATGCAACTTCATAGGAATGTTCACTTAGATAAGTATCTGGATCTAAATAGCCAGGTGGAGAGTTCTTTATTTTTTTTATGTAGTGAGATTCATGAACCAAAGCTAATTCTTCTTCTGTTGCTTTTCTTGGTTTTATGTGGAGCAATTTATTCCATAGCTCTTCTTTTTTGAGACGGTTTACAATTGCAATAAGTCTATCCTTTGACTCAGGATGACCAGGAGGAGTTTCATGCTTAAGGAAAATATCATCATATATAAAAGCAATTTTCTTATCCATAAAAAATGATAGCTACTTATGATTATTAAAGTCAAGAAGATTAACAGGACTAAATCAAAAAAGGATGATATTATTTATTCCAGCTGACTTTTTAGGTTCAAAGCCAACAAAAATAAGAAAAATCCTGAAAGTACTGAAATAGGCACAGCCATTATGGCTACTAATGTGAATTTTTCCAATTTCTCGATCAGCAATTTTAGTCTAATTATGTGTCTATTTGCAATTTTTGTATAAAATTTGTAATTTTTGCATTCTTGCTATGATATCTAATTGTTATAAAAAAATATTTTCCTTTGTAAATCTAATCTAATTTTAAATTGCTTATTTTGGTAAAAAATTTGTGGATATCGAAGTTTCTGTAAGAGATGGCAAAATGACTGATTTTTATTTTTCTATAGGAGATTATTACCGTATACCTATCCTATTTTTAATTGTCAAAGAGGCAAGAGTTGAGCCAAATTTAGTTATAAAATTAAGAAGAGATGGATACAGGTGGTATGAAATAATGTTAAAATTTGGCTCAAAACTTTAAAGAGTATTTGAAAAATATATAACTGACAAAGTTTAGCATAAATGACAAGGAATACTATTTAAAGAACAAAATGGACAAGACAGGGAAAGCATTATTTAAGGCATTGAAAGTATCCGAACCAGCCCATATAACAGCCAAGGAAGACTTCGTAACATAAAAAGATAATAAAAATAAGGGAGTTACAAGTCTGTTGTACAAAAATTTGCATTTTTAAAAAATAAAATTCAATTTTTTCAATGACTTACAAGGATTAAATTGATAAACTCAGGTTGAGCGTAACTACAAAGTAAATTCAGAATCTTTGAAATTGGAATAATTGCAACAGAGGATAAGAAGAAAGGAAAATAAAAATAAAGTTATAATGCCGAAGGCGGGATTTGAACCCGCACGGTGTAACCACCACCAGATCCTGAATCTGGCGCGTCTGCCAGTTCCGCCACTTCGGCATATAACTTTATTTTAAGCTGCTTTCTTAAATTTTTCCATTATCTTCCAGCTTTTAAGAATATCAATGGCTCTTTGAAGTTGATTGTCATCCTTTTCATCTACTTCTTGAGGTGCAGTCTCTTTAGGTTCAACTTTTTCTCCCTTTAAGTGTTGTTCTAAGTCTTTTTCTCTTATTACAGGAACTTCTTTCCCGTTTTTAGTCTCAAGCTTAACAACGATGTCTGGATTAATACCTACAGCATGAATGCTTCTACCCTTAGGTGTATAATATTTAGCCGTTGTAAGTTTTAAAGCAGAACCATCGCTTAGTGGTATAAGACTCTGAACTGAGCCTTTTCCGAAGGTTTGAACTCCGAGAATTAAAGCCCGTCCCCAATCCTGTAAAGCTCCTGCAACGATTTCCGAAGCTGAGGCAGACCCCTGATTTACAATAACTATCATTGGCACATCTGTGTACATAGGTCTTAATCCTTCTGTATAGTAATCCATTTTTTCTCCAGATTTTCCCTTTATAGATACAACTAAATATTTTGGTGGTAAGAACTGTTCTGCAACATCAACGGCAATGTTTAGGAGTCCTCCTGGATTATTTCTTAAATCCAAAATAAGTGATTTCATGCCTTTTTCTTTTAGTGTTTTAATAGCATTAGCTAAATCCTGAGCTGTGGTCTCTTGAAATTGGGTGAGTTTTATATATCCTATTTCGTTTTCTATCATTTTGAATTTGACGCTCTTGATTTTGATTATATCCCTAACAATAGTTATATCTTTTGGTTCTTTCCATTCATCTCGCTGGATTGTAAGAGTTACAGGCTTTCCCTTTGGTCCACGCATCCGAGAGACAGCGTCATTGATATTCATGTCTTTAGTTGATTGTCCATCGATTTTTATTATTTTATCGCCTGCCTTAATACCAGCTTTCCATGCTGGTGTATCCTCAATGGGAGCTATTACTGTTAATGCACCATCTTTAATGCCTATTTGAATACCTATGCCTCCAAATTCACCCTTTGTTTCTGTTTGAAATTCCTTGTATTCTTGTGCAGTTAAATAGGCAGAGTGAGGATCAAGAGATTTTACCATACCTTTAATAGCTGAAAGTATTAGTTCTTTTGAATTTGCTTCATCAACATAGTGTTTTTTTATTGTAGTAAAAACTTCTGTAAAGGTTCTTAGATCTTCGTAGATTGAATCGTTTGTTTGAGCTACAGACCATCTACCAATAGTGATCCCAGATAAGGCAATAAATACAATTAAAACAGAGATAAATAATATTTTTTTAATTCTCATTTTTCCTCCTTTTTTATCTTCTTAACCATTGTTCAGGATTAAGAGGTTTCCCTCTGTATCTTATTTCAAAATAAAGGGCTGTTGTTTCTATATTTGATTTTTCTCCTAAGGTACCAATCACCTGCCCTCCTTTTACAAAACTACCTTCTTTTACATTCATTGATGCAAGATTTCCATAAACTGTATAATATCCTTCTCCATGGCTTATTATAACAAGGTTTTCATATCCTTTAAAATAGTTGGCATATACAACCTTTCCTTCTGCCGATGCTTTAACAGATGTGCCAGCTGGTGCTTGAATATAAATTCCGCTTCTAAACATAGGTACATTAAATAATGGATCCCTTTGATTTCCATAGGAAGCAACTACTTTTCCACTTACAGGCCAAAGAAGGGTTCCTTTTCTTTTTACAAATGTGCCTTCAGGTAAGTCTACCGCACCTGTTCTTTTTTCTTTTTTTTCAGTTTCCTGTAAAAGTTTTGTAAGTCTTCGAGCATTTTCTTCAAGTTCTTTTATTTTTCTTTCATACTGAGATTTTTCCTTTTGAACTTTAGCGAGTAATTTTTCTCTTTCTTTTTTCTTTATGACCTGTTCCTGTTCAGTTTCTTTAAGTTCTCTTTCTTCCTTTTTTAGGGATGCATATAATGTTTGAAGATCCTTTTGTCTTTTGACTAATTCTGTTAATTCTTCTCTATATTGTTTAATTAATTTTTTGTCAATATATATTATTTTCTGGGTATTTCGTATTATTCTTAACGCCCTAGTGGTATCTTCTTCGGTGAGTAAAAGTAGATAAGGGTCTGGTTGATAATGAAGTTTTTGAATTCCTCTAATTCTTATTGAAAGATATTTTTTTCTATTTTCTAACTGATTGCTATATATTTTTATGTCCTTTTCTGTTTGTCCAATTTTTAACTGGATAGATTTTATTTTTTCTTTATGAGCAGAGATTTTCTTTTCTATTTCATATAGTTCCTT
Source organism: Thermodesulfovibrio sp. N1 (assembly GCF_001707915.1). Classification (GTDB taxonomy): domain Bacteria; phylum Nitrospirota; class Thermodesulfovibrionia; order Thermodesulfovibrionales; family Thermodesulfovibrionaceae; genus Thermodesulfovibrio. The sequence goes on along the minus strand of NZ_MAVV01000009.1, from coordinate 27,492 downwards.
TGTCACCTTTTGTAATTCCTCAATAAGATTTTTTTCTAATTTTTTTGTTTCTTGTAATTTCTTTTTATGAATATCAATTTCTTTTTTAATTTCCTTTAATTCTTCCTTTGGTTGGGCTGAATAAACAGTGCCTACTATGAAACTTAATAATATAAATACAGCTAATACAATATATATTTTTTTAAACATAGTGTTACTGATATTTTATTTTACCTAATGCTACAAATGACGAAGCTACTCCTAAGAGCAATCCTATACAGGGAAGTATATATAGAATCTCAAAAGGAAAAACTAACTGAGTAATAGCAGGTAAAAATTCAATTACATTTTTTGAATGCAAAAAGAAATAAATTATTACAATTGATACTGTAGCTAAAAGACTACCAAGGAGTCCTAAAATTCCGCCTTCAGTAATAAAGGGATATCTTATGTATGAAGGAGTTGCACCAAGAAGTTTTAAAATTTCGATTTCCTCTGTTTTTTTCCAGTAATGATTTTTAACAGTTGCATAGATTATAAATAAAATTGCCAAAGAGAGAAAACAAAATATTATTACTCCGAGATTCCACAATGTAATTTTTAAAGTTTTTAAAGCATATATTATTTTTGATGGATAATAAACATCTTCCACTAAATCAGATTTTTTAATATTCTGAGTTATCTCTTCTATCTTTTCTATTTTTTCATCTTTTATAAAGGCTTCGACAGTATTGGAAAGGGGATTATAACCAATTAATTCAATCATTGACGGCTCTATTATATTTTGCATTTCTTTTAATGCATCTTCCTTTGATATATATTGAATCTTTGTAAAAAACCCAGTTTCTTTAAGTTTATTAATAAATTGATATATTTCAGTTTCAGGGATTTCATTTTTTATATATATAACAATAGTTGCTTTACTTGACAGTTTTTTACTGAAAATATCCAGATTATAAAGCCCAATTAATACCGCAGTAACTATAAAAAAACAAACTCCAATACTTACAATTGCCATTAATGTTGACCACTTACTTAACCAAAGATTTTTAATTGCGGACTGAAGAGGAGATTTCATTGTAAAAATTTCCCCTCTTTCAAATGGATTACTCTATAAGGAGTACTTTGAAAAAGTTCGGGATTATGAGTAGCAATTACAACTGTGCAACCCATAGCATTTACATTTCTGAAAAGAGTCATTACTTCTTTTGATGTATCGGGATCAAGATTTCCAGTTGGTTCATCGGCAAGTATTATTCTGGGATTTGTAATAACTGCTCTTGCAATGGCAACTCTTTGTTGTTCTCCTCCAGAAAGAGTTCGAACAAGACTGTCTGCTCTGTGTCTAAGTCCGATATTTTTTAAAGTATCGTATACTTTTTGTTTTATGTCTTTTTCTTTTTGTCCTAATATGAAAAGTGGAAGGGCTACATTTTCATAAACTGTAAGGTCCTGTCTAAGTCTGAAATCCTGAAATACAAATGTAACAAATCTTCTTAAATAAGGAATTTCTGATTGTCTGATTTTTGAAAGTTCAAAATCTCCTACTCTAATTTCTCCTTCATCGGGTCTTTCACTACCAAAAATCAATCTAAGTAGTGTAGTTTTCCCCGCACCAGATGGACCAGTTATAAATATTAATTCTCCTTTTTCTATTTTAAAAGAAATATTCTGTAAAACTGGTGTTGAATCATAATATTTATAAACTCCCAAAAAACTTATCATTTCTTGAAAAATTCTTTTGCAACTTCGACAATATTTTGAGCGGTAAGTCCATAAATTTTTAATAATTCTTTCCAATCTCCAGAACAACCAAAAGTATCCTTAATGCCTATTCTTCTTAAAGGAATAGGATAGTTTTCAGCAAGAAATTCTGAAACAGCTCCTCCAAGTCCACCAATTATTGAGTGTTCTTCTACAGTTATAATTAATTTAGATTTTTTTGCAATTTCCAAAAGTGTTTCTTCGTCAAGGGGTTTTACAGTTGAAAAATTGGCCACTCCAGTATGAATTCCTTCTTTATTTAGTATTTCAGAAGCCTTTAATGCTTCAGATACCATTAACCCATTAGCTATTATATTTACATCTTTACCTATATTAAATACATGGGATTTTCCAATTCTAAATTTATATTCTAACGGCATAACAGCAGGCACTTTTGCTCTGCCAAGTCTAACATAAACAGGTCCATAATACTCTGAAATAGTTACTATACACTGACTTGTTTCATAGGCATCAGCGGGCACAATAACAGTCATACCGGGTATTACTCTCATTAATGCCACATCCTCCAATGCTTGATGAGTTGCACCATCTTCACCAACAGTAATTCCACCATGAGTTGCAACAATTTTCACATTAGCATTAGAATAACATACTGTTTGGCGAACCTGTTCCCATGCTCTACCAGTTGCGAAAATGGCAAATGTTGAAGCAAAAGGAATTTTTCCTGTTAAAGCTAATCCAGCAGCTGTGCCTATCATATCCTGCTCAGATACACCCATGTTAAAGAATCTTTCAGGGAAATTTTTCCTAAATAAAACTGTTTTAGTTGAACAGCTAAGGTCTGCATCGAGAACTACTATATTTGGATTTTTCTTGCCGAGTTCAACAAGAGTGATACCATAGGCATCTCTTGTTGCCATATCCTTTCCACATAATTCAGTTAATTCGATTAAGTCACAACTACACTCAATTTTTCCCATTGCTAAGCTCCTTAAGTGCAATTTCAAGCTCCTCTTTTGTTGGAGCAATTCCGTGATACTGAACTTTACCTTCAAAAATAGAGACACCTTTACCTTTTATTGTTTTTGCCACAATCATTGTAGGTTTTCCTTTAATCTTTTCAGCTTCATCTAAAGCTTCTACAATTTCTTCCATATTATGTCCATCTATGTTAAAAACATTCCATCCAAAGGCTTTAAATTTTTCATCAATAGGAGAAACATCCATTACTTCAGAACAACATCCGTCAATTTGGAGATTGTTGTGGTCAATTATTGCACAAAGATTATCTAATTTATAATGGGAAGCTGACATTGCGGCTTCCCATATTTGTCCTTCCTGAATTTCTCCATCCCCCAAAAGACAGTAAACTCTTGATGGAAGTCCATCAAGTCTTAATCCTAATGCCATACCATTGGCAACAGAAAGCCCCTGTCCTAAGGAACCTGTGGATACTTCTATGCCAGGAAGACTTTTACAACAAGGATGTCCTTGTAGGGGAGAGTTTATTTTTCTTAGAGTACCTAAAAGGGATTTATCAAAATATCCTGACATAGCTAATGCTGCATATAAAACTGGAGCAGCATGACCCTTTGAAAGAACAAATCTATCTCGAGCATGCCAATTGGGGTTTTTAGGATCATGTTTCATTTTATAAAAATAAAGAGCAGTTACTATGTCAGCAGAAGAAAGACTTCCACCTGTATGACCTGAACCAGCTAATGCAAGCATTTTTACAATTTCGATTCTCAAATTTTTTGCCATTTCTTTTAAAAATGCTATATCCGCCACTGTGCCTCCTAAAAATTCTATAGATTAATTTTTTAATTATAAATCAAAATAGCAAAAAAAGACATCTTTAATAAATTGTCCTGAAATTGCCGATAGAAATTTCAAAGAGTGATTTTTTGACTCTAAAAGTCCTCTTAAGAGGGGATTTTATCTAAAATTTTTCATCTACCTATCTTTTACATCCATTTTTTTATCCCTTGTATCCACCTGTCTATCTTCTCCTTTGCCTCATCAAAGCTCGCAAATTCATTGCGCCAGTATAAAAACAAACAATAGTAGCTTTACTTTTGAATGAACTTATGAAGAAGGAAAGAGAGATTTATTTAAGGGAAAGTATAGACAACAAAGCAAATGGATATTATGAAAGACAACTTGCCTGTTTTTTAGGTAACTTAGGTATTTCAGTCCCAAGAGACAGAAAATCAGAATTTCGTCAAGCAATATTGCCTGCAGAATGGCAGAAAGCTAATGAGAGTTTTCAGGAATTTATTCTCAATCTTGTGAGTTACTCACCAAATAAAATAAAGGCACTGCTACAGTCAATGAATCTTCCCTACTCAGCAGAACAAATAGAGGAGATAAAAGAATTACCATCAGATATGTTTGCCCTATTTATAGATGCCTATCATACTCAGATAAAAGATGAAGAAGTAAGCGGGATAGAGAAGAATAAATGGAAAAAGTCGATTCCTTTGGTTAAGTTAGCTTTATATGAATTGAAGCAGATGTTTGTGAAAAAATTCTATGGACAGACACAATTCTCTTAGATATGAACCATTACGATAGTTTTTGCTGTCTTGCTTTCTTTCATACCTCTGCCTTCCAAGATGAGCAGTCAGTTCCTTTTGCATAAGTCCACTTAAAAATGACCCTACCGATTCTCTGAGACTGCTTTCAATGTAATTAAAAATTTTCTCAGGCATTGCTTTAATCTCCTTGATTAATTCCACAGCTTATGATACGCTAATTTTTAATTCCATGGATGTGCCTCCTTTTTTAGTTTTTTGCCATTAATATTTTACAGGAGGTACATCCTTCTTTGTTTTATAAAATTTTACACAAAATATTTTACACTACCCATTTTTATTCTGATTGACAATTAACTCGGGATTAGATAATATGAACATTGTATTATCAATTGGGACAACGGTTGCTTTTATTTGGTATTTAATAATGCATTTCAAAGGTCTTTGCACACTTTACAACCTTACATGGAAAAAAGGAATTTTACCATTTATATTAAATTTGACCATATCATTTTTTTGCTTTCTTATATATAATTTCCGGATAGAAATCGGATAAAAATTTTGGAATAAAAGTTATTGATTTTTAAGGATTTTTATGGTGGAGGCGGCGGGAATCGAACCCGCGTCCGAAGGTGCTACTTCTAAGCATCTACATGCTTAGTGGAAGCTTTGAGCTTCGGCTATAAGTGCGCCCTTCCACAGGCTCTCTTATAGCCTACAACCCTTAAGTTTCCCTTAAGTGTCGGGTTAAACACTTAAGGATAGCTCTGATTTATGACGCCTTTCTTAAGCCTCAGAGCAGAACCTAAGAAGGCGGCTGCTTTTAATTAAGCAGCGAGTGCCAATTCGTTGTTGGCAGTTGTGTTTTCCCCACCTATTTTACGTGGCGGTGAGAACCACGACATGCAGCTTAGCCCTCACTACCTCCGTCGAGTCCTTTCGCCCCCTTGTTAAAGATCATTTGTTTTTTATAGCTCGCTCAATTTCTCTTTGAGCTTCTCTTTTTTTAATTATATCTCTTTTTTCATATTTTTTTCTACCCCTTGCAAGAGCAATTTCAACTTTTACATTGGGACCTTTGAAATATAACTTAAGCGGAATAAGTGTATAACCCTGTTGCTGTGTTTTACCTCTTAGTCTTTCAATCTCTTTTTTGTGTAACAAAAGTTTTCTTGTTCTTAGAGGGTCATGATTGTAAATATTTCCATGACTGTAAGGACTTATATGACAATTAAGAAGCCAAGCCTCTCCATCCTTGATGATTACATAACTGTCTTTTAAATTGGCTTTGCCTTCTCTTAAAGATTTTACCTCTGTTCCAGTAAGAACAATTCCTGCCTCTATAGTTTCATCAATAAAATAATCAGCATAAGCTTTTTTGTTCTGGCAGACGATTTTTATTGACATTTTACTTACTTCTGCTTACAGCAGAGGATTTCTTCTTCAAGCAACTACTTTATTTTCTTCAAATATGCACTTTTCTGTAACTACTCCGTCAGGCGTGAATATTTGAAATTTGCCCTCATCAATCATCTCAAGGGTTTTTAATGTAGAAAGCATTTCAATTAGTATTTGCTGAATTCTTTCTACAGGCAAATCTTTAAATTCTATTTCAACAATTGCTTTCATAAAAAATTATTATACCAGAATTTTACCTTCTTTTAAAATAATTATTTCTTTCCCATTAGTGTCAATTCCATAAACATTAGGAGCAAAGAAAATAAAATCCTGATGAAAAGGAGTCCTTATTTTCCCGCCAAAGGATGAATTATCACCAATTGCAATATGAATTGTGCCAAGTATTTTTTCTGACTCAAGTATGTTATCTGGTTTACTTGCTTTATCATTAATACCAATACCAAGCTCTGCAACGTTTCTATTTTCAGGTCTTTCACTTAGTTTTCTTTCAAGCTCCATTTTGTAGGGTTCATCTCCTTGTATTTCAACTACCCTTCCCTCTTTTATATGCAAAATTAGAGGAGTATTTAATTTTCTTGTTGGTGCCCATTCTAAAACAAGTCTACCTTCTGATAAATCTTCTAAAGGTGCAAGGAACACTTCACCAGCAGGTAGATTTCCGAATGAGCCTTTTTTAGTTAATATTCCAGAGTCAATATGAATTTTCCTTTTATTTTTAAATAATGTGATATCAGTACCATTTGGTGTTTCTATATGAATTTTTATAACTTCCCTAAGAATTTTCTTTATCTTTAAACCCCTTTTGTATATTTTCATCCAGTCTGCACTCATAGCTCCATCAAGCATTGAAATATCAAAAAGTGGCATACTTGCATATCTTGTTCCACATACTCTTGTTAGCAAGTCTCTGAAATTGGTATGACTTGTTGAAAAATTAGACAGCGCAATAACTGCATTTACAGCGTCATCTTTGTGAGTTTTAATAATTTTTTTCACTGTTAATAGTTCTTTTTTAGTTATTTCCTTTGATATTAATTTTTCTAAAAATCCTCTATTTTTTAAATCATCAAATGTTCTTTTACCAAAAGCAAGTTCCCAGAGTTCTTGAGGTGGTTCTAATCCATGGGACCCTAAAGAAGGATATTCAAAATAAATAAGTTTTTTACAAATTTTACTACCAATCTCTTTCAAAGCTAAAACCACATCTTTCAATGACTGTCTTCTTATTTTGTCGTATTCAGTGAGATTTTCTTCCTTTCTTATTGTATCTGTAAATAAAAGAAGCCTTTCATGAGGCTGAATATTTAAATTGACCTTATAAATATCTTCAAGAGGCTTTATGTTCATTCAAAAAGCTCCAACTGATTTATTTTCTTAGATTGAAATTCAATAGGATATTTACAGTTAAAACAAGCCATACAGTACAAATCAGAATTAGGTACTATTTTTTTCAATCCTTCAATGCTTAAATAGCTAAGAGAGTCTGCTGTAGTATATTTTCTGATCTCTTCAATTTTGTGTGAAGACGCAATAAGCTCTTGCCTTGTAGGAGTATCTATGCCGTAGAAACAGGGACCAATAGTAGGTGGGGAACTAATCCTTAAATGAACCTCTTTAGCACCTCCAAGTTCTCTTATCATCTTTACTATTTTTTTTGAAGTTGTCCCTCTTACAATAGAATCATCTATTACTACTACTTTCTTACCTTTCAGAGCATCTCTAACAGGATTAAGCTTTACTTTTACTCCGAAATGTCTAATACTCTGTTTTGGTTCTATAAAGGTGCGTCCTACATAGTGATTTCTTATCAATCCAAATTCGAAGGGTATACCACTTTCCTCAGCATATCCTAATGCTGCAGGCACACCAGAATCAGGTACAGGAATAACTAAGTCAGCATCTATAGCATGTTCTCTGGCAAGTTGTCTTCCAAGTTCTTTTCTAATCGTATGCACACATATGTGATCAAAAATATAACTGTCTGGTCTTGCAAAATAAATAAACTCAAATACACAGTGTGCCCTTTTTATAGAATTAAAAATTTTCATTGAATTTAAGCCATTTTCATCAATGATTAACATTTCACCAGGCTCTATATCTCTCAGATAAGTTGCACCAATGAGATCAAAGGCACATGTCTCTGAAGCCACTACATAGGCATCCTTTATCTGTCCAAGACAAAGGGGTCTTATACCATAGGGATCCCTAATGGCAATTAATTCTTTTTCTGTCATTAACAACAACGAAAAAGCTCCTGATATCTGTCTTACAGCACTTGCAATTCTCTCTTTTGGTTCACCACTTTTTGCTCTTGCAATAAGATGTAAAATTATTTCACTATCAGAGGTGCTTTGAAATATAGCTCCATCTTTTTCAAGCTTATTCTTCAAATTTTCAATATCTACCAAATTCCCATTATGGGCTATTGCTATGCTTCCAAGAGAGTAAGTTGCCATAAGAGGTTGAACATTTTCTATAGTGCTTGCGCCTGTTGTTGAATATCTATTATGTCCTATTGCTATGTGTCCTGGTAGATTTTTTAAAACTTTTTCATTGAATATTTCAGCAACAAGACCGAGGGATTTTTCAAGATACAGCTTTGTTCCATCAGATGAGCAGATTCCAGCTCCTTCCTGACCACGATGTTGAAGAGCATAAAGCCCCAAATAAGTAAGATTGGCAGCTTCAGAATGACCAAAGATACCAAATATCCCACACTCTTCATGTATTTCAGGCAAAAACAAGGTTTTATTCATTGCTCAATATTATTTAGAAATATCTCTGCAAAATTTTAACATAAAGATTTTTTAGTTTACTACATCTTTTTGATATAATTAAAGTGTGAGGTTGAATGAAAGTATTTTAGAGCCTTACTTAGAGCCTGGAAAAATAGACAAAATTATCAAAATTTTTTCCTCCTATCCAGGAATCCTAAGCAGCGTTGAAGAGTTAGTAAAAAACCTACAAAACAATGTTTCAAATTTAAATATTGCCTACGAAATAGAAACTCATTTTGTAAAATACTTTAATTATTACTTGAAGCATCATGAAGGCTTTGATGCAGTAGAGGCTTTATTTGATTATCTAATCAATCATATAAACAAAAGAGATACTGAAGGAAACTATCTAAAATCGTTACTAAGAATGATTCTAAAGTTAATTGAAGAATGTAATGCTCCAGAAAATCAAAAATTTCTTGATTTAGCATCTAAAATCTTTAAAAATCTATTATCTTTGGATATATCCAAAAATCTTTCAAGATTAGATACATTAAGAATCATTTGCAAAACTCTCATTAAAATGAATATTTACCATCTCGATTTAACAGACTCATTTAAAAAAATTTATAAAAAATATCTACAAACTCTTTACAACTCTATGGGATTTCTAAAAAATCCCGTTGATTTTTACAAAGAAGCCTTTCCTCAGGGTTTACCATTTGTTCAGGAAACTTTTAGTAATTTTTACAAAGAATTATTAGATAATACTAAAAAAATTGAAAAAATCAACGAAATAAATGAGTTAGTAAATATTCCTTCCCGATTGGAAATTTTTAATATCCTTCGGGAAATTCATAAACAATTTATAAATTCAGGAGATATATGGATCGATATTCAAAATAAAATTCTCTATCTATTCTGGATTACTGAAAACGAAGAACTAAAAGAATTATACGATTTTTCAATAAGAGAACTTGGTAAAATTTTTAAAAATTCTTTTCCTGCTTTGATTTCTCTTTCCACAAAAAAAACTTTAGAATTGATAGAGAAATTATTCATACAATTTGAGAGATTTTTTTATGAACTGCCAGATGCAGTTTTATTTTCTTTAGAAGAAATGGGAAATACTGTTTACTCTTCAGAAAACAAAGAAATTATAAATTTATTCACAGAAAACTTTATTTCTATTGGATTTCACTCACCTAATTTAAAAGGATTTATGGAAGACTATACAATTTCAGACAACAGAAATCACTTGAGAGGCTTGCGATTATGGTTTGATTTAATATCAAAAAATCCTGTACTCTCTAAGGAATTAATTCCTGCTCTCAGCATTTATTTATTTTTCGGTGGTGTCCATATAAAAGACACTGATTTTTTTCAGAGGGATATAACAAAACTTTTAAATTCTGAAATACACACTTTTTTCTATTTAGTTAAGCCGATTTTAAGAAAACTGCCAGTTTATTTCAATGAAATAAATGCAGAAGGACAATTAAGAACTGTTTCCACAGAAGTAGATGAAATATTTAAAAGAAAGGACCCTATAATTCACTTCATAAGAAAACAGATTCATGTAGAAAGCAGTCCTTTAATTATAGATTTACTGAAAGAAACCATAAATTTTTGGATCACTGGAGAAAAATCAAAACTTAAAAAATATTTTCCCCAAGAACTATTGGATAACTTAGACAATGAAAAAGAACATTTTATGGAATTAGGAGAATTATTCAAAAGATTAAGTGAAGAATTTATTTCTCTGAATGAACTTCTTTTTACACCAATAGACACAGTAGCTACAAAAATAAATTCCTACCAATTTTCACAAGTTATCAAGACTAAAGGAATTCTCACTATCAGACTATTTCAAATTCTTTATAGCAAATATAACATAGATTACTGCGAATTAGATCATTTCCTTAAAGAAACTCTATATTTAGGTTTACCTGATGGTTCTTATCTTATAGAGATATTCTTAGAAGAATCCCTCTATAAAAAAATTGAAGCCTTGGTCAATTATCTTGAAGAATTAAAAAATATTATTTTTTCTTCTCAAAAATATGAAGCCTTTGAAGACATAGCCCATAAAAGACATATTGCTGCAGGAATACCTTCAGTATTTGGAAGATACAGCGAAAGAAAGTTTAATGCCCTTTCTGTATTTTTAAGGCTTGAAAATATACTTCACAGTCTTCTTGATGAAGTAGAGCAATCTATTGACTTAGATTTTATTACAAGAGCAACTCTTTTTAGAATTGAAAAGTATCTTAAACTTTTTCTCAAAATCCTTGAACTTAATGGACTTACATCACAGAAATTTATCAATACACTTGATATGTTAACAGTTGCCCTTGAAATAAGAAGATTTACTTTTTCACAATACATGGACATATTTAGAAATCTATCAGAATCTGTTAGTGATATTGTTAACACTTATTGTACGGCACCATATACAAAGTGGTTAAGGAAAATAATAACAAAAATAAAAACAACACAAGAAAATAATAACAAAGAAAGTTTTGAGTTTATCAGTGCATCATCGGAGAGATTTCTAAGAGAAATAGTAATGGAATATCCTGGATTGAGCCAACTTGACAGGTTAATTGGCAGGATAATAAAGACTGCCTATAATCAGGCTGAAAAATTACAATATAAGGAACTCGATCTTCTTATGACCTATGACCCTAAAAAAATACTTTGTGACATTTATGCTCCAAAAAGAGAAATAAATGACAGAATACACTTAGGAAACAAAGGCCACAATCTAATTAAACTCTCTACAAAAGGTATATCTGTGCCACCAGGATTTATACTTACCACAGAAGTTTTTAGATGTAGAGAAGTAATAAATAATTTTGAACCTGCTTTAACACATTTAGAAAAAGAACTAAAGCAAGCATTAAGAAGACTTGAAATTAACTCCAAACGAAAATTTAATGATTCCTCAAATCCTCTTTTAGTATCTGTAAGAAGTGGAGGAGCAATTTCAATGCCTGGTATGATGAACTCCTTTCTTAATGTAGGAATAAATGATGAAATTGCTGAGGGACTCAGTAAACAAACAGGTAAACCTTGGTTTGTATGGGACAGTTACAGAAGATTCTTGCAATGTTGGGGAATGTCCTTCGGACTTGACAGAGATGAATTTGACAATATAATTAATTTTTATAAAAAAAAATATAAAGTAGAATTCAAAATTCAGTTTACACCTACCCAGATGAAAGATGTTTCTCTTGCTTATAAAGAATTTATTCTTTCTATGGGGATAAAAATAGAAGAGGATCCATGGAAACAGCTTATAATTGCTATAAATCAAGTTTTCAATTCATGGTATTCCCAAAAAGCAAAAACCTACAGAGAAATTCTCGGAATTTCTGAAGATTGGGGGACAGCAGTAGTTGTTCAAAAAATGGTATTTGGAAATCTTGATACAAATTCAGGCTCTGGAGTTTTATTCACAAGAAATCCAAAGGAGCCCTCAGACAGACTTGTTCTTTGGGGAGACTATACACCTGGAGCCCAGGGTGAAGACATTGTATCAGGTCTTGTAAACACCTTCCCAATATCAGTTGAACAAAAATTATATGAGGGAAGAGTTCATGAAAAATCTTTAGAAGAGGCTTTTCCTGAAATATATCAAACCCTCCTTGAAATAGCAGAAAAACTCATTTATAAAGAAAAGTGGGATCATCAGGAAATTGAGTTTACCTTTGAAGGACGCGGAAAAAATGACCTTTATATCCTTCAGACAAGAGAAATGAGCTATTTAAAAGGTGAAATGATAACAGTATTCCTACCCTCTGTAGCTTTAAATGAAAGTAAACTTGGAACAGGAATTGGTGTAAGTGGCGGTGCTCTGTCAGGACGAATTGTTTTTGATGTTGATGACATTAAAACTTTTAAAGCACAGGATCCTCAAACTCCTGTAATACTTTTAAGGGCTGATACAGTCCCCGATGATATCATTCACATTGCCAATGCTGATGGAATTTTAACTGCAAGAGGTGGCTCTACATCCCATGCATCAATTGTGGCAACTAAACTTGGAAAAACCTGTGTCGTAGGATTTTCAAAAATGACTGTTTATCAGAACGAAAAAAAGTGTAAAATAGGAAAAAGAATTCTCAAAAAAGGTGATTTTATCAGCATAGATGGAAGAAGCGGATTGGTTTATCTTGGAAAACATGAAACTCAAAAAATTTATCTTACAACTGAAATTTTATAAATTGTAGGAGGATAAAATGGAAAAGGCAATTTTGGGGATTAATGGTTTAGGAAGAATTGGAAAATTAACACTGTGGCATCATATTGGAAGAAAATATTTTTCTCAGATAGTTGTGAATCTTGGTAGAAAAGTAGGTAATTCTCTAAAAGATGTAGCCTTTTATATTGAACATGATTCCACTTACGGTAGACTTCATAACTATCTTTATGGATATAAATCAAAAAGTGTCATTGAAAAGATAGATGAAAGCAACTCCACAATAATAATTGATGGAATACCAGTAAAAATTCTTACGGAAAACAGAAATCCAAAAGATATAGGATGGGAAAAAAAGGGAGCTAAATTAGTTGTTGACACAACTGGTAAATTTCTTGATCCCACACTTCCATCAGATTCAAAGGATGGTTCAGTAAGAGGACATCTGGATTCAGGAGCCTATAAAGTAATAGTAAGCGCCCCCTTTAAAATAAAGGATAAAACCAAGGAAATACCAGATGATGCTGTAACAGTAATAATGGGAATCAATGAAGAAATGTATGACCCAAAAAAACACCTGATTATATCTGGAGCATCTTGTACAACAACCTGTCTTGCTCATATGATGAAACCTCTACTTGATTATTTTGGAGCAGATAGAATTCTTAGTGTTTCAATGGCAACTGTTCATGCAGTAACTGCCTCTCAGCAGGTACTTGATAGAGTACCAAAAACAGGAGCGACAGATTTAAGAAAAATTCGTTCTGCAATGAATAACATAATTCTTACAAGCACAGGCGCAGCCAAGACTCTTGCACTTGTATTACCAGAGATGAAAAATATTGGATTTATCGCTCAATCTGTAAGAGTTCCTGTGGTAACTGGTTCATTAATTATCCTTGTTGTTGCTTTCAAAGATGAAGAGGAAAATTTAATCAGTGGAGATTTAATAAACAATATATATAAAGAGGCTGCTGAGAGAGAAAAAAGAGGATATTTACTGTTTACCGATGATCAAAAAGTTTCAACAGATATAATAGGATTCTTTGGTCCTGCTGCAATAATTGAAGGCAGTGAAACACATACAAGAACTGCCATGATTACCCTTGATATTTCAAAGATGTGTTCAATTGGAACTCCAACAGTAGATAAATTACAAATTCCAGTAACTCAAGCAGTAATATATGGCTGGTATGATAATGAACTTGGAAGTTACACAAACATGCTCGGAGATTTAACAGTTAAGGTATCCCAAGATATTTATTAAAGTTATTTGATTATATTGCTTTCTATGATATCAATCGAAAAAGATTTTGAAAGAAGAAATCCCTGAACCAAGTCGGGACAAAGTCCCTTTAAGTATTTGGCAACCATCCTGATGACCTCCTTTTTTATAGTTTTATTGGGAAAACTATATAGTTTAAATGGATGGTTGCTGGATGGTTGCCTCTTTTATCAATTCTGAGGAAACCCATAAAATTGCCGATAGAAAATTCAACAACCCTGTTTTTGCCCCTTACAGCACTTTAAGGGCTCTCTGCTTTGGCTTCCATCTTAACACTACAAGTTTGAATAAAAATCCAAGCCTGTTCATCGTGTGCACTGTCTCACCTATCTCTTTTTCTGTCTGTATTCCATCCCTGTCTTTGAAAGACTCCCATCTATCTATCCTTTTTATCAATTCCTTAACTGAGAATGTTTTGTCTGCTACTATGCAAAATTTTGTCCCCTTGTCCCTCAAATACTCAATTACTTCAGTATTGTAAAATTCACTGTCAAGACAGGCAAGGCTTATTTTTTTACCATGAGGTAATACTTCATAGGCTTTCTTTATTACCTCAATTCCCTGCCCTGTTTCATTCCCTTGCCTGAATGAATGAGATATTATTAAGGGAATTTCATCTAAAGTTGCTATAATGGGTCTGTATCCCTTTGTCCCTCTGTAGGTCATTTTTGCATCATACTTTTCTGACTCAATTATCGTAGGGTCTGAATAAAGTGTATACTCTTTCCTTTTATCCATTGATAATGCTTTCTTAGTTGTTATGTCAATTACTTTCTTTAATGCCTGAAGTCCCTCTGAATTTCCCTGCCTTCTTAACCAATCTCCAAATGTAGATGGTGAAGGCATTTTTTCCATCCCAGTAAGTTTTCTTAATGCAGTATCATTGTTTATTTCTCTTAAATCCTCTATTGTTTTCCCTCCCCCTGTAAGCATAAGAAGTATTGGTTCAATGTAACAGTATGCAGGATAACCCCTGTTTGAACCAATCTTTGAGGGACAAAGTCCCTCAAACTCCCTAATTTTATTTAATTTAATTTTATGTAGATACAAAGGGACAAAGTCCCTTTGAAGAATTCAGAATAAAGAGCTAAACCTGACCTTGCTGTTATTTCATCTTTTGTGCGGGATAACTTGAAAGAAAGTATATTTTGTTTTATCATATTTATGAGCCTCCTTTTTTTGTGTGTTTTTTCACCATTTGGGTGATATTTTATATCACCCCTAAAACTAAAATCCACAAAAAGGAGGCTCACTTTTTTATATGCCTATTGGCAATTTTAGGTTTTCAACATTTTCTGTTAATGTTTAAAATATTGATGTTATAATAATCTGTTATGTCCATCTTCAATAAAGCAGTTCTTTATTTAAGAATGATAAAAATTGAGCATAGTGTTTTTGCTCTTCCCTTTGCTTTTGTGGGAGCAATGCTTTCTGTTCAAGGAATTCCAGAATTTGAAAAGATTTTCTGGATTACTGTTGCAATGGTTTTTGCAAGAGCCTCTGCCTTCGGATTTAATAGAATAATAGATAGAAAAATTGATTCCCTTAATCCAAGAACAGCAAATAGAGAAATTCCTACAGGAAAAATAAAACTCTGGGAAGCAACTTTGTTCACATTAATATGTCTTTGTCTTTTTGTATACTCTGCGTGGAAACTTAATCCACTATGTTTTAAATTAACTCCGATTGCGATCGGAATTCTCCTTTTATATTCCTATACTAAAAGATTTACATGGGCTTGCCATTTTGTGCTGGGTTTAGCCCTTTCATTAGCACCCCTTGGAGCATGGATTGCAGTAAAGGGAACTTTTGATTGGGAAATAATTCCTTTAGTTCTAACTGTTATTTTTTGGCTTGCAGGATTCGATACCCTATATGCACTATGGGATGTTGAATTTGATAAAAAATATGGAATTTATTCAATTCCAAAAATTTTTGGAGTTCAAAAGGCAATTAAAATGGCGAGAATATTTCACTTCATTACATGGATTTTTTTAGTTATTACAGGAGTAATTTTTAATCTCAACTTTTTCTATTGGATTGGGATTATCGTTGTTGCCTATTTATTCATTCGTGAACATTCATTAGTAAAACCTCATGACCTTTCAAAACTTAATATAGCTTTTTTCAATATGAATGGATATATAAGTCTTACTGTATTATTTTTTACTGCCTTGGCGGTATTAGTAAATATCTAAAAAAATCTTCTAATATGGATTTATTTGAAAAAACTGAATTTTCAATTTCAGAAGCTCTGTTAGTTGAAAAAAATTCATTGCTTCAACTTTTACAAAATCATAAAGAGATTTACAATATTTCTATCTCCTCTTTAGCACTATCACTTTTGTTTTTTGACAAAAAATTTATTGTAATTGAGGAAAATGATGAAAATACACAAAAACTTTACACAGCTATAAATATCTTTTCTGAATTCTTCAATCTAAAAAATCAAATACTATATCTTCCTTCCGAAGGAAATGAAAGACTTGTAAATTTAATCAAAATTTCCAAAAGCAAAAATTCCAAAATAATAACAACCAGCTCTGCTTTAATGATAAATCGTGAACTTGAAAAATTATCCTTTATTTTAAAAAAAGGCTTAGAGATCGAAAGAGATACCTTAAAAAGCAATCTTATTAAAGCTGGCTATTCAGAAACTGAGATGGTTGTTCAGGAAGGAGAGTTTTCACATCATGGATGGGTCTTTGACATATGGAATTTAGGAGAAGAATATCCATACAGAATTGAATTTTTCGGCAATGAAATTGAAGAAATCAAAATATTTTATCCTGACACTCAAAAGTCCTTTAAATCAGTTTATGAAGTTTTAATAATACCTACTTTAGAAGGTGAAAAAACAGACAATATTTTGGATTACATAGAACCAGAAATTGTCATCTCTATTGGAAAAAATTCAGATTTCGAAAATCATAAAAATTTCAATTTAGTTAAGATATCCCATCTGCCTTATAAATTTTCTCAAAATGCAACTGACGGTAAAGATAAATCTATATCCGGCTTAGGAATTACTCCTCAGGAAAGGGTTAATATATATGATTTTCCTAAAAATTTAAAATCACTTAAAATTCCAGTTCTGATTGTATTGAATTCCCTTGGAAAAGCCCATTCAGTAAAGGAAATTTTATTTAATCATGACATAATAGCTCCAATAATAAATAAAAATGAAGTTGGAAGTTACTCGGGCAAATATGCAATCACAATTGGCGAATTGGAAGATTATCTCTTCAGAGAAAATCTTTTAATACTTTCTGATGGACAAATTTTTACTGAAAAACCACTTAAAAAAAGAAAACCCCTAATCCAAAAAATTCCCATAGATGGATTAGAAATTAAAGAAGGAGACTACATAGTCCACAAAGATCATGGTATCGGGATTTTTAAAGGAATTAAAAGACAGATATATGAAGATTCTGAAGAAGATGTTTTAGTTTTAGAGTACAAGGATGGAGATATTGTATATGTTCCTACATGGAGTGTTGAAAAAATATACCGATATTCTGCAAAAGAAGGATTTATCCCTCAGTTAGATAAACTCGGGACAAATAGATGGCAGAAAATAAAAGAAAGAGAAAGAAAGAAAATTCATGATATTGCAGATAAACTACTTAATCTTTATGCACAAAGAAAAACTGAAAGAGGTTTTATATATAGTGAAGATACAGAAATCCATAAAAATTTTGATGATTTTTTTTCCTATGAAGAAACCGAAGATCAGCAGAAGGCAATTGATGAAATTTTAAAGAGAATGAGGCAACCCTTTCCTATGGATGTTCTTCTTTGTGGAGATGCAGGTTATGGAAAAACAGAGGTTGCTATGCGGGCTGCCTTTAGGGCAGTATATGATGGAAAACAGGTAGCAGTTTTAGTTCCAACAACTTTGTTGTGTGAACAGCATTACAGAACCTTTAAAAAAAGATTCGAAGCTTTTCCTGTGAGAATTGAGTATTTAAGTCGTTTTCGTTCAGAAAAAGAAATAAAAAAAGCAATTGAAGATACAAAAAAAGGAAAAGTTGATATTTTGATAGGAACTCATATGATGATTCTGAAAGACATTGACTTTTTTGATCTTGGCTTACTTATTATAGATGAAGAACAAAAATTTGGAGTAATTCAAAAAGAAAAAATTAAAGAAAAATTTCCAAAAGTTGATTTACTAACTATTACTGCTACTCCTATTCCGAGAACCCTTCAAATTGGACTTAGTGGTCTATGGGATATTTTTGTGATTCAAACTCCTCCAAGGGATAGACTTGCTATAAGAACATTTATAATCAGAGAAGACTATGCCATAATAAAGGAAGCCATTGATAGAGAAATAAAAAGAAATGGGCAGATTTATTTCCTTCATAACAGAATTAATGATATTGAAATTTATAAAAGCAAATTACAAGCTATTGTTCCTTCAGCCAGAATTGCAATTGCCCATGGTAGGATGAAAGAACAACAACTTGACAAAATCATGCTTTCCTTTTTAGATGGAAAAATCGATATATTATTATGCACATCCATAATTGCCTCTGGTATAGATATTCCCAATGTTAATACTATAATAATAAACAGGGCTGACTTTTTTGGTTTAAGCGATCTGTATCAAATAAGAGGCAGAGTTGGTAGATCAGACAGGCAAGCCTATGCATATTTTATTCTACCATCTGAAGAATATTTAACTGAAAACGCAAAAAAAGAATCAAGGCTATACAGGAAATGAACTATTTAGGGGCAGGTTTTCATATTGCCCTTAAAGACCTTGAAATAAGGGGAGCTGGAGAACTTTTAGGAGTTGAGCAATCTGGAATAAACAGATTGGGCTTTGACCTTTATATTGAAATGCTTAATGAAGCTATTAAGGAAATAAAAGGTGAATACATCGGAGTATCTAAATTGCCTGAGATTAAAATCTCAATACCTGCTTTTATACCGGAGGAATATATAGATGACACATCAATGAGAATAAGAATTTACAGAAAATTAACTCAAATTTACGAGGAAACAGAAGTAGACAAATTATATCAAGAAATTTTAGATAGATTTGGCAGATTACCAAAGGAAGTTGATAATCTATTTAAAATCACACGATTAAGAGTTTTTGCATCGAGAATTAATTTAGAAAAGATTCAACAGAAAAAGGGAAGTTTTAGATTTATCCTTAAACAACCATTAGAAGATGTTTTTGTTCAAAAATTACTTTCAACCCTCAGTAGTTTCAAGAAAAAAGAAATCATAAAGAATTTAAAGTTTTATCCTGATGGATTTGAAATTTATGAAAATAGTATTGATAAAATTCTTGACATATTGATAAAATTATGCCAGAAAATCCATGAAAATTAGCTGTAAAAAATTTTTTCTCTGCTAAAGTCCATCAAATCAACTTTTTTAGCCCCTGATAATGTTTGCTTTTACTCTTCAACTGCCTTTCTTGAAATCTTTATAGCACAGAATTCTCCACACATACTACAAACTCTTTCATCTTCAACAGGTGGACGTTCTGCTCTCATTGAAAGAACCTTTTCAGGGTCAAAGGAAAGAGTAATCTGTTCCTGCCACTCAAAGTTTCTTCTTGCCTGTGCCATTCTGTTATCCCTTTCCCATGCCTTGTAATATCCCTTTGCAATATCTGCAGCATGGGCAGCAATTTTTGATGCAATAACACCCTCTTTTACATCGTTTTTATCAGGAAGTCTTATGTGTTCTGAAGGAGTCACATAGCATAAAAAATCAGCACCAAAATAACCAGCCCAGGCTCCACCAATTGCAGCTGCAATATGGTCATAACCCATTGCACAGTCTGTGACCAGCGGGCCTAATACATAAAAGGGGGCTTCTTTACAAATACTCTTTTGAAGTTTAATATTTGTCTCGATATGATTAATTGGTAAGTGACCAGGACCTTCAATAAGGCATTGAACACCCTCTGATACAGCTATATCTTTGAGCTTTCCAATAGTTATTAATTCAAGAAGCTGAAACTTATCTGTTGCATCCTTGAGACAACCCGGTCTTAATCCATCTCCAAGACTGAGGGTAAGGTCATACTTTTTTGCAATTTCAATAAGTCTATCAAAATGTTCATAAAGGGGATTTTCTTTTCCATTGTGACATATCCAATCTGCAAGGATTGAACCTCCTCTGCTTACAATAGGTAGAACTCTTTCACCGGATTTAAGCATTTCAACAATTTTCATTGTCACTCCACAATGAACTGTTATAAAATCAACTCCATCTTGGGCATGTTCCTCAATTACATTAAAAATGTCATCCACAGTCATTTTGACAATACTGCCGTATTTTTCAATTGCTCTTACAGCAACTTCATATATTGGAACAGTTCCAACACTTACAGGTGAATGCTTGATTATTGCCTGTCTCATTTGTTTTAATGGTCCACCAGTAGAAAGGTCCATAACCGCATCTGCACCGTATCTTACTGCTATATCAAGTTTTTCAAGCTCTTCTTCAATATCAGTTTTATCCTTTGATGTTCCGATATTTGCATTTATCTTTGTTCTTAATCCCTTACCTATGCCAAGGGGTTTTATATTTCTTAGTATATTTCTTGTAATTACAGCTTTTCCTTCTGCTATATTTTTGGATAAATCCTCTGGTGTTAATCCCTCTTCTGTAGCAACTTCTTTAACTTCATCTGTGATAATTCCCCTTTTTGCTAATTCAATTCTTGTCATTTTGCTTCTCCTAATTTTTTTAAAAATTCTTTTACAGCTCCCTTTATATTCTTCTGAGCTAATATTCCACTAATCAAAGCTACTCCGTAACAGTACGGTAAGACTTCCTGTAAATTTTCTGGTTTAATTCCTCCAAGAGCAAATACAGGACATTTTACAGATTCTTTAATCATTTTTAGTTTATCAATACCCTGCGGTTCACCATACTTAGCCTTAGAGGGAGTATGAAAAACTGGTCCAAAGGTTATAAAATCTGCCCATTCTGAAGCCTCTTTAGCTTCCTCTAATGAATGAGTGGAAACTCCTATTATAAATCTATCATTCCATACTTTCCTCACAATTCTTGCTGGAAATCCATTCTGTGGAAGATGAACACCATCAGCTTCTACTGCCAAAGCTATATCAATTCTATCATTTATAAAAAATAAAGCATCATTTCTGCGAGTTATTTCTCTTACTTTTTTTGCAAGGAAGTAAAGTTCTCGAGCTGTCATATCTTTTTCTCTTAGTTGAAAAGCTCTTACACCTTCCTTCAAAGCAGTATCAACTGCCTGTAGGAATTTTTCTTCTGTATCAAAAAGTTTTCTGTCACTTATTAGATAAAGATTAAATTTCATATAAGCATTCCCTCAATTGGAGAACTTGCAGAAGCATAAAGTTTTTTAGGAATTCTCCCAGCCTTGTAGGCAAGTCTTCCTGCAATACAAGCATGTTTTAATGCTTCTGCCATCATTATCGGATCTTTTGCTCCTGCTATTGCGGTATTTACAAGGACAGCATCGCAGCCAAGTTCCATTGCAATAGCTACATCTGAAGCAGTGCCCACGCCTGCATCAACAATTACTGGAACATCTACAGTTTCAAGAATTATCTTTATGTTATAGGGATTTCTTATTCCAAGTCCTGAACCGATTGGTGCACCAAGAGGCATTACTGCTGCCGCTCCTGCATCAACAAGTCTTTTTGCTGTAATAGGGTCATCGTTTGTATAAGGCAATACAATAAATCCTTCTTTTGCTAAAATTTCAGTTGCCTTGAGTAATCCACATACATCTGGAAATAGAGTTTTTTCATCGCCTATTACTTCAAGTTTTATCATATCTGATACACCTGCTTCTCTTGCTAATCTTGCATATCGCAGAGCATCTTCAACAGTGTAACAACCTGCTGTATTTGGTAAAATTTTATATTTTTTAGGATCTATGTAATCAAGAAGATTTTCCTGAGAACGATCTATTATGTTTACTCTTCTTACTGCAACAGTTACAACATCCGTTCCTGAGGCTTCTATAGCACGAGCAGTTTCTTCAAAATTCTTATATTTTCCTGTCCCAACCCAAAGCCTTGATTTAAATTCAATTCCTTTGATAATTAATGGATCCGTCATTTTATCCTCCTCCAACAAAATTGACGATTTCAATAGAATCGCCTTCTTTAATTTTATATTCATCAAAATGAACTCTCTTTACTATTTCAAGATTTACTTCAACAACTACTCTTGATGGATTAATATCAAGCTCCTTTAATAACTTTGCTATTGTATCTGCCATTACATCCATTTCAACACCATTTACTTTTACCCTCATTAAACCCTCCCAAATAAAAAACCTCTATCCCTGCAGGATAGAGGTTGGTTTTATTCAGCCTCTCCCATTCCCTACGCCGGCATTACCCGGTTCAGGTTCAAGGGGTCTTCCCTTAATGGGAACTCTCAGGCCCTTTATGACCTCCCCCAGGGATTAATTTGATTGTATTAAATATATTTATTTTATGTCAATATATTTTTAAAACTTTTGCACCTTTGATTTTTCTATTTTTTATATCATTTAATGCCTTATTAGCATCTTTGAATTCATAAATCTCAATCTCAGGTTTTATAGGAATTTTACTTGCTAATGAAAGAAATTCTGAGATATCATTTCTCGTTATATTTGCCACAGACTTTATCTCCTTTTCAAGCCATAAGTCTCTTGAATAGTCAATTTTTAATAACTCTTCTTTATCTATTTCTTCCTTTCTTATTGCATTTATAATTAGCCTGCCAGAAGGTTTTAAGTATTTTAGTATTAAAAAAGGTGGTTTCCAGACTGGTGTTGTATCTATAGCCGAATTAATTTTTTCAGGAGGTTCTTCGTCAAAATCTCCTGTCCAGTATGCACCAAGTTTTTTGGCAAGATTTCTTTCTTTTTCAGTTCTTGAAAAAACTAAAACTTTAGAGTCTGGATATAGATATTTAATGATTTTTAAAACAATATGTCCAGATGCACCAAACCCAACAAGCCCAATATTCTGGCCATTTTCTAATTTAGCCAGCTTTAATGCCCTATAACCAATAGCTCCTGCACAGAAAAGCGGAGCAGATTCTTCATATGTAAAATTTTCAGGAATAAAGAAAGCAAAATCTTCATGAATTTTGAAATACTCTGCATATCCACCACTGGCATCTTTACCAGTTGCTTTAAAATCTTCACAGAGATTTTCTAAGCCCTTTTTACAATAATCGCACTTCCCACAGGCAAAGTAAATCCATCCTGCTCCTACTCTATCACCAATTTTAAATTTGGTTACAACCTTACCCACCTCTACCACTTCTCCAACAATCTGATGTCCTGGAACAATTGGTAAAAATGAAGGCATTGCCCTACCCTCTATCTCATCAATCTCAGTATGACATACTCCACAGGCATGAACTTTAATAAGTATCTCATAGTCAGATAGAATTGGGTCATCAATATTAGCTAAAATCAATGGTTCAAAGTTATGGGTTAAATCAGATATTTCCTTAATAATCCATGCTTTCATAAAATTAATTATATCAGAAATAAAAAGCCCCTCTTAAGAGGGGCTAATTCAATTTAAAGTTTCTTATAGCAGAACCACCAGTCAAAACATTCAAACTGTTTTTGTCTTTCCTGGGATGTTTTTACATCAGAAGCAGGAGGTATGATAACTTTATCTCCGATAAGTTCATTATTAGGCCAACCAGCTGGAATGGCTACTTTGTTTGCATCTGATGTCTGTAAAGCCTTAACAGCCCTTAAAATCTCGTCAATATTTCTTCCAACTTCCTGTGGATAATAAAGAACAAGTCTCAAAATACCCTGTGGATCAATAATAAATACTGCTCTGATTGTGTTTGTTCCTTTTGCAGGGCTTATCATACCAAATGATTTTGCCACTTCTCCCATGTCATCGGCAATAATAGGAAATGATATTTCTACTCCTAATTTCTCTTTAATCCATTCAACCCATTTAATGTGAGCAAAAACCTGATCAATGGAAAGACCAATCAGTTCACAATTTAATTTTTTAAACTCTTCAAATCTTTTCTGAAAAGCAACAAATTCAGTTGTGCATACTGGAGTGAAATCAGCAGGATGACTGAAAAGAACTACCCACTTCCCAGCGTAATCTGCAGGGAAATTGATTACTCCATGGGTTGTTTTAACTTTTCTGTCTTCAATTTTTTCACCTAATAAAGGCATTCTTACTTCCATTTTTCCACCTCCAAATTTATTTTATAATTATTATAAAATAATAAAATAAAAAAGTCAATATTGATTTTAACAAATATAAAAATTTATAATTAATTAATAAAAAGAAGGGAGGTTGACTATGACAAAAAAATTACAAATCTACAAATGTGAAAGGTGTGGTAACATTGTAGAGGTGTTACATGAAGGTATTGGAGAGCTTGTATGCTGTGGACAACCTATGAAACTTTTTACAGAAAACACTATTGATGCTTCACAAGAAAAGCATGTTCCTGTAATTGAAAAATCTGAAAAGGGATACAAAGTAAAGGTTGGAAGTATTCCCCATCCAATGGAGGAAAAACATTATATTGAATGGATTGAACTTATAGCAGATGGCAAAGTTTATAGACAGTTTCTTAATCTAGGTCAAACCCCTGAAGCATTTTTTGAAATAACTGCAAATGAAGTATCAGCTCGTGAATATTGCAATCTCCATGGACTCTGGAAAACTTTAATTAAGGAAAATAATATTTCAGAAGACAAAAAAATACAACAATGGGTTTGCGGAAGATGTGGCTATATTTATAACCCTGAAAAAGGAGACAAAAAAGGAAAAATTCCTCCCGGAGTTCCTTTTGAAAATTTACCTGAAGAATGGGTTTGCCCCCTTTGTGGTGCTTCAAAAAAAATTTTCTCACCAATGTTAGGATGCGATGAATAATTTTTAAGGGGCAGGTTAATACTGCCCCTTTTTAATTTACTTAGCAAATCTGTTAAAATTATCAATTATGGATTTATTACAAAAAGTAGAAAAAACAATAGAAAAGTTTAATATGTTGTCTATTGGAGATCATGTTCTTGTTGGACTTTCAGGTGGTCCTGACTCTGTATGTCTGCTTCATGTTCTAAGAGAATTAAAAATTAAATATAAACTTAAGATCTCTGCTTCATATATTGACCACGGATTAAGACCTAATGAAACGCCAAAAGAAATTGAATTTTGTCAAAAAATTTGTAATGATTTGGATTTGCCTTTCTATACAAAATCTGTAGATGTAAGAGAATTTGCCAAACAAGAAAAAATTAATTTACAGGAATCAGCAAGAATCTTAAGATATGGCGCTCTTGATCAGATAAGCCTCAATATAAAAGCAGATAAAATTGCAGTTGCTCATAATGCTGATGATCAGGCAGAAACTGTAATTATGAGACTTTTAAGAGGTTCAGGTCCTGCTGGATTAAGTGGTATTCCACCTGTAAGGAAAAAAATTATAAGACCACTAATAGAAATAGAACGGGTTGAAATCGAAGAATACTTAAATAAAAGAAATATTCAATATATAAAAGATCCATCTAATGAAAGCTTGAAATATCTTAGAAACAAAATCAGACATACTCTTATGCCTGTGATTAAGTCAATTTCTCCTCAGGCAACAAAAATAATTTCTAAAACTGCTGATATAATGAGAGAAGAAAATGATTATATAAATGTTGCAGTAACAAAATCGTTAATGAGACTAATGAGTAGAAAGACTGACCAAAAAGTAGAACTATTTTGTAATCCTATGGAAATCCTAAATATAGTTATTCTACGAAGAGCTTTAAGAGTTGCCATTGACAGCGTAAAAGATTTAAGAGGGATAGAGTTTGACCATATAGAAAAAATAATTGATTTAATTAAAAAAGGAAAACCCGGAGATAGAATATATTTACCAAAGGGTATAAAAGCAATAAAGAATTATTCAACATTAGTAATTTCAGCAGAACCACCTAAAAAACTTTCAACATATGAAATATCAAAACCAGGTGAAATATTTTTACAAGAAGCATCCATTGTTCTCTCCATAGAAGAATTAGACAGAGAAGAAGTAAAAGATTTTGGAGATGGGAAAAATACTGTATATATTGATAGAGAAAAGATAAATTTCCCCTTAATTTTAAGACCACGAAAGCCTGGAGACTTCTTTTATCCCTTTGGATTTGGAAAAAAGAAAAAACTTCAAGATTTTTTTGTTGATGAGAAAATTCCAAGAGATGAGAGAGACTTAATTCCTATTATAGAAAATTCAGGAGAAATTGTATTTATTGCAGGGTATAGACTTGACGACAGATACAAAATTGAACATAATACTAAAAGATGCTTAAAGATAAAAGTTATACCAAAACTTTTATAAAAATTTGTATTTCAACCATCATTTTCTTTTTATTTTTATTTCAACCTGCATATGTGAAAGCAGATTTTGAAAATTCTTTGAAAGATTCCATCGAAAACATTGAAAAGAATTTTTTTTCTTCTCTGATTTCTTTAAATAAAGGAATTGGTGTAGCAATTGATAAAAATATTGTAATTGCTCCTTTAGATATTGTAGAGGGATCAAAAAATATTGTTGCAGTTGATTCTAAATTAAATTTAGTTTTCTTAAAAATTGATAAAAATTTATCACCTGTTAGTTTTCAAATACCACAGAAAAAAAATAATATTTTTTTTCTTTTAACCCTAATTGAAGAGCCTAAAATATTAGTTGTAAAAGGTAATATCCAGGAAAGTAAAGCAATAATTGAAGGAAATCACACAGCTGGTTCTCTGTTAATTTCACCAGAACTAAATCCTCTTGGTATTGTCATAAAAAGTGCTTCTAATTCAGAGGTATTATTATTAGGAAACTTCTATTCTGATATCAATAGATTGATTAAAAGAAAGCCAGGATGGTTAGGGTTACAGGCTCAGACAGTTACAAATGAAATTGGGCGAATTATAGGAATATCTCAAGGTGCAATAATCACAAATATTTACGAAGGCGGACCTTCTGATAAGGCTGGATTAAAAAGAGGAGATGTTATAGTTGAAATTGATTCTATAAAAGTAAATAATCTTAATGAACTACAAAGAGAAATATCAGTAAAATTTGCAGGAGAGACTATTGAATTAAAAGTTTTCAGAGAAGGCATTCAAAAAATTTTTAAAGTTACTATGGAAGAACCTCCTGCTCAAATTGGATTTACTGAAATTAAACCATTATTACAAATACAAGGAGTTGAAGTTTCTGAGATTCCTGAAGCTGTTAAAACTTCTTTAAAAAGAGCTGTTAATGGTGTTTTTGTTAAAAAAGTCAGCGAAAATAGTCATGCTTTGGGTATACTGAAGGAAGGAGACATAATAGTAGAGATTAACAAAAAATCTTTAAGTAATATTAAAGAATTTTATGAATTACTTACACAGTCTGCCAGACAGGATTTGCTTATACTTGTTTACAGACAGGACAGTTTTCAATATGTGATATTACCTGCACAAAAATCTCATTAGAAAGTAACATTCCCTTATCCGTTAGACTTACTTTGTTGTCTTTTAAATTAATCAATCCTTCACTATTAAATCTTCTAAAAAATTTAATTAAACAGGGGCTTTTAACAGTTACTCCTTTTCTCATTCTCATACCAAGAAATATTTT
>NZ_MAVV01000008.1 GCF_001707915.1 Thermodesulfovibrio sp. N1 | reverse complement strand
TATCAATTGAAATTGCAAGGGATTTTAATGATTTAGAAAAGAAAATCAAAGATAACATATTAAATCTTCTTATTGTTGACCCTGCTACATACTGTGAACTTAAATGGTCTATGAAAAATAATATTTTACCATTAGTTAAGCCAGAGGGTGGAATAGCTGAAACAAGAAGTGTTTTTATAACAAAGGAAGGTAAAAATATAGATAAAATTTTTGATTCTCTCGGCAAAAAACTCGCATTGGGAGATGAAAAATCATCATTCAGTTATCTAATTCCCCTTTCCATGTTAAAGGATGTTGATATATCCCTGAAAGATTTTAAATCTGTTGATATGTTACAAAAGGAGCAAAGGATTGCTCTTTCGGTACTTATCGGCGATTATGATATTGGAGCAGTAAGTGAATTAACAGCTAATAAATATTTGAAGGATGGACTTAAAATAATAAGATATTCTGAACCAACTCCAAGATTTTTAATTGCTCATTTAAATAATATTGAAAGAGACGAAATTGAAAAAATAAAATCTTATCTGCTTGCTCAATTAGACAAGGAAGTTCTGAAATCCTTAGACATTGAAAAATTCTCCTATGCGGAAGACAGAGACTTTGATTACATAAGGGTGCTCATAAGAAATATAAAAGGAAAAGATTATATTGAGTACACTCCAAAAACAATAAAAGTTGCTATTCTTCCTCTTTATAGCCCCCTTACAATATATAAAAGATATGACCCTCTAATGAGATATTTATCTGAGAAAACTGGTTACGAGTTTAAACTTGTTATTCCAAAAAATTTTGAAGAATTTATTCAAATTGTAAGTGAAGGAAAAGTAGATTTTTCCTATCAAAATCCCTATGTTTTTTCAATTGTATCAAAAAGATATCCAGTAAAAGCCCTTGCTATAACAATTGGTGAGGATTGCACCCAAGAAGAAGGTATATGCGGAGATGAACGATTTAGGGGAATTATTATAACAAGAAAGGATAGCAATATAAATAAAATAGAAGACCTTAAAGGTAAAAAAATAATGATTGTCTCACCCACTTCTGCAGGTGGTTTTTTATCCCAAAAAATTTATCTTGAAAAAAAGGGATTTAATTTAACTCGTGATTTTAAACTCATAGATGCAAAAAGGCAGGAAAAGGTCATTATAGGTGTTTACAAAGGTGAAGCAGATGCAGGGTTTATAAGAGAGGCGGCGTTAAGTGTGTGGTCAGATGAAGTAGATATATCAAAAATAAAGATTCTTGATTACGGAGAATATCTTCCAAACTGGCCCTTTTCAGTGGTTAGAAACAGAAATCAGGAACTAACAGCGAAAGTTAAAGAAATAATCACAAATTTAGAGCCTGATATACTAAAAAAAGCAAAGATTAAAGGATTCAAAGAGGTTACTGATAAGGATGTTGCAACACTTAAAAAGCTCAGTAACAAATAAATTTTTAATTAAAATAAAAAGAATAAGCATTGGAAGAAAAATTTTTCTTTCATTTTTAATTCTCTTTATAATTCTTATAGTGGCTGTTAATTTATTGATACTTAATTATCAAAAAAAATCCCTCAAAAACCAGATTAATGAGAATATATCAACAGTCCTTGAAAATCTATCAAAGGATGCTATAGACCATATTGTACTTTTTGATCCTCTGGCAATTGATGAAAAAATAACTTTAATTATGAATAATCCCGGGATTGAATATATAATGATAGCTGATAAAAATGGTAGAATCATCGGACATAGCAGTAAAAAAGAGTTGGGGAATTCTATAAAATTTGATAAAAATACTCTTAAAAAATGGCAATATGTTGACCATGAAGGGATATGGCATTTAAATATTCCAATTATGGCTGGTGATACCTTTATCGGAGTTTTGAGATCTGGGATTTCTGAAAATAAAATAGATCAACATATTACAGAGGTAACAAAAAATCTAAAAAACTACATTTTTATTCTCAGCTTATTAGCCTTTGGCGTTACTGTTTTTATGTCCTTTATGCTTTCAAAAACCCTCATAAAACCTTTACAAAGACTTAAGAATAAAATGTCCCATATTCAAGCAGACAGACTTGAAA
This sequence comes from Thermodesulfovibrio sp. N1, assembly GCF_001707915.1. GTDB lineage: Bacteria > Nitrospirota > Thermodesulfovibrionia > Thermodesulfovibrionales > Thermodesulfovibrionaceae > Thermodesulfovibrio. Next base: position 45,630 of record NZ_MAVV01000008.1, on the reverse strand, counting down.
TTTGTCAAAATCCTTCTATTGTACTTTGTAAAGACATTCTTTCTTGTAATAAAACTGAATGCCCTGCCTATGGCAAGGAAAGATGTTGGTTAATAAGAGAGGCAAAGGAAAATTGTAAACAATGCCATAGTATTGATTGCAATGACTGTTATGTTTATAAAATTTCCTGTGGCGATGAAATAGGATATCTAATTGAAACCTTTAATGAGATGATATTAAAACTTAAAAATTCTCTTGAAGAACTTGATAAAGCTACAAAGGAAAAACTGCGACTTGAAAAATCCTCGGCAATGGCTGAAATGGCTATGACTGTTGCCCATGAAATAAAAAATCCTCTTAATGCAATCAAGGCATCAACAGCATACATAAAATCAAATTTTGAAGGCGAGGTTTTAAAAGAATTTCTATCAATCATTGACAAAGAAACTGAAAGATTAAATGAATTAATAACCAGTTTTCTCTCCTATGCAAGGCCAATCCCTTTAAAATACGAAAAGGCTAATGTAAACAAATCCCTTACAGAAGTAATCAAACTTATCGAAACAGAAGTAAAAGAGGACGGTAAAATATTAAAAACAGAATTTGATGAAAAAATCCCAGAATTTTATTTTGACAATCATCAATTAAAACAGGCAATTCTTAATCTTTTGGTTAATGCAATGGATGCTACAAACAGGGGGGATACAATTTCAATTACAACATCTAAGAAAGACAGTAAAGTATTAATAAAAATATCTGATACAGGAACGGGTATTCCCGATGAGCTTTTAAATAAAATTTTCGAACCCTTTTTTACTACTAAAACAACTGGCTCAGGATTAGGTCTTGCCTGTGTTGAAAGAATCATCAAAGACCATGATGGTAATATAATTGTTAATAGTAAAAAAGGTGTGGGAACAGAGTTTATAATAGAATTACCTCTTAAACTTTAAGAATATATGGCAAAAATACTTTATATAGACGATGAAATAAGCGCTTTGAAGGCTATTTCTGCTATTTTAAAAAAAGCAGGCTTTGATGTTCTTACTGCCACAACCGCTGAAGAGGGAATTTCCCTCTTAAAAGAAACATCTGTTGATTGCCTTCTTCTTGATTATCGTCTTCCTCAGATGGACGGAATTGAATTACTAAAATGGCTAAAATACAATGGAATTAATATCCCGACAGTAATGCTTACCGCCTATGGCACAATAGAAAAAGCAGTTGAAGCAATGAAATTAGGTGCCTATCACTATTTAATAAAACCTGTTGATACTGAACTTTTAATAAATGTTTTAAAGGAGGCTATTGAAAAATCATCAATTCTTTTTAAAGAAAAGGAAAAAGTATACAGTCCTTTCCCTGAAATTATCGGAAAAAGTAAGGCAATGCAAGAAGTTTTCTACATAATGGAGATGGTTGCTGAAAGTAATGCAAATGTATTGGTTACAGGAGAGTCTGGCACAGGTAAAGAACTTGTTGCAAGGGCAATTCATAAAAAATCTTTGAGAAATACAAAACCTTTTGTTATCGTTGATTGCACAACCATTCCTGAAAATCTTCTTGAATCAGAACTTTTTGGACATGAAAAGGGAGCCTTCACAGGTGCTGTGGAAAGAAAAACCGGACTCTTTGAAATTGCCAATGAAGGAACAGTATTTCTTGATGAAATTGGTGAACTACCAATGTCCTTACAAAAAAAACTTTTAAGATTTTTACAGGAAAGGGAAATTCAAAGAATAGGTAGCACTGCACGAATAAAGGTTGATGTGCGCGTTATATCTGCAACAAATCGTGACCTTGAAAAATTAGTACAAGAAGGCACATTCAGAGAAGACCTTTACTGGAGACTTAATGTTGTAAGAATTAATCTTCCTCCATTAAGGGAACGTAAAGAAGACATACCCTTGCTTGTTAACCATTTTTTGAATAAATATTCAAAGGAAAATAATAAACCAATTCCACAACTTGAACCTGAAGTTATGGATACCTTAATAAATTATGAGTGGAGTGGAAATGTTCGGGAACTTGCAAATGTTATAGAGAGAGCTATAGTACTTTCTCCTTCTGGTATTATCTCAATGAAACATCTACCAAAAAGAATAATAGAAAAAACAGGTTGGACATTATATAAAGAAAGTAGTTTGAACCTATTAGAAGTTGAAAAATCTTTAATTCTTAGAGCATTAAATTCAACAGGCTGGAATCAAACAAAGGCTGCTCAGGTCTTAGGAATTTCTAGAAAACAGCTTCGCACAAAAATGAAACATCATGGACTTCTTAATGGTTCAATAGAAGATGAATAAAAAGGGTATGGGAGAAATCTCCCATACCCTTTTAAGGAGGGTGGGGCTGGGGGGAGGTAAGCTTTTTAGTTATACCTTAAAGTATTCAACGCTCTCATCAAGAGTTTTTGTTTCTGCATATAGTTTCGTTGCAATTTCTCTTACAGCCTCTATCATTTTAACTGTAGCATTAACATTTTCTTTTATGGTTTCCATGTTCTGTGCAATCTCTTCACTTGTGGCAGAAAGCTCTTCTGTTGCTACAGCAATTCTCTGAATCATATCCATTGCACCTGCTGTGGCAGAGACTATCTCTTCTAAGGCTTTCATGGCATCATTGGCAAGAGAGACTCCTCCCTCTGCCTTTTTACTACTTTGATTCATCGCATTAACAGAGGCATCAGATTTTGTCTGTATATTCCTTATTTTTTCTGCAATTTCCTCTGTAGCTTTTGCAGTTCTTTCAGCCAATTTACGTACCTCATCGGCAACTACCGCAAAGCCACGGCCTTGCTCACCTGCCCTTGCTGCCTCAATTGCTGCATTTAAGGCAAGGAGATTTGTTTGATCCGCAATGTCTTTAATCGTTAATACAATCTCTCCAATCTCCTGAGAACTAACCCCAAGTTCTTCAATTGTGTTTGCAGCTGATTTAATAGAACTGGCAATTTCAATCATTGCATTGGCAGCTTTTTCTACTGCGGATTTCCCTTTTTGAGCAGTTTCATTTGCCTGTTTGGCAGAATCTGAGGCAGAAGCAGCATTTTTTGCTACATCAATTATTGTCTGTGATATCTGGGTTGATGCTGATGCCATGTGATCAATTCTTGAGAGTTGTTCTTTGGAGTTTTTCTCTAATCTGTCTGTCTCAATTGAAAGAGAACTAACTATATTATTTATATTTTTTACTACATTTCTGATTTTACCGATAGTACTCTTTAAACTTCCAACAATTCTTTGATAAATATCTCCAATTAAATCACAGGCTTCTGATTTTTCATCTCTGAGGTCACCCTGTTCAAGTTTTGTAAAACAGGATAAAGCTGAAGACATGCTTTTTTCATATGATTTATAGGAGTAAAAAAGCAAAGCACTTAAACCGGCAAGGGAAATTAAAAGCACAGATGAATAAATTATGGAGTTTCTCTTTCTTACACTTGAAACTTCCTGATTTAATCTCTCAAATTCCTTTTTATGATTTTCCGTCAACTTAAAAATTAAATCTTTTATCTCTCGCCAGAGCTTTGTCTCTTCAATAATTTTTTGCACTGCCTCATCTTTCTTGCCTTCAACAGCAAGTTGTTGGATTTCCATTTTCTTTGCATGGTCTAACTGCCATAACTGGGCTATTTTCTTTAACTCTGCTTGAAATTCTCCTGTTGTAAGTTTAATTGCCTCTTCATTGGATTTAATAAATTCCTGATGGGCCTTTTGATAATTTTTCTTTGCCTGTTCATCCTTTGGATTAATAAATACATTCCTCGTTGCCTGTCCTGTCTGAAGTCCCTGAGCATACATATCATTGAGAGCAATAAGAATATTTAAATCCCTTTTTGTAAGGCTCTCAACCCTTTCCTGAAATCCCTTTTCATTAAAATAGGAAAGAATAAAAAGCCCTGCAAGAACAACTAAAATCATGAGATTAATAAACTGAAGCAATCTTTTAATGTTCATTATTTGTTTCCTCCATTTATAAAAAATTTTAATAATATTATAACAAAATTAAATTAGGAAATAACCCTGTAATCAGCAAAACACCTGTTGAAACCATTGCAATATATCGGTTTATAGCATTGCTTTCTAAAAGTGTAACATTGCCTATCTGTTCACTATACATGTAAAAAACGATCCTTAAGTAATAAAAAGCAGACATTATACTCATTAAAAGTCCCAAAAATACAAGTCCTCCATATCCTGCCATAAATAGATTTTTAAAAATATTAAACTTTACTATAAATCCAGCTGTTGGTGGAATTCCAGTTAGTGAAAAAAGAATCACTGTCATTGATAGGGCAAGGAGAGAACTAATTTTATTTAGACCATTAAAACTGTAAATATTCTCACCATTTTTGATGCTCATTATTACTGCAAAGGCTCCTATGTTCATGAATAAATAAATAATCAAATAGGGTATAATGGATCTGAGCAATGCCTCATCTATGAGTAAAAAAGCCATAAAGATATAACCTGCATGGGCAATAGAAGAGTAAGCAAACATTCTTTTTAAATCCCTTTGTCTTAATGCAAGAATATTTCCAACAATCATAGAAAGTGATGAAAGTATTATTATGAGTCCTGAGGAAGCAACATTTTCAGCACCACTCAAAAATATTTTTACAAGGGCAACAAAGACTGCTATTTTAGGAGCTGTTGAAAAAAGAGCTGTTACCGAAGTTGGTGCTCCCTGATAAACATCTGGTGACCATGCATGAAAGGGTACTAATGAAAGTTTAAAGGCAAAGGATGCAAGAAGGAATATTAAACTTAACAGAACAGTAACGTTTTTAAACTCCACTGTTTTAAAGGCATCAAAGGAAGTAGTTCCTGTAACAGCATAAAAGAAAGCTATTGAAGCAAGAAGAAGAATTGATGAAAGTGTTCCGAGTATAAAATATTTCATACCTGATTCAACGCTTCTTCTGTCCTCTCTGAAAAATCCTGCAAGTACATAAAGGGAAAGGGAGAAAGTCTCAAGAGAAAGATAAAGTAAAAGCAAATCATTTGATAGCACCATTAAATTCATTCCAAAGAATGAGATTGTTAGCAGAAATACAAATTCTGCAAATCTCTCTGTTCTTCCTTTGATTTCCCCATAGGCAAGCAAAAGTATAAAAAAGCCAGTCATTAAAAGTAAAAATCTAAAAATATTGACAATCTTGTCAGTTTTAATCAATCCACCTATCATTTCACCTGAAGAAGACGAAAAAATCAGCAATGATATAGGTAATAGAAAAGTGAGAATTCCAATGAAAAAAATCTCGTTATCATTTCTCCTTAAAACGCCATAAATAAAACTTGCTATAGATAGAATCAGCATTATCATTTCAGGCATTAAAATACTGTACTGGCTCATCCTTTACCTCCAAAGGTCAGTAAAAGCTCTTTAAATCCACCTAAGATAAATTCTGGATTTAAGCCAAAATAAAGGGCAATAAAGAAATTAAAAACAAAAATTAAAAATTCCCATGAACCTATATCAAGGATTTTTGCACTATAATCACCTCCTGGTTTTCTGAGGAACACTCTATAGAAAAACCATGAAAGATAAACTACTCCAATAGCAACTCCAATAACTCCGAGAAATCCAAAAAGAATATTGTTTTTGAAAATTCCGCTAAGAAGCAGTAATTCTCCGTTGAAATAATTAAGTCCAGGGAAACCACCCATTGCCATTACAAAGGCAAAGGTAAAAAAGGTCAAAACAGGTACTCTTTTTGCAAGCTGTCCAAACTTTTCTGAATCATAGGTACCAGTATCTCTGTGCATTAAATCGGCTATGTAGAAAAAGGTGGCTGCAAGCACACCATGATTAATGCTTTGTAGCAAAGCTCCCTGATAACCATAAATATTTCCCGTTAAAGCACCAGCTGTAATTATACCAACATGGCTTAAACTCATATAGGCAAACAATGCTTTTAAATCTCTTTCTGACAGGGCAAGAAATGCAGCATAAATAAAGGAAATCAAACAAAGCAGTACAATCCATTGACCTGTATTTATCAAAACATCTGAAAAGGCTGGAACAATCCTGAGAATACCATATATTCCCATTTTACCAAGAACAGCAGAGAGAAAAATTGTAACAGGCATGGGTGATTCATAATAGGCATCCCGAAGCCATCCATGAAAGGGAACAACAGGAATCTTTACCAGAAAACCCAATAAAAAGCCAACGAAAAGAAGAGTTTTTGCCTGAATACTCAAATTCATTGAATAAAGCCTTTCAAATTCAAAGCCTCCACCATAAATATAAACAGCAATTATTGAAATAAAAAGAAAAATACTAAAACCAAAGGTGTATATAAGAAATTTAATGGCTGCTTCACGGGCTTTACTTCCACCCCATCTCTGAATTAGTAAAACTGAAGGAATGAGCATTGCTTCGTAGAAAAAGAAAAACTGAAGAAAATTTGTGGAAATAAAAAAGGCATTAACAGAGGAAGAAAGAATTAAAAATAAAGTTAGATAGGATTGTAACTTATCCTTTATTGTTTTAAGAGATAGCAAAATCACAATCAGGGAGATAAAACTTGTAAGAAGAACAAAGGGAGCATTGACTCTATCAAGTCCAGTTGAAAAATATAGATTCCACTGAGGAATCCATGAAAAAAGAGTAACAAACTGAAATCCCTCAATATTCCGTTCAAGCTGAAGATAAATAGACAAAGTCACAAAAAAAGCAATTGATACTGAAAACAAAGCAATTAACTTTGAAATTTCCCGATTTTTAAGAATAAATATCAAAAGAGCACCTAAAAGAGGAATTAAAAATATAAATGATGACTCAATCATCTCGTCTCCTCTAAAATAGTAATAAAATCAAAATTACCAAACCTAAAAAACCAAACATATAAAAGGCATAATCCTGAACCTTACCTGTTCCAAATTGGGCTATACCATCGCTTAAAGTTTTTGCAAGATTTGATATGAACATAGGTATCCTATTCATTCTTAAGTCTTCATATTTTGCTGATTTTTTAGATACTGGAATTACTAAATTATCCATTAATTTTTTCCATTGTATGTTTATAAAATCATACTCTGCCTTCGCAACTGTTAAATCCATGGTTTTCATAAAACCTTTTGCACCTATTCTATAAAACCAGTCAAGGTCAAGATTTATATAAGGTTTTGGCTCTAATTTTTTCAAAAATATAACAAAAACCAAACCTGTAAAACTAAAGATAGCCAGGGTATCCATAATATGCTGAACTGTATAGGGTTCATAACTCATCGGATAGGGAAGAAATTGATAAAAAACCTGTGGAAAGATTCCAATAAGTATACAAAGAGCAGAAGTGGTTAACATGGCAATCTTCATATTTATTGGGATTTCTTTAACTGAATAATCAGATTTCTTTTCTGAAAAGAAAGTATAATAACCCATTTTACATATGATGCTAATAATAGTTCCACAAGTAGCAATATTAAGCATCAGATAAGCAAAGGCATTTTGTATTTCGCCAGCTGCTGAAATAATGGGTGATTTTCCTATAAATCCGTTTGTCAGAGGAAATCCTGCAATTGAAAATGCTCCTACAAAGAAGCTCAATGCAGTAAGAGGTGCATATCTACCAAAATCTCCAAGTTCTGTCATTTTTTCTTTACCTGTAGCAAATATAACTGCACCAGCAGACATAAAAAGCAAACATTTATAGAGAATGTGATTGAAGGCATGGGATGCAGAGCCATTAAGTCCAAGAGAGACAACACCTAACCCTACTCCTGCAACCATGTATCCAACCTGACTTACAATGTGATATGAAAGAAGCCTTCTTAGATTATTCTCAAGCAATGCATAGATAACACCGTAAACTGCCATCACTGAACCAAGATATATCAACACTTCAGCTCCCGGGAAACCCCTTATAAGTGCATAAACAGCTGCCTTTGTTGTAAAGGGATTAAGAAAAACACTTCCATAAATAGTTGCAGAGGGATATGCATCAGGTAACCAGGCATGCAGTGGAGGAACAGCAGCACAAAGAATAAAGCCTATTAATATGAGCCACCAGAAAGTTTCTCCAGAATAATTCATAAGAGAGGAAAAATCATAATTCCCTGTTTTGTAAATATAAATCATTATTCCTGCAAAAAGGGAAAGTCCTCCTGCTACATGAACAAGTATATATCTGAAACCTGCAGAAGTTGCCTCCTTTGTTCTGTTGCTCCAGATTAAGATAACTGCACAGAAAGAAAGAATTTCCCAGAAAAGATAAAAACTAAGAATATCCGCTGCAAAACTTACACCAATGGAGGCACCTGTATACAAAAGCCCTGCAAGTTGTTGAATCCAATCATCAATATGATAGCAGTAGATAATACCAATAAGTCCGATAAAGCTGAATATGTAGGCAAAAAGAAGACTCAGTTTATCAACCCTTACGAGGGGAGAAATTTCATGACCAAATAAAGAGAAAGCTCCATAAAAACCCTGTGATGCATTAAGAGTAAAGAAAAACCCTATTGTTGCTACTGCTACACTATAAGGTGAACGCAGATTTTTGGGTAGTAAAGGGAGAATAATGGCTCCTATTGTTAAAATCAACGCAGGATGTATGAAATCAATCATAGTAATCCTCCCTCTTTGTAACCACCTTACTTAAAGACTTTGCAAAAATAACTATAAATAAAGTTCCAATTAATCCGATCAATGCTCCAAAGGCAGGCAACTCTTCAAAATCAAAATAACCATGTCCAAGATGCATGAATTTAATCAAAATAATGTGTAAAACTAAAATCACTGCACAGGACAGATATATTATCTTCCTTCCCATTTTAGAGCACTCTCCTTATTATCTCTATTAAAAAATCTGGATAAACTCCCCAAAATATGGTAAACAAGGCTGTAATTAAAAGTGGAATTGCACAAAAATAATTTTCCTTTGTTTGAGACCATTTCAATGAGTTTTCTGGTTTTCTGAAAAAAGCTCTATAAGAGATTGGTAAAAAATAGGCAGCATTTAAAAAAGAGCTTGCTAAAAATATGCCTATTAGCTCAGGTCTTCCTATTTCAAGGGCTCCAATAGCAAGATTTAACTTACTTATGAATCCTGCAAAAATAGGTATTCCTATCATGCTTAGTGTGGCAAGGAAGAAAGAGAACATCGTTATTGGCATTGCTTTACCTATGCCATCAAGCTCACTTATTTTTTTAACATGGGTGGATACATAAACTGAACCTGCCACAAAAAACATTGTTATCTTTGAGAAGGCATGCATGCTTATATGAATTAAACCACCAAGAATTCCAGAGGGAGAAAACATGGAAACACCAATTATTATATAAGAGAGATTGGCAACTGTTGAGAATGCCAATCTTGCCTTGAAATCATCCCTTGTAAGGGCAATTAATGAACCAACAATGATTGTTACTCCTGTCAGTATAAATAGCAAATCCTGCATTCCAATTATTTTTATTGTGTTTTCTCCGTAAACATTTAATAATACTCTTGAAACAGTAAAGACTCCTGCCTTTACAACTGCAACTGCATGGAGCAAGGCACTAACAGGTGTAGGAGCTACCATTGCCGCAGGAAGCCAGCTGTGAAGGGGCATCACAGCAGACTTATTAAATCCATAAATGAAAAATATGAGCATTATTTGAAGAAGAAATTTATTGTTTTCAGCCAGCTCCTGTGAAAAAATTCCTCCCCTTCTGAAATCAAGAGTTCCTGTAAGAATATAAGTTAAAACTATTGCAGAAAAAAGGAATATCTTTGCTGTTCCAAGAAGATAAACAATGTATTGTCTTCCTCCTTCAAGGCCCTCTTTGTCCTCATGGTGAGCAACAAGAGGATAGGTAACAATTGTTAATGCTTCATAAAAAATAAACATAGTAAAAAGATTAGCAGAAAAGGCAATTCCAATGGCTGAACTTAAAGAAAGTGCAAAACAGGCAAAGTATCTTGTCTGGGCATGTTCATTCAATCCTCTCATGTATCCTATGGAGTAAAAAGTTGTAACAATCCACAGGAATGATGCACCAAAGGCAAATAAAAGACCAAGTCCGTCAACTTTAAAGGCGAGTTCTATTCCGGGCAATACGGTGGCAATTTTGAGATAAATCTCCTGACCATTGAGAAATGGTGGAATTAAAAGAGATACAAAACTAAATTTTAAAACTCCTGCAATTACTGATACCGCTTCCCTTAAATTGGGATTTCTATCTCCTATAAGAACAATCAGAACTGCTCCCAAAACAGACACTAATATAGCAAATAGAGGAAGAAAATCAATCATTTCCCTGTTCCTCCCGCAACTCCCTTAAGTCTTCAATATCAATGCTTTTTCTTAAATTAAAATTGGCAATCAATAGAGACAATCCCACAGCCACAGAGCCAGCAGCAACAGCAATGCTAAATAAAGCTAAAACCTGCCCACGAATATCATTCATGTAATGGGATAGAGCAACCAGTGCAAGATTTACTCCTGCAAGCATTACCTCAAGAGAAATAAGCACAATGATAAGATTTCTATTGATTAGAATACTTAATGCACCCATCCCAAAGATTAATCCTGCCAAAGCCAAATACCATTCAAGGGGTATCATTTTGCCCTCCATGCAATAACAGCAACAGCAATCATGGGAATCAATAGAATAATACCTAACAGAAAAACTGCAAGGGGATACTCGTTAAAAAGCATAACACCTAAAGCTTTTGTATTACCAATCTTTTCAATATATTCAATGGTATATTTACCTTTCCATGCTGTAGTGATACTTGAAAAGGCACCTATAAAAACTCCTGTAAGTGATAATCCTATAAGAGCCTTACCCTCTGGTAAGTCTGTGTATCTTTTCCCTTTTGGGAGTTCCTTAGCACCTAATAAAAAAACTGTAAAAAGAAACATAACAAGAATAGCTCCAGCATAGACAATTACTTGAACTACTGCCAAAAACTCTGCATTAAGAAAAAGATAAAGGACTGCAATATGTAAAAAAAGCAATAAAAGCCAGAGCACAGAATGAACAGGATTTTTTCTTGTCAAAGCCATTAAAGTAATACCAATCATTGAAGCACAAAAGTAAGCAAATATCAGATAAATCATAACCCTAACCTCTTTATAAATGCCACGATTAATAAATTTACAATTCCTGCTGGAATAAGCACTTTCCAACCAATGTTAAGTAACTGGTCAAACCTGTATCTTGGCAGTGTTGCCCTAACCCAGATATAAAGGAAAATAAAGGCATAAACTTTTATTGCAAACCAAAGAATCCCGGGAACTTTTTCAAGAAAGGGCAATATATCAATAATAAATTTTGGAATTGTCCATCCACCAAGGAAACAGAGGGCACAAAGGAATGCCATAATATACATTGCCACATATTCAGCCAAGAAAAAGAGAGCATATCTAAAGGCACTGTATTCTGTAAGGTATCCTGCAACGAGCTCTGTTTCAGCCTCTGGAAGGTCAAAGGGTGCTCTGTTTGTCTCTGCAAAAGCAGAAATAACAAAGACAATAAAACCAATTATCTGAGGAATTGCATATACTCCAAAGACTGTGTTATGCTGGGCAATTACAATTTCTCTCAGATTAAGGGAACCTGCTGAAAGCACAACTCCAGCAAGGCTTAATCCAAGAGCAATCTCATAACTAAGCACCTGTGAAGCAGACCTTAACCCTCCTAAGAAAGAATATCTACTATTTGATGACCATCCAGCAAGGATTATTCCATAGACTGCTACAGAGGCTGATGCAAGAATGAAAAGAAGTCCTATGTTTAAATCTGCAAGAATGAAATTTCTGTCAAAGGGAATAACTGTAAGATTTATCATTGTAAAAACAAGAACAATCAAAGGTGCAATCTGAAAGAGCACTTTTTCTGCATTCATTGGAACAATATCTTCTTTGAAAAATATTTTTATAAAATCTGCAATTGGCTGAAGAAGTCCATAGGGACCAACTTCCATAGGTCCCATTCTTGCTTGTGCCCTTCCAATGATTTTTCTTTCAGCATAGGTTGTATAAGCTACATGGGCTAAGACAACACCAAAAACAACAGCAGTTTTTATGAAAATGATTATTAACTCAATCATTTTTGCTCCTCAAGAATTTCTTTGAAACCTCTCCAGAGCTCTCTACCTTTTAAAGGATAGTCCTTCCTTAAAGGATGACCATCCCAGTCCTCAGGCATAAGAATTCTTCTTAAGTCTGGATGGCCTGTAAACTTTATTCCAAACATGTCAAAACATTCTCTTTCATGCCAGTTTGCACCCTCCCAAAGATCGGTAATACTGTCTATTTCTGGTTCCTTATCATCAATTTTTGCTTTCACTCTTATATGAAGCCTTCTCCATATGCTGAAAAGATTATATACAACTTCAAATCTTGGATTTTCTAAATAATAGTCAACTCCGCAGAGGTCCTGAAGATGATTAAATCCCTGCTCTTCTTTCACATATCTAAGTATCTCTTTAATTTTTTCCTTTTTTACTGTAACTGACACCTGACCTCTAAATTCAGTTATTTCAAGGACTTCCTCAGGAAATTGCTCCCTCAGAAGGAAAGCAATTTTAAGAGAATCCTGATAATTTCTCTCTATTTCCTGTGCCATGTGAGTGCTCCTATAAGAATTTCATAGATGTAACCTACAAGAATAAGCCCTATAAAAATAATCATCACCCAGAATCCCTCAATGGATAATAAATCAAAGGCTACTGCCCAGGGATAAAGGAAAATAACTTCCACATCAAAGACAACAAAGAGAATAGCAAGAAGGAAAAAGCCAATGAAAAATCTTTCTTTCGGTTCTCCACTTGGAAGATTTCCTGACTCATAGGCAATAAATTTAACAGGATTAAATTTTCTTGGTGCAACTAATTTATTAATTAAAAGTCCTCCTAATCCAAAAATTGTGGAAAAGACCAATGCAATAAAAACTGGTAGATATTTATAGGGTATGTAAGTTCCTGGCTCCATTAATCTCTCACCCCTGCAATTTTTCTAATAGGAACTGGTTTTGGTTGTCTTTTACCAACAGGCAGTCGCATTCTGTTAATCCCCGGTAAATACCAGAATTTGTTAATATATTCGTTACCCTTGTATTGGCTTATGAATTCATCCCAGTTTTTAAGTAAAGATTCTTTATTAAAATAGTTTGTTTTTCTGTCATAGGAAGCATACTCGTAAAATTCTGTTAAGACAATTGCATTTACAGGACATATCTCCTCACAGTATCCACAGAAAATGCATCTTAACGCATCTATCTCATACTTGGTTAAAACTCTTACACCTGTTTCCACATTCAATGAAAAATCAACATAAATACATTGAGAAGGACAAACCTGAGCACACTTTGTGCAGGCTACACATCTCTCTTTCCCTGTTTCAGGATCGCGAACAAAGGCATGTCTTCCTCTGAAACCTTCTTCAGGTTCTTTTTTTTCCTTTGGATATCTTATTGTTACTGGATGAGTAAATATTGTTTTAAAGGTTATGAGCAAACCTTTGATGATATCTAAAAATAAAATTTTTTTCAGCAAATTATTCATCTATCAGCTTCTCCCATAACAATATCAAGGGTTCCGATTATGGCAATAACATCAGCAAGTAAATGTCCTTCACAAAGCTTTGGAATTGCCGAAATATGAACAAAAGAAGGTGCCCTGACCCTCATTCTGTAAGGTCTTCCTGAACCATCACTTACAATATAAAATCCAAGCTCACCCTTCGGTGCTTCAATTGCTGAATATATTTCTCCAGGAGGTATCAACTCAGCTTTCTCATCAACAAACTTAATAAAACCACTCCATAGAGAATCTCCTGCAGAAATTTTTCTTTTCCCTTGATGAGGAATATCAATATCAATTGTCTGTTCAGCTATTATCTCTCCTTCAGGCATCTTTTCAATACACTGTCTTATTATCAATGCAGACTGTTTCATTTCTCGAATTCTACAAAGGTACCTGTCATAGGTATCACCATTTTCTCCAAGGGGAACCTCAAAATCAACCTCAGAGTAGGCATCATAGGGTATAAGCTTTCTGATATCATAGTAAACACCTGAACCTCTCAAAGCAGGACCTGTAAGTCCCAAAGACAGGGCTTCCTCTGAAGATACAACTCCAACTCCCTTTGTTCTTGATATCCATATTCTGTTTTCTGTAAGTAATCCTTCATATTCATCAATGCGATTAAGCATAATTTCAGTAAATTTGGATATTTCCTCTAAAACCTTCTCTTTTATATCAACTCTGACACCACCAATTCTCGGATAACTTACTGTAAGGCGGGCTCCACAGATTTTTTCAAAAAGCTCAAGAATCTGCTCTCTTTCTCTGAAGGCATAAAGAAAGACTGTCATTGCTCCAATATCAAGAGCATGGGTGGCAAGCCAAAGTAAGTGACTGCTTAATCTTGTAAGCTCTGCCACCATTGTTCTTATATATTTTGCTCTTGGAGGTGGCTCAATACCCATAAGCCTTTCAACAGCAAGACAGTAACCAATATTGTTAGTCATACTTGATATATAATCAAGTCTGTCTGTAAGGGTCATTGCTGAAGGATATGTCTTTGATTCTGCAAGCTTTTCAATACCTCGATGAAGATAACCTACATCAGGGACAATTTTTAAAACCCTTTCACCCTCAAACTCAGTATAAAGCTTTAAAACCCCATGAGTTGCAGGATGATGGGGACCCATCTGAAGAACAAATTTTGTTTCAGATAATTTTTCTATTTCCAACTGCCCCATCTTCCCTGCTCCTTCATTATTTTTTCTTTAAGTTTAAGTAAGCCATACATTAAAGCCTCTGGACGGGGTGGACATCCTGGAATATAGACATCAACAGGTAAAAACTGATCTGCACCCTGAACTGTGCTATAGGTATTAAAAATTCCTCCTGTGCAGGCACAACTTCCCATTGCAACAACATATTTAGGCTCTGGCATCTGATCATAAACTCTTTTTACAACAGGTGCCATTTTATAGGTAACAGTACCAGCTATAATTATCACATCTGCCTGCCTTGGCGACGCTCTGAAAAGTATTCCAAATCTGTCAAGGTCATGATGGGATGCTCCTGCAGCCATCATCTCAATAGCACAACAGGCAAGTCCAAAAGTAAGAGGCCAAAGAGAATTTGACCTCCCCCAGTTAACAATTTTATCAAGGGTAGTAAAGATTACATTACTACCCTTGATAATCCTTACTCCGTCATCAACTTCAATTAGTTCTTTTATTTCTTTAGTATCTGTCATTTTTTTCTTTTCCAAAGTGATGTCAGAAATCAAAATTAACTTTTTTGAGATTCTTCCAGATTTTGTCCTTAAGAATGACAGATTAAGTATTTGTCATTCTGACCCTAAGCGTATACGAAGGTGAAGAATCTCATATTTAAAAAATTTTAAATCAATAAAGGGATTCATAAGTATCCTTAACGAATCTCTCTCTTTTTAACCTTGATGCTTCATCGGCTGAGATGAATCTTAATGCCTTTGTTGTACATTTAGTTACACATGCAGGTTTTAATCCCTGATCAACTCTGTCTTTACAGTAATCACATTTGACAACCCTTCCTGTTTCAGAATTCCATTGAGGAACTCCCCATGGACAGGCTGTAATACAGGATTTACAACCTATACACAGGCTCTGTTCAATAAAAACAATTCCGTCCTTTGAACGTTTTTGCATTGCCCCTGTTGGACAGGCTTTAACACACCAAGGGTCTTCACAATGAAAACAAGGCATAAATACAAATCTCTGTCTTGGCAGTCCTCCGACCAATTTTATATCAGTTTCTATGATTCTACAAAGCCTTGGACCAACAGGTAAGTCATTTTTTGTTTTACAATGAACTTCACAGGCATAACAGCCTATACATTTTTCATGATCTTGATATATGTAATAAATGCTCATCTATTCACCTCCTATGCCTTTCTTACCTTAACAAAACATTCAAAAAGAGCACCTGTATGGCTTCCATAGGCCATCTTTTCAAAGGCACCTTTAAGGAGCCTGCCTTCATTAAGACCTTTCCCATAGGAGCGAGTTTTGACAGGAACTTCATTTTCAAATCCACGGTACATAAATACAGCCTCTGGATGAATGAATGGAGTTACCTTTGCCTTAATTTTTCCACTGTAATCACCAGAGGAAACCTCAACAGTATCTCCATCTTTTATACCAAGTTTTTTAGCTACTCCTTCATTTATCCAGAGTTCATTCTCTGGTACAATCTCATTTAGGTACTTGTTGTTATGGGTTTGAACATGGGTGTGAACTGCCATTCTTCCAAAGACAAGTCTAAATTCTCCTTCTTCAATATTTGGTTTCGGAGGTGTCTGGAAATCAAGAAAATATGGAACTTCTCTTTCTGTCATCTTACTTGAAAGTATCTCTACTTTTCCTGAAGGTGTTTTAAACTTAAGCTCATCTCTACTGTACATCACTGGATTTTTACAAAGTGCAACCTGTCCATTTTTGTTGAAATCTTCAATTTTTATTCCTGTTCCTTCAAGTTGATAATTCCATATATCTTCTATTGTTTCATAGGGCATGTGCTCACCTGCACCACAGGCTTTTGTAAGTCCTGTGAATATTTCCCATTTACCTTTGGTGTCATAGATAGGATTTATTGCTTTCCTGCGCATTACTAATGTTGGCTTTGCTCCTCTTTGGAGCCCTATTATATCATCCCTTTCAAGATAGGTAGACTCTGGAAGAACCACATCAGCATACCAGGCAGTAGCTGAATAATTTGTATCTACTGCAACAAGAAGATCAAGTCCATTTAAAATTTCTTTTATGTCTTTATGGGTGATACCTGCAAAGGGATCATAACGGACAACAAAAAGTGCTTTTATTGGATAGGGTTCACCTGTTTTTATAGCTCTGTATAGGTGAAGAATATGTCCTGCACCATCATAAAGGAAGCCTTTGCCTTCCTCTGCTTCAACTCTTTTGTCAGCTGGTGCGGGAATTCTTTCAAGAATACTATTAAGTCCCTTTGCTCCAACTTCTTTTGGAGTTTTTGCTAAAATTAACCCACCCTTCTGTTCAATGCTTCCAAGAAGGGCATTCAGAATTATCACTGACCTTGCAAAATAAAAGGAATCCATTGTTCTTGCAGCAAACCATCCAGGATAAAGGATTACTTTAGGGCTGTCAGAGGCAAGCTGTCTTGCAAGATTAATTATTTCATAGGCTGGAATTCCTGTTTCTTTTTCAGCCCAATCTGGAGTGTAGGGTTTAATGAAGTTTTCAAGCTCTGGAAGTCCAGTTACAAAGCGGTCTACAAAGTCTCTATCAAAAAGGTTTTCTCTTAAAATTACATGAATTAGTGCAAGATTTAAAGCATAATCAGTGCCTGGTCTTATTTGCAAAAATTTTGTAGCCTTTGTTGCAGTTTTAGTTGCTCTTACATCAATGTATGTAAGTTTAGCACCATTTGTAAGAGCCTTAACAATATTGTTAACCTCCCTTACACCCAATGCTTCAATGGCGTTTCTACCATAAAAAACCATATGACGGGTATTTGCAAAGTCATAACCAATCTCTGGCCTTCCATATCCAAGAAGGCTTTGATAGGCAAGGTCAACATTTTTTCTGCAAAAGTCATCATGACTAAAATAATTTGGTGAACCAATTGCTCTTAGAAAACATCTTTGAATTTCACCAAATAATCCTGCACCTCTGTCAAGTAGTGCAACAGATTTTTTGCCATACTGAGATTGAATTTTATTCAATGCCTCTGCTACATAGGCAAAGGCTTCATCCCATGTTGCTCTTTTAAACTGACCAGAACCTCTTTCACCAGTCCTTATCATGGGATATTGAGGTCTTTCAAAGTCATAAAGAAGAGACAGTCCAGCAGAGCCCTTAGCACAAAGACTGCTTTCTATGCCTGCAACATAGGGATTTCCTTCTATCCAAGTAACTCTTCCATTAATAACTTCTACCTGTATGGGACATCTTACTGAACACATTCCACAATTGCTGTATACAGATGAAACTTTAGACATTTTTCACCTCCTTTTAATTTCAAAACCTTTTATTCTATAATTTTTAAAACTTTCTTTTACATTGTTTATAGAAATCCCAAAGAGTTTTAACTTGATTTTTTATAAATATAAATTTAAATTTATTAAGAAAGTGGGGAACTAAGTCCCCACTTTCTTAATTTTAAATCAAAAACATTTACCATGCACCAACTGCCTTGGCAGCTTCTCTCATAATATCATAATCTTTGTCTTTTACTGGGACAAAACCTTCTATTCTTGCTGGTCCTAATACTGATATAGTCTTAAGATCACCTTTTTTGAGTTTAATCAATGCATCTCTTAATTTTTTTGCTAATTCAGGATCCATTTTCTTTGATATAGCTATAGGCCAATTAGGTATTGGCTCACTTACTGCTAACTTACGGAATTTACCTGCACCAACTTTTAATTTTTCAACATCATCATCTCTTACAAAACCTGCATCTGCCTTTCCAGTAAGTACAGCTTCTGCAACAGGATCACGTTTCTTTTCAAATATTATTTTGACATCATCCTTTTTTATACCAGCCTTTGCTAACATCATCATCTGTACAAGGTACGCACCTGCTGAACCTGGATCTGTTGCAGCAATGGTTTTTCCTTTAAGATCAGCAATTGTTTTAATAGGACTTTCCTTTTTAACTATTATTGTTCCTTTGATATCATCACCAATCTCTGGTTCTGAAGCTATAACAAGCGGTTCTGTTTCAGGAACTGCCTTTTTTAGTAAAACATAAAGATAGGGATTGGTGTAGACAAAATCGTATTGTCTTGCTTCAGCTTCTTTTCTCCATGTGTCAAAATCCTTTGGTATCACAAGAACAACCTTGACTCCTAACTCTTTACTTAAATAGTCAGCAAGGGGTGTAAAACCTTCTCTCATTTCCTTCTCTGTAAGCCTTGGCAGAACACCAAACTTCAACTCCTTTGCAATTGCATTGAAAGGAAACACCAGCAATACAACTAAGGCAATTAACAACAACTTCTTACTCATGACAAACCTCCTTTTATTTTTTTATCTTGGCGTAGGTATTACGCCTAAAAGCATGAATGCTAGTATTGTAAGACCAATAACAGCTACCCTTTTGACCCAAAGAGGATTCAATTTTTGAGCTATTCTTGGACCAACATTACCTCCAATTATAGCACCAATAGCCATTATAGCAAACAGTAAGAAATCTACATTTCCAAAGCCAATCACTCTAGCAGTTGCCATTGAAGTGTTAAAAAATATGGCTAAAAGAGAGCTTCCGACAACGACATACATAGGAAGTCCCATTATTACAGTCATTAAAGGAACCATGAAAGGACCGCCACCAAAACCAAACATACTTGACATTACTGCTATTAAAAAACCACCAGTACAGCCAACTATCATATTTGCTTTAAATTCTTGTCCCCAGAATTCAATTTTCATAGCATACCTCCTTTACTATTTTTGTAATTTTTTCTCAGCTTTTTTAGCAGCTGCTTCCTCTGCCCTTCTCTTGAATTCTTTTAAAATAGCCTGTTCTTTTTTGTTTCTTTCAATGTATTTTGGCGTTGTCTGCCAAAGCATAATAGCACCAAGAATTAAAAGCACCCAACCAAAGAGAAACTTATATTGTTCAAGAGTTATCATCTCTGTAAGCTTAGGACCAATGAATCCTCCTGCTAACATCGCCAATCCTACACCAACGCCTAATTTCCAGCTTATGAATTTTATTCTTGTGTAGTTATATATACCACTTGCTTGGCTAAATAAAACTGTTGGGAGAACAGAGCCTGCTACAATTGTATGAGGTATTCCATATATAAATATCAACAGAGGATTTAGAATAAAACCTCCACCAGCACCCATTAAAACGCCAAATGTGGTAACGACAGTTGCGAGTAAGAATGGTCCGATTACGTTAAGACTCTGCCCTGCTCTGTCAAAATAAAGTTCTCCAAAGGAAAGTTCATGTTTAAAAGTTACAGTTTCACTTTTCAAATCTTTATCAACAACAGCAATTACTGTATAATTACCGCTTGGTGCGTTATCAGGCAATTTATATTCCGCCTCAAAGGTTCCGTCTTCATTTATCTTTATTGTTGGACTAAACATCCTTTCAGGCCATCTAAATCTCGCTTTCATAAGAGGCATTGATTGTCTTCTGTTACCCTTTTCATCGAGTGGTTCAAGTTTTTCACCTCTTGAGCCCATTATAGTGGCTAAAATAGATGCCTGCCATCTTTCAACGACAGCCTTTCCAGGAGTTATATAAGCTACATCTGCTCCAGTTGTTGTAAGCATTCTGCTTACGCTCCAGTCTTTATCCTTAGCTGCTTCAATTTTATATGCCTCTTCAACCTCCTTTGGCATAAGAATCATATACAGAGCGGGAATATCTTTACTTAAATAAAATATATAGGGTATTTTCCCTGTATCTGGATCTCTTCTTGCATCAAGCCTTGAAACTTGAACTTTTTTTTCAGAGGCTATTTCAATATAAACGGGTCTACCTGCAGGAGCCTTTCCTTTTATTTTAATGATTTCTCCTCCTTCATAGACAGATTTGTCTAAAGACAACGTAACCTGTTCCTGAGGCAATGTAACTTGTTCTTGCGTTTGTTCTGCAAAGGCATTACCTGAAGCAAAGAAAATTAAAGCTAAAAATAATATCCAAATTTTCATATTTTCTCCCCTCCTATTATTATCTTACAATCAATACAGATTGAGTAGCATTGACTGCTACTTTCTGAGTAACACTTCCAAAAAGCGTTCTTTCAGTGGCATTCTTACCCTTTGAACCAATAACGATTAAGTCAATTTTGTTGTCCTTCGCGTAGTCAACAATTACATCTGCTGGTGTACCTTCTAAAATTAAAGTTTCTCCTCTCACCCCCTTTTCATTCATGATTTTTTTGGCAGAATTAAGATTTCCCTCTGTTTCTGCTTTAAATATTGCTTCAACAGTGGCGCAATCAATGCCAATTTCTAAAAAACAAACCTTTGGGACAACCGATAAAACTGTAATATGGGAATCAAATTTTTGAGCTATCTCTATTGCTTGCTCTAAAGCTTTCTTCGACCATTCTGAACCATCAAAACACACTAAAATTTTTTGCATAACACTTCTCCAAAAAAGTATTTCAGGAAAAGTTAAAAAGCAAAGACTTTGCCAGATTGATTTAATTGAAAAATAAGAAAATTTTATTTATTGGACTGTGCTGAAGGGAACAATCTTAAAATCTACTGTCCCATTTGGGACAATTATGCTTTTACTGTTTAATATTATTACGAGTTAAATATCTGTAAGAAAAATGAATCAAAATTAAGATAATAGCAAATATCACAATCATACCAACAATATATTCAATGTACATTATACCTTTTTGAATGTTTTCGAGAAATTTACCACCCATGTATCCTGCAGAAACCATCACCGAAAGGACAACGGCAGAACCAAAGGCATCTATAATTAAAAATTTATAAACGGGAACTTTTGTTATTCCAGCAAGAATAAATACTTGGGTTCTAAAACCTACAAGAAGTCTTCCAAGTAACATTAAAAGTGTGCTGTGTCTTATAAACTTTCTTTCAAGAATAAGAAATTTAGCAGGTGAGAGGATTTTTTCAAATCTCTTATTGGTTACAATTTTTCTTCCAAATTTTTTTCCTGCATAATAAAGCATAAAATCAGAAATTACTAATCCTGAATAGGCAATAATTATTGCTGGAATCGGTTTAATTATTTTGAAAGATATCAACATCCCACAGGCAATCAGTATCAAATCCTCTGGGAAAAAGGGAACGCCTAATCCTCCAAGAATTAGTAGAAAAAATAAACCTGGATATGAAAATTTAGCTATAAATGAATAGGAATCCATCAATAATTAAAACGGAGAGGCAGGGATTCGAACCCTGGGTGGAGCTTTTGGCCCCACAACCGCTTAGCAGGCGGCTGCCTTCGACCAGCTCGGCCACCTCTCCAAACTCTATGGTTAATAATAGCATTCTTTACCTAATTCTTGCAAGATAACCACTTTTAAGTTGATCTAAAATTTTGTTTAATCTTTCACTGTTTCTTTCAATTTCTTTTTTTAATTTATTTACTTTATCATAGTCTCCTGAATTATAAGCAACTATTATGTCCCTTCCAAGACTATGACAGGCTCTATGAACTTCCTCAAACTCCATAAAACCTGGTAAGTCTCTATATTTCTGTCCTTCTTCTCCATAATACCACTTTCCTGCACCACAAGCACGATAATCAGCAAGGCGTTCTGGATCAAGTCTGTCAATACCTTTCAGATGGGCATGTACTCTTACCATTAATCTTTCATGGTCTCCTTTGAAAATATCAAAAAGCATTTCTTGAGATTTTTTTGTTTTAACTAATGAAGCTGTGTGTCTTAAATCCGATGAAATATGAAGAATTGCATATGAATCCTTTACAATTTCCCATGCGAGTTTTTCTATTTCTGATGCAATTTTTGCACTTTCTTCAATGTTTCTTGTCACTTCTTCACTTGCCGCAGACTGCTCTTCCACTGCTGTTGCTATTTGTGTTATCTGATCTTTAACTTTTATAACAGCCGACACAATCTCACCTAATGCCTTTCCGATACTATTTACTGCATCGGTTACCTCTTTTACTTCTGTAAGTTCTTTATTCATTGATTGGGCTGTCTGTAATGTCTCCTTTTGAATTAGACCTATCTTATTTGCAATCTCCTCTGTTGCTTTAATCGTTCTTTCTGCAAGTTTTCTTACTTCATCTGCTACAACTGCAAAGCCTCTGCCTTGCTCGCCTGCACGAGCTGCTTCAATTGCTGCATTTAAGGCAAGGAGATTAGTTTGGTCCGCTATGTCTTTTATAACAGTTACGATTTCTCCAATTTCAGTAGCTCTTTTATTGAGATTATCAATCATGCTACCAAGTTCATTAGTTGTCTGGTAGACAATATTTACTTTCTTTACTGCTTGCTCTGCTGAGGACTGCCCTTTTTTAGCTATTTCCATTGCCTCTGTTGCAGTTTCTGATGCCTTAGCTGCATTATTTGCTATATCTGTAATTGTCTGAGTCATCTCCTCTGCTGCAGTTGCGATCTGATTTGCCTGTTGAGATTGTTTCTTGGCATCTTCAATTGTATCATCAATAACTTTGTTACATTTGTCAACGGTTGAAGCAAGTTTTTGAGAGTATTCCAAAGAGCGGTCTGTAAGATTTATAAAAGATTGTAAGACTCTATCAATACTGTTTGCAAGCCTTCCTACAATATCTACTCTATCCTTAAATCCTACACTTACAGTTAAATCTCCCTCTGAAATTTTTTGCAATGTCTGAGCAAGAAGATTAATGGGTTTATGAGTAATCATATAAGTTATGTAAACTATCAAAGAAGCTGATATAATCCCTAAAAATCCCAAAACAGCAAAAGCAATCTGCATATTTCTTACTTCTTTCATTATTGTCTCTGGAACTTCTTTTGCTCCAAAATGAACTGCTGAATCAAAAGCAATCTTATAAGCTCCATATCCTGTTACAATTACTGTTGCAATTACTCCAAAGGCAATTGCAAATGCAAGTGGAATAACCATTTTCCAGCGTAACTTAACTTTTTTGTCAAGTTCCTGTAAAAACCCCATATTCCCCCTCCTTTTTAAAGATTAAACTTTAAATCTGAATGTTATTATATCACCATCCTTTACTTCGTATTCCTTTCCTTCTAATCGTAAAATTCCTTTTTGTTTAGCTAAACCAAGGTCTCCCTGTACTGATAGAAAATCTTCATAAGATATTACTTCTGCTTTGATAAATCCCCTTTGAATGTCTGAATGAATTTTACCTGCGGCTTCTACAGCCTTTGTTCCTTTGTGAATACTCCAGGCTCTTACTTCTTGAGAAATTATTGTAAAGAATGTTATGTAATTTAAAATTTCATAGACTTTTTTTATAATTTTTTTACTAACTGGTTCATCTACTCCCATAGCATCCAGAAAATTATATACTTCATCATATGGAAGTTGAGAAATTTCGCTTTCAAGGCTTCCACAAATCGTTATAAAATCTAAGTCTTTGTATTTACCGGAATTGAAGGTTTTCTCATCTACATTTGTTACTGCTAAAAGAGGTTTCAAAGTTAAAAAATTCAGATGTCTTATTTCAATAAATTGTTCATCTGATATTTGGGCTGTTCTTAAAGGTTTTCCATTTTCAAGATGTTCTTGCAAAAAAATTAAAACCTCCCTTTCTCTTTCATTTATTTTTTGTCCTTTCTTTTTTTGTTCGTCCATTCTTTCAATTCGTTTAGTGACCAAATCTAAATCAATGATTAAAAATTCATACTCAAGTTCTGAAAAATCTCTTAAAGGATCTATTGAATCAAACTGATAGGGAATAGATAAATCCTCAAATCCCCTTAAAACATATATTAAAGCATCTGCTTCTGTTATATTTTTTATTATCTTTGAATTATGAACTGGATTGTTTTTTAAAAGTCCAGCAGTATCAATGCATTCAACTGTTGCAAAGGTTGTCTTCTTTGGTTTAACAAGTTCGCTAATATTTTTTAATCTTGAATCTTCGACCTGTATTATACCTTTGTGAATTACATCAGGAGGAGTTATTGAAGGTGATGTATCAATTTTTTGATGGGTAATTGCATTAAAAAGAGTTGTTTTGCCAGAGTTAGAAAAACCAATGAGAGCTATTTTCATATTCTACCTTCAAGGAAATTTTTTAATACCACCATAGCTTGAGCAATTCGCTGAAGTTTCATATTTCTCTGTCTGATTTGAAAGGCATCGTTGAAGGGAAACGGTTCTGCTCGAATTTGTCTTTCCTTTTTTATTAATGCTTCCTGAAGTTCTTTAAGCTCTCTTTCTTTAAATTTTTTTAAAAAAATTGGATTTACTATAACAAATCCTTCAGCAATATCAGAGGCAATTGCCTGTAAAGACTTAGTTCTGCCCTCCATTATCTTGCCCCTTCTTTTTATTTAATATAATTGAAACCCAGATACCAAATTCATATAAAATAATCATTGGAACAGCCATCAATGTTTGATTGAAAGCGTCGGGAGTGGGAGTAATAATTGCAGCAACAACAAAAGCAAGAATCACTGCAAGCTTTCTGTATTTTTTCAGTGTCTGTGGAGTTATCAAACCCATTCTGGTAGTAATAACAATAAGAATAGGTAGTTCAAATACAAAACCGAAGGCAAGTAAAAACTTTAAGAGAAAATCTATATAAAGTCCCACAGAAAGCATGGGCATGAGAAAATCTCCTACCTTATAATTAAGGAGAAAACTCATTGCAAATGGAAGCACTATTAAATAACAAAAGGTTACTCCAACAAGAAAAAGACCCGAGGCACTTAAAACAAAGGGAATAATATATTTTTTTTCATGTTGATAAAGCCCTGGGGAAATAAACTTCCAAAGCTGATAAAAAACTATAGGAATTATAAGAATAAAACCACTTACAAGGGCTATCTTCATATTCATCCAAAAAGCTTCTGCAGGTCCCAAAAATACAAGCTTTGTATTTTGAAGCTTCTGATCAGGAACAAAAACTAATCCTTCCTTCAATGAAAGTTGAGGGGAATAATTAAGAGGAAAAAGTAAAAGCTTAAATATATATTCAGAAAAACTAAAGGTAATCAAAAAGGCAATTAACAGAGCAACAAGGCATACAACAATTCTTTTCCTTAACTCTGAAAGATGTTCTATTAAAGACATCTTTTGTTCTTCCATCCATTCTTACTCCTTCTTTTCAATCTCTCTTTTGGCAATGTTTTCAATATGTTTATCAATTCTTAAATCAGAAAGGTTTGGCATATCTTTGAAAAGTTCATCTTTTAATTGTAGAGGATCTTTTATATCTTTTTTTGCTTCTTCAACGGTTTCTTTAACCTCTTCGATTTCCTTTTCCATTTCTGTTTTTGCAGACTGAAAAGCCTTTTTAACTTCATTAAGTGCTTTTCCTAATGAATAGCCAAGTTCTGGAAGTCTCTTAGGACCAAAAACTAATAATGCCACTATGAATATAACAATTAACTCCTGAATTCCTAAATCAAACATGAATTTATTATAACATTAATGAACATCATCTACAATTTTCTTTAACTTTTTCTTTTCTTGGGGGAAAAGAACAGTTACACCAAAAAGTAATCTAACATCTGGAGTTCTGTTTTTTATATCAAAACCAATACCTACAGAAGTATATGAAAAATCTGTTACCCTGACTCTATAACCAAGCCGCCATTCAAGGAGGTCTATTTTATTTTTATTAATAGCTTTTCTGCCAATTATTTCAAATAAAATCTTTGAATTGTAACTTATCTTCAACTCTGAACCAAGATTAATATTCCATGATTCATTTAATCCTTCTTTCTCGGGATTGAAATAAATTATGTTTCCATGGGCTTTAACAGGACCTATCTTTTTGGTTATAACAAAACCTGCACCTAATCCACCGCCTGTTGAAAAATCTTCATGCCCGATATCACCTGATAAATAAAGCATATAAGCAAAGGCTGGCAAAAAAGTTGTTTCATCAATAAATCTATGTTTAAATCCAAAATTTAGGTCTTCTGCTCCATTGTCATTGAAGGAATTTTTATAAGAAATGTTATAGGGAAGATTGGTGATAATTTCAACTCTATCTGTTAATCCATAAGAAAGATTTAGATTCAATCTTTTTATAGCTGGCTCTCTTGTAAAATCAAAATTAAGGTCAATGGCAACCTGATTTCTGTTCGGAGATTCTGCAGAAAAGGTTGAAAAAACTGCAAAGGGAGCTGTTGGTGAAAATCCCTTTCTGTCAAATGAAAACGCAGGTGAACTAAAAACAATTATAATCAAAAACGAAATAAATAACTTCTTCATTTAGGTAAGCATATCAAAATTTTTAAAATCTGTCAATTTATGTTTGAAAATTTTAGTTGATGAAAGATTGATTCTATTATTTTCCTTCAAGAACTTCTCTGATTTTTCTTGAAAGGACTTCTATACTGAAGGACTTTTGAATGTTGAAATATAACATTATCTGCATATCCTATAGGGGGGATAAATACACCCCCCCTCCCTATAAAAATTTTTTAACAGCCTTCTACTGCTTTCTTTTTCTTTGGTGCTGTCCCTTCTTTAGCCTTTTCCTTTGGTACTTCCTGCTTGATTGTTATTTTGTCACCAACTTTAAGTTCAACAGTAACTTCTTTTCCATCTGCTTTCTTAACGGTTATCTTGTTTCCGTCAATATTGGTTATGGTTCCGCTAATATTGGCTGCATAGGAAGAGACAACAAAACCAAATACAAAGGTTAACATTACTACTATTGCTAATATTTTTTTCATTCCCTTTCACCTCCTTTCTTTTTAGGATTTGGTTAGATTATATCAATAAAATGAAAGTTTTGTTAACTGCCCAGCATAAACTATTGCTGCTCTTAAAATCAATGTTCCTGTAAGTACTAATATAGCTGCAAAATTCATTCTAAAAATTTGAGCACGGGTAAATTCACCATGAAAACCATCTTCAAACTCTTTTAATTCTCCAAGTTTAATTCTTAACGCTAAAGGAAGCAAAAGAAATATAGAAATAAGGGCAATAGTAAATATGAAATGTTCACTTGTTAGTGAGAAAAAGGGTTCAATTGCCCTTTTATATGGAGCAGTCGATGTATATAATCCATAGAAAAACAAAGCTATCACAACAAGTTCTGCAACAATTAACCATATATCAATTTTTGTAAAGAGAAATTTAATCTCTGCTTTTTTAGCAATAATAACAATCATTGCAGCACCTGAAGAAAGAGCTGAAACAAGAAATAAAATTGACAGTGTAGCATTGTTCCAAAGAGGGATTGCTGCAAAGGAACTAAGTAGAACACCAGTGTATATTCCAAGAAATATTCCCATAGCGAAATTTAACTTTGCAATTGGTCTCATTTTAGGTACAAGTTTCTCAGAAATTTTTATAAGAAATGGAAATCTTAGACGATGTCTCTGCTCATTAGGAATAACTGCTAAAATGTAAAGTGCATTTGCAAATAAAACAGCAGGGACTCCCCAGGTACCCCAAGACATAAGAGAAAGAGGCTGAAAAGTTAAATAACCCCAGTAAAGGTTGAAAGGTGCACCGAGATCAAGGATTATAAATTGGGCACCCACAGAAAGTATTATAAAGGCAATAAAGGGCGCTCTAACACATTGAGCAAGCTCTTCAACAGGTTGTTTAGGAATCCTCAAATTTGCAATTGAACACATGACAAGCATTCCAGCTGAAAGACCTCCTAAGAATAAGTAAATTACAATTCTCCAATCCCAAACTTCAAGATGGGGAAAGGTAATAGCATTTGTTCCTGTAATACTAAGCTCTATCATTATAGACCTCCTGCAAATTTTTTGTTAATGTAAAAGACTCTTGGACGGGTTCCCGCGAATTCAAGTCTCACTGAAGCATCGTATTTTTTAATAAGCTGTGATACTTCACTGTTTGGATCATCTAAATCACCAAATATCCTTGAATGTCCAAGACATGTTTCAACACAAGCAGGACTTTTGCCTTCTTTGAGTCTGTGTTCACAAAAGCTACATTTATCAGCAACACCTTCTGGTGTAGAATACCTTGCATCATAGGGGCAGGCTAAAATACAGGCTTTACACCCAATGCATTTTTTCTTTTCAATCTGAACTGTTCCATCTTTTGCTCTATGAGAAGCTCTTGTTGGACAGGCATCAATACAGGGTGCTATTTCACAGTGATTACAAAGCTCTGACCTTTGTTCCATTCTCAAATATGGAAATTCACCTCTTACTTCTTCAACAACTCTTGTTCTAAAATATCCATCAGCAACTCCATTCTCTTTTTTACAAGCAATAACGCATGCCATACATCCAATACATCTTTCAACATCTATGACCATAACATATCTTGGCATATCAGACCTCCTTGGCAATCTTTACAAAATTAACTCTCATTCCAACAGTTCCTGCAATTGGGTCAATGTCATATCTTGTTATAAGTTGCTGGTCATCGGCACCTCTTAAATAAGCTTTTCTTAAAAGTTTTGAAGTTGATGAAAAACCATGGACAAGATATATGCAGTCTGGTCTAATTCTCTCTGTTATTTTTATTCTTACTTTATTTGATTTAACTCCATCCTGATTTATAAGTACAATATATTCACCATTTTTAAGCCCCTTTCTTTTCGCAACCTTTGCATTGACCCATGCTGTATTTTCTTCCATCAATTCCCACAAAGAAGGATTATTGGTTGTCCTCGAAAATGTATGCACTGGAGATCTACCATAGATAAGTCTAAACCACCCTTCAGGAGGTTGTTCATGTCTTGTGTATTTTGGAACAGGATCAAATCCTTTATCTTTAAGTTCTTTACTGTAAAGCTCAATTTTTCCTGAAGGTGTTTTAAATTTTGGCTCATTATCAGCTGATATGTAAGGTTTTTCACTTTCTGGAAAACTAATATAACCCTTTTTTGTAAGCTCGCTGTAATCTATTCCCCATGTTTCACACTTCATTTTTAAGAAATCTTCAAAAGTATTCCATGGAAAGTGATCTTCAAGTCCGAGTCTTTTACCAAGTTCCTTTGCTATCCACCATCCTGGTTTTGTATCATACATTGGCTGGACAACAGGCTGACGGATTGATATTCCAAAGGCTCTCTCTTTCACTGTAAATAAATCATCGTGGCGCTCAAGATAGGTGCATTCTGGAAGTACCACATCGGCAAGTATTACACCATCATAGGGCATCATATCCACTGCAACAAGTAGCTCAAGTTTTTGAATAGCCTTTAAAGTATCTCTCTGATTAGGCATTGCCTTAATTATGTTTATTCCTGTGGTAAACCAGCCCTTTATAGGATAGGGTTGCTCTGTTAATGTAGTTTTAACAATTGCATGAGTTAAACCTTCTTCACCTGCAAAGGGATAATTACCCTTATGGATCTCTGGTTTTTGGTGGTCAGGATAATCTTTATCTGAAAGAAATACAGGTTCAAGCTTTTTCTTTGGATTAAGATAAATTCCACCTGGTCTTCCATAGGCACCTAAAAGGGCTGTAAGTATGGCAACAGCACGCTGACGTTGTACATTATCTGAATACCATGCGGTATGTCTTCCTGGATGGATTAAAACACTGGGTTTATTTTTCCCCATTAAGCGAGCTGTCTCAATAATTAAACTTGCTGGGATATCTGTTTCTTTTTCAGCCCATTCTGGAGTATATTCCTTTACTGCACTTGCAACTTCATTAAATCCAACAGTATATTTTGCAACATATTCTTTATCATAAAGTCCTTCATTTATTATTACATTAATCCATGAAAGCAAAAGTGCAAGGTCAGTGGCTGGTTTTATAGGCAGCCAATATTTTGCTTTTCCTGCAGCTGTTGAAAATCTTGGGTCAACAACAATTACAATAGCTCCCTTACCTACTGCCTCTGCAAACTCCTGACACTGAGAATTATGGGCATTCTCCCCAAGATGACTACCTATAAGAACAATTACTTTACTATTCTGAATATCAACTCTTTCTGGATTACCAACTGCTTCACCAAAAGTTATTTCAAAGGCAGTATCACGAGCACCTCTACATAATGCAAAGGAAGGAAATGCAAAATTTGGTGAGCCAAAGGCTTGAAGAAGATGGATAAAATAGGTTGAAATTGTTCCATGTGTAAGAAGAGCTATTGATTCTGCACCGTATTTTTCTTTAATTTTTTCCATTTTATCTGCCACATAACCCAAAGCTTCATCCCATGAAACCTTCTTAAACTTTCCTTCTCCTCGACTACCAGTATTAATAAGAGGCGTTTTTAATCTATCAGGATCATAAAGAAGCCCAATTCCTCCATGCCCTCTTGCACATAATTTTCCACGAGAGTTTGGATGAATAGGATTCCCATCAAGCTTTACAACCTTTCCATCAACAACCTTTGCAATTACACCACATCGCCAGAAACACATCTCACAGGTTGTAGGAACATATTGGGGTAATGAAACAGGTTTTTTACCAAGGGCTAAAACTGACTTTACTACTGGTGTTCCAGCAACTGCAACGCCACCAGTTACTGCTGCAATTTTTAAAAAATCTCGTCGGGTAATACTCATACCCTCACCCCCTTGCTTTTGTTATACTATATATAAATGGTATCTAAAAAAATTTTTTTTGTCAATATATTTTCACAATAGGATATGGGGGTATGAAAAATATTGATTTTAAAGATAATCAGTTACATAACTCAAGAAGAAGGCTTTTTTTAAAAAAAGTTATAAAATTATTTTTTATTATAGCAAGTTTTGTTTTTGTTCTCTCAATTTTAATTTTTTTAAAGCCTAAAAAACCGAAAAACAAGCCCTACAATTTTTTTGAAATCTCCAATGACAAAATTCCAAAAGAAGGAGTTAAAAAAGTTGATATAGCCATTGATGAGGAAAGGACTATAAAAATATTTCTTGTAAAATATAACAATTCAATATTTGCTCTATCGCCTGTATGCACCCATCTTGGATGTTTTGTAAATTTTGATATAAACATAAATGAGTTCATATGCCCCTGTCATGCAGGCAGATACAATATTGAAGGAAAGGTAATTGAAGGTCCGCCAAAGGAAAATCTTATAAGATTTCCAGTTAAAATAGAAAATAACAGGATTTTTATTGGAATAAAAATATGAATTTCATTGATTGGTTTCTTGATAGATTCAGATTAAAATCAGCTCACAGAGGAATTTTTGAAAGAGAGATTCCAGAAGGAATTAACTATTTTTACTGTTTTGGCGGAATTGCCTTTACAGCCTTTTTATTATGTTTAATATCCGGACTTTTTCTATCCCTTCATTATGTACCTTCCGAAAAAGAAGCCTATTTGAGCATTCAAAGAATTCATGAAGAAGTATATCTGGGTAAATTAATAAGAGGAATTCACAAATGGTCTGCCAATGTTTTAATCATAAGCATTATTATTCACTCCATAAGGGTTTTCATCACAAAAAGTTACAGACCTCCAAGAGAGTTAAATTGGATTGTTGGAGTTATTATATTTTTTATTGTTATGTTAGAGGGTTTTACAGGATATCTTCTTCCATGGGATCAAAAAGCCTATTGGGCAACTGTAGTAGGAACAAATATTATTGGGTCTATTCCTTTTATTGGTGAAAGTTTGTTATTAATTATTAGGGGCGGATATGAGGTAACTGGTGTAACTCTTGCCAGATTTTATAGTTTCCATGTACTTTGGTTTCCATTAATCTTAGCAATTCTTTTATGGGCACATTTTCATATGATAAAAAAACTTGGTATATCAAAACCATTATGAAAAAAAAGTTTTATCCTGATTACTTAATTGAAATTTTATTTTTTGCAATTGTTACATTTGAGATAATCCTTTTGCTTGCTTTTTTATTTCCTCCTGTGATTGGCAGAGAAATAGATTTTACTTCAGCCTATCAGCCAAGACCGGAATGGTATTATCTATGGATTTTTTGGTTATTGAGATTTTTCTCAACTGATATGGTTTTTATTGGAGGAATTGTCATTCCTTTGTTTATTGTTGGATTTCTTATATTCATTCCATGGATTGAAAGATACATTGGCTGGAAATTGACTGCTTTATTAGGACTTCTGTTTTTTTTAATATTTCTAATCGGTACCCTTGTTGAAGTTTTTTATCAATAGATTAGGGTTAATAATTATCTTGGGTGAAGGAAGAGATGGATAAAGTCAAAGGGCAAAATATTTATTTGCTTAAATGTAAATTTTAATGTTAAATTAAAGGAAAAATTATCAGAAAGGAGTAAACTAATGAAGTTTCTTAAATTTCTTGCATTTTTTATAGTTGTTTTATTTATCTTTTCCTGCAGTCAACAAAAGGATGAAGTTATTGTAAAAGCTGGTTCATCAAAACTTACTAAAAAAGACCTTGAGGAGGATATAAAAAGCCTTCCGCCTCAAACAAAGGTATTTCTTGCAACTCCAGAGGGTGTTAATCGACTAAAAGATGAACTAATTAAAAGGGAAGTTTTATATGAAGAAGCTAAGAAAAAAGATTTAGCCAAATCAGAGGAATTTAAAAGAAGACTTGAAGAATTTAAGAAAATTACCCTCATTAACATGTTGATTGAACAGGAACTAAAAAATATTCAACAGGTAACAGAAAAGGAAGCAAAAGATTATTATGATAAGAATAAAGAACAATTTATAAATCCAACAGAGGTTAGATTAAGCCAGATTGTTGTAAAAAATGAAGAAGAAGCTAAAAAAGTCTATGAAAGAGTTGACAAAGGAGAAGATTTTGCCAAGATTGCAAAGGAACTTTCCAAAGATGAAAAAACAAAAGCCTCTGGTGGAGATATGGGATTTTTCAAAAAGGGACAACTTGCTCCACAAATTGAAAATGTTGCATTCAGTCTTAAAAAAGGTCAAGTAAGCATGCCTATGAATTTAAAAGGAGACCTCTATATATTTAAAGTTACTGATGTCAAAGGAACCCCAGTTGATTTTGAGCAAATAAAAACTCAACTAATGGAACAACTAAAAGCCAAAAAACAGCAGGACTGGTTCAATAGTTATATTGATGAACTTAAAAAGAAACATAAAGTCGAAGTTAATGAAAAGGCTTTACAGGAAATGCTCAATCAGGCTTTAATTGGAGGTAAGACTGGACAACTACCCCAGCAGGCAAAATAACTATTTACCAATACAAAATTCACTGAAGATTAAATTTAATATCTCTTCAGTGGTTACAACACCAACAATCTGACCAAGGAAATTTAGAGCCTCTCTGAGAAACATAGCAGTAATCTCAAGGGGCTCTCTTTTTTTGAAACTTTCATAGGCATTATTTAATGATTCAAAGGCTTTTTCAAGAGAAAGTTTATGTCTTAACTTTGTAACTACTATACCTTCCTTCTCATATTTACCAGAAATTGTTGTATTGAAAATAAGCTCCTTTAAATCTTCTATGCCTTCTGCATTTAAAGCTGAAATTTCAACTGCTGGTTTATCTTTTAAAGATTCAGGCAAATGAAATTCTGTGCTTTTTATATCTTTTTTGTTTATTACAACAATAACCTTTTTATGAATTACCTTGTTTATTATCTCTTCATCAAGCCTGTCAATACTTCGGCTACTGTCAATGACTAAAAGGACAAGTTCAGCTGATTCCACTGCCTTCAAGCTTCTTTTTATTCCTTCTGCTTCTACCAAGTCATGGGCTTCACGAATACCGGCAGTATCAACAATTTTAAGAGGTATTCCTTTAATATTTACATATTCTTCAATAATATCCCTTGTAGTTCCTGGAATTTCTGTTACTATTGCTCTGTCTTTCATTAACAAAGCATTTAAAAGAGAGGATTTGCCAACATTAGGCTTGCCTACAATAGCAGTTGTAAGTCCTTCCCTATAAATTTTTCCTTCTTCATATCCTTCAATGAGTTTTTTTATCTCCTCTTTTAAGCAATTTATTTGTTGTGTTATCTCTTCTTCTGTGAGACCATCTATATCCTCTTCAGGAAAATCAATATATGCTTCCACATGGGCACAAACTCTCATAAGTGAGTCTCTCAATTCATTAATTTTTTCAGACAGTCTACCACTTAAATGCTCTAAAGCAATCTTTTGAGCCTGGTCAGTTTTAGCCCTGATAAGGTCAATTACTGATTCAGCCTGACTTAAATCAATTCGACCTCTTAAAAATGCTCTTTTTGTAAACTCACCGGGTTCAGCAAGACGGGCACCTTGAGATAAAACAAGTTCGAGAATTCTTTTTAAGGTTAAATATCCTCCATGACAGTTAATCTCAACAACATCCTCTCTTGTATATGTATTTGGTGCACGCATAACAGTAACTAAAACCTCATCAATTCTCTGTCTGGTTAAAGGATCAACTATAAAGCCATAATGAATAGTGTGAGTTTTTACATCTGAGAGATTCACTCCTTTAGGAGATTTAAAAATTTTATTTACAATCGAAATTGCTTCTTTTCCACTTAAACGGATTATTCCTATTCCGCCTTCTCCTAAAGGAGTACTTATGGCAGCAATTGTGTCAAACTCTGAAAAAATCACTTAGCCTTT
This sequence comes from Thermodesulfovibrio sp. N1, assembly GCF_001707915.1. GTDB lineage: Bacteria > Nitrospirota > Thermodesulfovibrionia > Thermodesulfovibrionales > Thermodesulfovibrionaceae > Thermodesulfovibrio. Next base: position 10,585 of record NZ_MAVV01000008.1, on the reverse strand, counting down.
TTAATTTTCTGATTTATGTAGAACTGTTGAGCTATACCAAATATATTATTTATAAGCCAGTAAAGAACAAGTCCTGAAGGGAAAGTAAGAAACAAAAATGTGAAAACTACTGGCAAAATAAGCATTATTTTCTGTTGAGTTGGATCTGCTGTAGAAGGAGTCATTTTTTGTTGAATCAACATTGTAGCACCCATTAAAATTGGGAGAATATAGTAAGGATCCTTTGCTGAAAGATCTTGTATCCATAACATAAAAGGAGCCTGTCTTAGTTCTATTGCTAATGTAAGAATTTGATAGAGAGCAAAAAATACAGGAATTTGAAGCAATATTGGGAGGCATCCACTCATTGGATTGATTTTGTATTTTCTATAAAGTTCCATCATCTCCTTTTGAAGTCTTTGAGGATCATTTTTATACTGTTCTTTTAATTTTAATAACTTTGGTTGAAGTTCGCTTAGTTTCTGCATTGACTTCTGCCCACGATTAACTATAGGAATAAAGGGAATTCTTACAATTATGGTAAGAATTATTATGGCAACACCATAATTACCAACAAAACTGTGTAGAAGCTTTAAAAACCAAAAAAGTGGGAGGGCTATAATTGAGAAAAATCCAAAGTCAACTATATGTTCAAGTCCCAAATTAAACTTTTTAAGATAATCATAGTCCTTAGGGGATGCAAAAACTTTGTAATGATTTATTCCATCCTGAAATTCCACTGCAGTAAGGGCATCTCCATTATAGGGCAATACAAAAAATTGATTTGCTTTGCTAACAGGAACAATTGCAGAGAAAAAGTATTTGTCTTCCTGAGCAATCCATTTTACATCACCCATGTATGATACAGGCTCCTTTATTTTTGATGGATTAAGCTCTATTCGATCAGCTTCTTTCAATATTACAGGACCCCAATGTGGTGCATTCTCCTTGTCAAAAATTCCAAAATTCAAACCGAGGGTTACATAGTAAATACCTATACCACTTATTTCTTCTTTCACATCTATTAAATAATCGGTTTTATTAAAAGAGAAAATCCTTTTAATTGAAACATTTTCATCACTGTAGTTAAATACTACAATGGCTTCCTTTGAATCTTTAAAGGATGCCTTTGAATCATCAACATTAAAAATAATTTTTGTGTAATCAAATTTGCCATCCTTAATAATTGAAATTGCTGGGATTTGACCAGAAGATAAATGAATTGGATTTCCCTTTGAATCTTTATATTTTTTAAGTTCAACGGATTTTATAGTTGCTCCTTCATTTGAAAGCACGACTTTAAAAACTTCATTTTCTACAGTTACTTCTTTATATTTCGTATCTTTAACTACTGGTTTTGCTTCTTCCTTCTTAGCAGATGGAATTTGAAGGATTGGTGATGGAGATAGTTTTTCCTCCTTTTTTGTCTCTTCGGTCTGTTGAACGGGTTGTGTCTGTGGTTGATAATATTTTGTATATAAATACTGGCTCCCAAATAAAATAGCCATACTTAAAAGGACTGCTAAAAATGCTCTTAATCCTGTATTTTCCATATTCTCACCTTAATGGGTCATATCCGCCAGGATGAAAGGGATGACATTTAAGTATTCTTTTAATAGTAAGTAAGATCCCCTTTGCTCCATATTTTTTAATTGCCTGGTCAGCATACTCTGAACAGGTCGGATAAAATCTACAAGAAGGAGGCATAATCGGTGATATAAACCTCCTGTAAATTTTTATTAAAATTAAAAAAAATTTAGATATTAAGGAGTTAATCTCCATCTACCCTTTGCTCTTCTTCTTTTTATAACTCTTCTTCCACCTGGTGTGCTCATTCTTTTGAGAAAACCGTGTGTTCTTTTCTTTTTAAGCTTATGAGGATGATAGGTTGTATAAGCTCCCAATTTTTAACCTCCCGATTAAAATTTATAAGGAATCATTGCTTTTATTGACTTATACTGAGTTTCATGAACTACGGCAGACTGTCTTAATTTTCTTGTCCTCTTTGAAGGTTTACCTGTGAGCAAATGACTTTTATTTGCTCTTCTACGTATAATTTTACCAGTGCCAGTAACTTTAAATCTTTTAGCTGCTCCTTTGTGGGTTTTTAGTTTTGGCATAAACAGTATCCTCCTACCTAAGTTTAGACAAATATTTTAATAAAATTCTGATGAAATTATCAATCTTTTCCAGGAGCTATAATCATGCTCATATTATTTCCTTCAAGACGAGGTTCTTGCTCAATTTTATGAGAAAAACCTGCAAGAAGAGCTTTAATTTTATCAAAAACTTTCATACCAAGCTCAGGATGAACAATCTCTCGTCCTCTGAAAAATAAAGTAACCCTTGTTTTATCTCCATCCTCTAAAAATCTTTTAATATGCTTTACTTTTAGTTGAAGGTCATGGTCTGAAATTTGTGGTCTTATTTTTATCTCTTTTACTGTGGCTGTCTTTTTAGAAGAAGTTTTTTTCTCAAGTTGATACTTGTATTTTCCATAATCCATTATTCTACATACAGGGGGATTTGCATTAGGAGCAACTTCTACAAGGTCATAACCTCTTTCTCTTGCTATTGCTATTGCTTCTTTAATACTTAATACACCAAGTTGTTTTCCATTTTCATCAACTAATCTTACTTCCTTTGCCTTAATGGCTTCATTTACTCTAATGTCTTTTGTTGCTATTGTACCACCTCCAAAATTTGTTTTTTTGTTTTTATTTCTTTGGTTATAAAGTCAATAAACTTTTCAGTGTCTATAAGTTCAAAATTTTCACCATTTCTTCTTCTAACAGTAATCTTATTTTTTTCAGCTTCTTTATCACCCAATATAAGCATATAAGGTATTTTTTCAATGGTTGCCTGTCGTATTTTATATCCTATTTTTTCATTCTCTATATTCAATTTTGCCCTAATTCCTCTCTCTATAAGAATATCATAAATTTTTCTTGCATAACCTACATGTTTTTCTGATATAGACATTACTTCAACTTGAACAGGTGCGAGCCAGGTGGGAAAAGCTCCTGCATAATGCTCAATTAATACTCCAATAAATCTCTCCAGTGATCCCATTAATGCCCTATGTATCATTATAGGTCTGTGTTCATGTCCATCTTTCCCTCGATAAATTATATCAAATCTCTCTGGAATGTTAAAATCAACCTGAATTGTGCTACACTGCCATGCTCTGTTTAATACATCCTTTATTTTTATATCAATTTTCGGCCCATAGAAAACTCCTTCTCCAGGATCAATCTGATAGGGTAGATTTCTCATTTTTAAAGCCTGTTGCAAAGCAAAGGTTGCTTTTTCCCAGTTTTCAAGAGTTCCTACATATTTTTCAGGTCTTGTTGAAATATATATTTCGTAGTTGTCAAAGCCAAAGGTTGATAAAATAAATACTGTGAAATCAAGAACCTTCTGAATCTCTTCCTCAAGTTGTTCTTCTGTACAGAATATATGAGCATCATCCTGAGTAAATCCTCTAACCCGTAAAAGTCCGTGTAATACTCCTGATCTTTCATATCTGTAAACTGTTCCGAGTTCAGCAAATCTTAATGGAAGATCTCTGTAACTGCGAAGTTCAGACTTATATACCTGAATATGAAAAGGACAATTCATTGGTTTAAGTTGATATGCAACTTCATCAATTTGCATAGGCGAAAACATGTTTTCTCTGTAGAAATCAAGATGTCCACTTTTACTCCAAAGATCAAGTTTTGCAATATGTGGCGTATAAAGCAGTTGATATCCTGCCTTTAGATGTTCATCTTTCCAAAAGTCTTCTATTATCTTTCTAACCATTGCTCCATTTGGTAACCAAATAATAAGTCCAGGTCCTACTTCTTCACTTATATCAAAAAGCCTAAGTTGCTTACCAAGTCTTCTGTGATCTCTTTTTTTAACTTCTTCGAGAAATTTTAAGTATTCATCGAGTTCTTGTTTTGTTGGGAAAGCAGTACCGTAAATTCTCTGTAACATCTTATTTCTTTCATCACCACGCCAATAGGCACCAGCAATGCTTAAAAGCTTAAAAGCTTTAACCATACCTGTATGAGGTATATGAGGTCCTCTACAAAGATCAATAAAACCACCCTCTTCATATATAGAAACTTTGTCATCCTCTATTTCTTTTAAAATTTCTATTTTATATGTTTCACCAAGAGATTCAAAAAGTTTAACCGCCTCATCCTTTGAGATTTCCCTTCTTATAAATGGTTTTCTTGATTTTATGATTTCCTGCATTTTCTTTTCTATTTTTTGAAGATCTTCCTCTGTAAAAGGTGTTTCTTTATCAAAATCGTAGTAAAAACCTTCTTCAATTGCTGGACCAATTGTAACTTTTACCTCTGGGAATAATTCTTTCACAGCATGAGCCATTATGTGGGCAGTACTATGCCTGAGGATTTCAAGACCTTCTTTAGAGTTAATATGAATTATCTCAATTTCATCATTAGAATTTAATGAATATATTACTGATAAATCTTTAAGATCCCCATTAACTTTTATAGCTAATGCCTGATTATCTATCAAAAATTTTTTCAAGTCATCAGAACTAATTTCTATTACTTTATCTTCTTTCTTAAGTTTAATCCTAAACCTCCAAAAAAATTTCTTACCAAGATATATTAATCTAAATCATTATCCATAATCAACTATTACCCTGAAATTTCTATCGGCAATTTTAGGTTTATCCTGAAATTGCCGATAGGCATATAAAAAAGTGAGCCTCCTTTTTATAGGATTTTAATTTTAAGGGTGATATAAAATATCCCCCAATAGATTAAATAAATAAAAAAAGGCTCATCGATATGATAAAACAAACTATACTTTCTTTCAAGTTATCCCACACAAAAGATGAAATAACGGTAAGAGCAGGCTTAGCAGTTTATGATGAAACTCTCAAAGGGGCTTTGCACCTTTGTATCCCAAGATGATGAGTTTGAATTCACTGAGATTGAAAAGAAGTTAATAAAATTGCAACTTGATATTAAAAGAATTTTAATTAATAGGGGCAAAACACCAGAAGAAGCTGAAAAAATCATCAGGGAGTTTCATTCAAATAATATATGTAAAATATGTAGAATATGAAAACGAAACTGAGGTAGAACTTTATAATTAGAGGCAATTATAAAAAAGCTCACTAATTTTTTCTTATTCAAAGCAAATCCATCCTTTAGGCACTAAAAATTGATAATTTATTAAGTATGCCTTACTTAATGATATCTTCATATTAGTTTACTTTTAATATATTCCCATGATAAAATTTAAAAATTTATGATTGATGCTATTTTTAATCCAAATTCAATAGCTGTAATTGGTGCCTCTGCAGAAGAAAAAAAAGTAGGACATGCTGTCTTAAAAAATCTATTGCAAGGCTTTGTAGGTAAAATATATCCAATAAATCCGAGCAAGAATGAGATTTTATCTCTTCCCTGTTATCCTTCTGTTTCAGTAGTACCAGATAAGATTGACCTCGCTATAATAGTTATCCCTGCTAAAGCTGTTGCAGATGCATTAATGGATTGTAGTAAAGCTGGAGTAAAAGGCGTAGTTGTTATAACCGCTGGATTTAAGGAAGTTGGCGGAGAGGGTGTTGACAGAGAAAGGGAAATTATTTCTATTGTAAGAAACTCGGGGATGAGAATGGTTGGACCAAACTGTCTTGGTGTAATGAATACAAAAATAAAAATGAATGCTTCCTTTGCAGCTGAGATGCCACCAGAAGGAAGAGTAGCCTTTTTCTCTCAATCTGGTGCATTAGGAGTAGCAATAATAGACTGGGCATTGGAGAATAACTTTGGTTTTTCTAAGTTCGTAAGTTTTGGCAACAAAGCTGACCTTAATGAAACTGACTTTTTAGAATACTTTGCAAAGGATTCTGATACAGATGTAATTTTAGGATATATTGAAGATATTGTTGATGGAAAGAAATTTTTAAATATTGCCAAAGAAGTTACAAAAATAAAACCTGTTATTTTGATAAAATCAGGTGCAACTGAAGCAGGAGCAAGAGCAGCTTCGTCTCATACAGGAGCATTAGCAGGTTCTGATAGAGCCTTTACAGAGGCTTTCAGGAAAACAGGAATAATAAGAGTTAATGGGATTCAAGAACTTTTTGATACAGCAGAAATGTTTATTTCTAAAAAACAACCTAAGGGTAAAAGACTTTTGATTATTACAAACGCAGGTGGTCCTGGAATTATTGCTGCAGATACAGCAGATAAACTTGGAATAAAATTAGATCCGATGAGTAGAGCATCCATAGATACAATAGCTGAAAAACTTCCTTCAAGTGCTTCTCTGTATAATCCTGTTGATGTTATAGGAGATGCCACTTCTGATAGATATAAGGTAGTTTTAGAACAGGCTATAAAAGATGAAGTAGTACAGGGAATATGCGTTATACTAACTCCACAAGCAATGACAGATGTTGACAATGTAGCTGATGTTGTTATTGCTACATCAAATAAGACAGATAAACCGATTTTTACTACCTTTATTGGAGGTCAGAGGATAAAAAATTCAATAAAAAAACTTAAAGAAAACAGAATACCTAATTTTACTGATCCTTCTGTTGCCATAAATGCATATAGTAAATTAATTAACTTTGTTGAACTTAAAAACAAAAAAATATCAGAAGAACACCCATTACCAATACCTCAAGAAAATATTTTAAAAGTAGAAAAAATTATCAAAAAAATGCAAGAAAGCGGAATTTCAGAAATAGGAGGAGAAGAAGCTTTAGAAATTTTATCATTATACGGTTTTACTTTCCCTGAAAGAGCTCTTGCAAAAACACCAATGGAAGCAGTTGCAATAGCAGAAAGAATCGGATATCCGGTGGTCATGAAAATCTCATCTCCTCACATACTTCATAAAACCGATGTAGGAGGTGTTAAATTAAACTTAAACAATGAAAAGGCAGTATATAATGCCTTTATTGAAATTACTACTAATGTTAAAAGATTTATGCCAGATGCTTTTATTGAAGGAGTTATGGTTTACGAAATGGTTACAGGAGGTAAAGAAGTTATTTTAGGTGTTAGTTATGATAGAACTTTTGGTCATATGATTATGTTTGGATTAGGTGGTATTTATGTAGAAGTATTGAAAGATGTTTCTTTTAGAATTGTCCCCATTACAGAGGAAGAGGCTTTTGATATGATAAATGAAATTAAAGGAAGCAGGATTCTTGATGGAGTAAGAGGTGAAAAACCCTATGACAAAAAGGATATAGCAAATTGTTTAAGAAGGCTTTCCAGATTAGTTGAAGACTTTCCAATAATAAAGGAAGTTGATATTAATCCTTATCTCGTTATGAATAATGGTGGTATAGGATTAGATGCAAGAATAATTATTTAGGGTATAGGGAGGAAAAAATGATACCCGTTTTTATAATATCAAACAGAGCATTTACAGGGAAAAATTTATTTGCCTTAGGATTAGCAATGACTTTAAAAGAAAAAGGTTACAATGTGGGATATATGAGACCTCTTGGTAGAATACCATTTAAAAAAGGACAAGAGGTTTATGATGAAGAGGCATTTTTTATAAAAGAAATGCTCGGGCTTGAAGACCCTTTAAATATCATTTCTCCCTTTGTATTTACCTATGAAACTCAATACAGATTACTTAATGGTGAAGATTTAAGAATCAAAGAAAAAGTTAAAGAAGCTATTTCAGAACAAAACAACAAAGATTTTTTGATTATTGTGGGAGCAAATAATATTTTTGAAGGATACTGTCTTGGGATTGATGCAATAAATCTTGTCAAAGATACAAAGGGAAAAGTTATAGCAATTCAACATTGGGATAGCGAATTTGCAATGGATGATATATTTGGCATAAAAGATTTAAGCGGTGAAAGATTTATAGGTGCTGTGATAAATAAAGTTCCTGTAGAGCAGTACCATCATGTCAAAGAAAAAGTAGTTCCCTTTATGGAAGGAAGAGGCATAAAGGTCTTAGGAATATTTAAAAAAGATAAAATTCTCGAAGCAGTAACCGTAAGAAGACTTATGGAAGCAATCAATGGAGGTCTTGTTTGTTGTGAGGATAAATTAGATGAATTTGTTGAAAATCTCTCAATTGGAGCTATGGATCCTGAAACAGCTTTGTCTTATTTTCTACGGATACCCAATAAGGCTGTAATAACTGGAATTCATAGAACAGACATTCAATTAGTTGCCATGGAAACATCTACAAAGTGCCTTATACTTACAGGCGGTATGCATGTAAGTGAAACTGTTACAGGCATAGCAAGAGCAAAGGGAATTCCTATCATTGTTACCGCATTAGATACTTTTACTGCTGTAGACAGAATGGAGAAATTAATGGGTAAAGCTGTAATTAGAGAAAAAAACAAAGCTATGAAAGCTAAGGATTTAGTAAGTACTGAGTTTGATTTAGAAGAATTTCTTAGACGTGTGAAACAATGAGTGAATCTGAAAAAGAATTACTAGAAAAGGCAAATACTCTTATTGAAGCCCTTCCTTACATAAGAAAGTTCTACGGAAAAACTTTTGTAATTAAATATGGTGGAGCTGCTCAAAAGGAACCAGAACTTAAAAATTGTTTTGCCCAAGATATAGTCTTATTGAACTTCATAGGAATAAGAACAATTGTAGTTCATGGTGGCGGTCCTAAAATAAGTGAATTGATGAAAAGACTTGGAAAAGAACCTCAATTCATACATGGGCATAGAGTTACTGATAAAGAAACCATGGAAATAGTAGAAATGGTTCTTGGAGGTGTAATAAACAAAGAAATTGTCCAGTTAATTAATGCCCATGGAGGTAAAGCCATAGGACTTACAGGAAAAGACGGAAATCTCTTAAAGACAAGTAAAAAAAATATAAAAATAAATGAAAAAAATGTAGATCTTGGTTATGTAGGAGAAATTGAGCATGTTTCAATAGATATTCTGGAAAGTCTTCACAAAGATGGATTTATCCCAGTTATTGCTCCAATTGGCTTTGATAAACAGGGAAACAGTTACAATATAAATGCAGATACAGTTGCATCAAGTATTGCTGTTGCTATTGGTGCTGAGAAATTAATACTGCTTACTGATGTTAAAGGTATTTCTGATAACGCAGGTAATCATATTCCTACCTTAAAAATAGATGAATCTTTAAAGTTTATTGAAGAAAAAATTATTACTGGGGGTATGATTCCAAAAGTTTATGCCTGTTTGAATGCATTAACAGGAGGAGTAAAAAAAGCCCACATAATTGATGGTAGAGTTCCTCACAGTCTTCTTCTTGAAATCTTTACAAAAAAAGGCGTAGGTACAGAAATTATTCTCTAAATGACAGAGATTAGGCTTACTATTTCCTATACTGAAATTTTTCCAAATAAAATCGTTGAAATCTCCAAAGAAGACAGAAACTATATTTTTAATGTTTTAAGATTTAAGATTGGAAATTCAATTATTGTAATTGATGGAAAAGGTAAAAGTTTTAAAGCAAAAATTATAGATAAAAATAAACTTGAAATTATAGAAGAAGACAAAAAGGATATTGAAGATCCATTCTCTTTAATTCTTTGTCAGGCATTACTCAAGGGTGAAAAAATGGATATGATCATTCAAAAGGCAACTGAGCTTGGTGTAAAAAAAATAATTCCCTTTGTAAGTGAAAGATGTATCTTAAAAAATACAAACAAAATTGAAAGATGGCGCAAAATAGCAAAAGAGGCATCAGAACAGTCAGGCAGAAATTTTGTGCCCGAGATATCTGATTTAACCAACTTTGAAAATCTGATTAATAAAATTGACAATGGATTACTTTTTTGGGAGAAGGAGGAAAACTCTTTAATATCTTTAATTAAAGAGTTAGATATATCTAAACCAATCTTTTTATTAATCGGACCAGAAGGCGGCTTTTCTGAAAAAGAAATATTAAATGCTAAAGAAAGAGGTATAAAAACTGCTTCTCTCGGCAAAAGAATATTAAGAGCTGAAACTGCCTCGATAGTTTCTTTATCAATACTTAATTTTTTATTACAAAATTATGATATAATTAAAAAATGACATATACATCAAAAGAAAAAGCCTTACAGATTGCAAAATTCCTTGACGACAAAAAAGCTGTAGACATTAAAATTATTGAATTAAAGGATCTTACTATAATAACAGACTACTTTGTAATCTGCTCTGCTGACAGCACAACACAGGTGAAGGCTCTAACTGAGTATCTTGAAGAAAAAATGGATTTAGAAGGATTTAAGCCACTGCATATTGAAGGATTTAAATATGCTCACTGGGTTTTATTAGATTATGGGGATGTAATTGTCCATATATTTTTAGAAGAAACAAGACATTACTATGACCTTGAACGTCTGTGGTTAGATGCACCAAGAATTCCTTTTGAATCTTCTATCTCAGATAAAACCCGCGCAGTGTATAGATAAAATGTCCAGTTATAGTTAAGCTGTCTTTTTGCCACTCCTCTGGTAAGGGCCAAAAGGGTTGAGCATCATTTAATGCTTTAATAGCTGCATCATCAAGCATTCTATAACCTGATGTCCTGAGTAATTCAACAGATATAAGCTTTCCTCTTTTATCTATGGTAAATTTTATGTAAAGATCCCCGTAAATTCC
>NZ_MAVV01000007.1 GCF_001707915.1 Thermodesulfovibrio sp. N1 | reverse complement strand
CCTAGTATATCCATAGAGGTTGAAGATGTCTGGAATGCTTTATCAGAACTTATCCCATCTAAAAGAGTTGTTTTTTCGATAGAGATGGAACTCTCTGCAAAGATGCAAACTATTTATCAAGATGGGAGAATTTTGAGGTATATCCTGATATTGATGCATTAAGGGAATTAAAAATTTAGGATTTCTTCTTATTGGGATAAGTAACCAATCAGGAATAGCAAGGGGTATTGTAAAAGAGGATTTTGTTCAGGAGGTCAATAAATTTTTTATTGATAAATACGGATTTGATGACTTTTTTTACTGCCCCCATCATCCCGATGAAGGATGTTTTTGTCGAAAACCAAATCCTGCAATTGCTATAATATCACGCTACAAATACAATATTAACTTTAAAAAATCCTATGTAGTGGGCGATAAACAAATAGATATAGAGCTTGCTCAGATGATAGGTGCAAAGGGAATTTTAATTGAAAAAGATGCTAAAAATTTAAAAGAAGTGGTTGATATTATAAAAAGAGATTTCGATGATTAAAGGAAATGAGAAAATTCTTATAATTAAACCAAGCTCTCTTGGAGATATTGTCCATTCTTTGCCTCTCTTAAATACTCTTAAAGAAAATTTTCCCTCCACTAAAATTCACTGGGTTGTTGCAAAAGGTTTTGAGGAACTTCTTACTGAACATCCTTTAGTTGAAAAACTGATAGTCATAGATAAGGATAAATGGAGGTCAATAAAAAATATTAACAGTACAATTAGAGAATTTTTTAATTTAAGGGAAGAACTAAAAAAAGAACAATATGATATTGCCATAGACCTTCAAGGACTTTTAAGAAGCGGAATTATTACAATGCTAAGCAAAGCTCCAATTAGAATTGGTTTCAAAGAATCAAGAGAATTTAGCACAATTTTTTACAATAAAAAAATTTCTGCATCTATTGAAAAACATGCTGTTTTTCGTTATCTTGAAGTTGCCAAAGAACTTGGATGCACAATAAATGAAATAAAATTCCCCCTTCCAAAACCCAAAGAACCAGAATGGCTTAGAGAATTAAAGGATTTTGTTGTAATTATTCCATCTGCAAGATGGCAATCTAAAAATTGGCCTCTTCCCTATTTTGTTGAACTTGTTAAAATGTTACCATACTCTTTCCTTATTGTCGGCTCAAAATCCGATGTTTCCGAAGCATTAAAGATTGAAGAATACTCAGAGGGTAAAGCAATCTCTGTGGCTGGAAAGACTACACTTAAAGAATTAATTGTTATATTTAATAAGTCTTTATTTGTAATAACACCTGATACAGGAACAATGCATCTTGCTACAGCCTGTGGCAAAAAAGTTGTAGCTTTATTCGGACCTACATCGCCTAAAAGAACAGGTCCTTTTGGAGAAGATCATCTTATAATTAGAGCAGAGCTACCTTGCAGTCCCTGCTTTAAGAAAAAATGCGAAGACCAAAAATGTATGAGAGAAATAACACCTCAAATGGTATACAATAGGATAGTTGAATGGAGGAGTTTATGAAATATCAAAAAGGTAATACTGGAAGAGTTTTTATAGCAAAATTTGAAGATGGTGAAAATCCTTTAAATGAATTGACTGAATTTGCCAAAAAAGAGAAGCTCCATTGTGCCATATTTTGGTTAATTGGTGGGTTAAAAGGTGGCAGATTTGTAGTAGGTCCTGAAAATGATACACTTCCGCCCATTCCAATTTGGCGGGAAATTACAGGAAATCATGAAATTATAGGCATTGGAACAATTATCTGGCATGGTGATGAACCTAAAATCCATTTACATGGTATCTATGGAAGAGAAGATTTTGTAAGAATGGGATGTATGAGAGAAAATCCGGAGGTATTTCTTGTTCTGGAAGCAATAATAATGGAAATTACTGATGTAAATGTTACAAGAGAACTTGATGAAAAATCCAAAATGATACTTCTTAAGGTATAAATGATTAGAGTTAAAATTTGCGGGATAACAAATATGGAAGATGCACTATGGTCAGTAAAATGTGGAGCCGATGCTATAGGATTTATATTTTATAAAAAGAGTCCAAGATATATAGATCCTGAAAAAGCAAAGGAGATAATAGAAGCTCTTCCACCATTTATAAATTTTGTTGGCGTATTTGTAAATGAAAATGTTGAAAAAATTAATGAAATCATAAATTTAACTGGAATTGACACAGTCCAACTACATGGAGAAGAGATTCCTCAATTTTGTAATAAATTTAAACGAGTTATAAAGGCATTCAGAGTCACCGAATTTGGTAATCTCCCAGATGGTAAATCCCTTGAAGAAGTTTTGCCTAATTACAAAGTATCTGCTTTCCTGATTGACAGTTTTAGTAAAGATGAATATGGAGGTACAGGCAAAACTTTTAACTGGGAGGTAGCTAAGATAGCAAAAAAATTTGGTAATATCATTCTTTCTGGGGGATTAAATGTTTTTAATGTTGAAGAAGCAATAAAAAAAGTAGCTCCCTATGCTGTTGATGTAAGTAGTGGAGTAGAACTTTATAAAGGCAAAAAAGATCATGAACTTATAAAAAAATTTATTGAAAAAGTCAAATCAAAAATAAAGGAGAAATAAGATGATCAATTGGTTGCCTTACAAAAAAGAATCCCTTCATAGGGCTGAACATGAAAAGAAGCCAATTTTTTTGCATATCTCTGCAAAATGGAGTAGTTATTGTAAGAAAATGAAAAAAGATGTATTAGATGATCCAGAAATTAGTGGAATTATAAATAGAAATTTTATTCCTGTCTTTATTGACCGTGATGAAAGACCTGATATTGACTCAATATATCAGAAAGCATCATATATTATTGGACAAGGAAGTGGCTGGCCTCTTAATCTTTTTCTAATTCCAGATGGAAGACCCTTTGCTGGATTTACTTACAAAAGTAATGAAAAAAAAGATTATTTCAGGACAATGATAGAAAAAGCTCTTGAACTATATCAAACTAATCAAGAAAAAATTTCCACACGAGCACAGGTAATAGTAGATGCAATAAAACCAATAGAAGTTGCATCGTCTGATATAAGAGAGGAACTTGTCCATAATCCAGAAGAGGATATAGTTAAAGAGATGGACTTTGAATATGGAGGATTTAAAAAAACTCCTAAATTTCCACCTTTTGCCCATATTGATCTTCTTATCTGGAGATACTGGATAAAAAATAAGCCCTGGGTTTTCAGTGGAATAGAAAAAACACTAAAAGTTATGGTATCAGGAGGTATATATGACCATATTGAAGGCGGATTTCATAGATACAGTATAGATAAACAATGGTTAGTACCTCATTTTGAAAAACTTGCAGTAGACAATGCATGGCACATTATCAATTTTCTCGATGCTTTTAATATTTTAAAGGACTTTTTTTATAGAGAGATTGCCATGGAAACAATTGATTATATGATAAAAAATTTATTTTCTAAAGATGGTTTTTTCTGTGCAAGTCAGTTTGCCGATGAGTTCTATTATACATGGGAAGAAAAAGAATTAAGAGAAATCTCTGATTTAACTATCACCCTTGTTGATGAAAAAGCCATGATAGATGGAAGATTTATTATCATAGGTAGAGATAGGGAATTAATTAAACAACTGAGAGAAAAATTTATTTCAAAAAGAAAACAAAAAGATGCTCCTTCTGTAGATAGTACTCTTTATTGCTTTGTAAACGGAATTTGTGCCGATGCTTTTATAAAAGCTTGGAGAACAATAAAAGACAGAAATCTTTTGAATATGGCTCTTCAATCTATTGAAAACACACTTTCAAATTTGTTTATTGGTGAAAAACTTTATAGAAAAATCGAAGACATTCCTGCCTTAATAGATGATTATGCCTACATGATTTCTGCACTTATCTCAGCCTATGAAGTTACCGCAGAGGATAAATATCTTCACAGGGCTTCAAAATTAATGGATTTAGCTATGGAAAATCTATGGGATATGCAAAAGGGAGGTTTTTTTGATTCTCCAGAGTCTATTTTTTCAATAAGACAGAAAAACATTCATGATACTCCCTATCCATCACCAAACTCTATTATGATAATAAATTTTTTAAAGCTTTATGCCATAACTAAAGAAGAAAGATTTATGAACTTGGCAATTGTTGCTTTGAAAGCCTTTTCAAATTTAGCCTCTGCTTATCTTTCTCCTTACTATGTAAAAGCCCTCCTTAGCTATTTTGATTTACTTACATTAAATTTTTATACAAATTTAGAATCTCCCCTTGGAAAGGCAACGATTCATCAAATAACACCCTTTACAGTTATTGCCCACAGAGGAAGGGACAATAATTATATAATTCCGTCAGTTGGATCAAAACAGTTTGATCCAATTTATAAACCAGAAGAATTAGCAAAATTTTTAAGATTATGATATATTATAATTATATAAAAAATTTTTTATAGGAGGTTTATTATGGAAATAAAAATTCTTGGTCCCGGATGTGCTAATTGTTACAAAGTTGAAGAAACCGTTAAAAAAGTAGTTTCCCAGCTTGGAATTCAGGCTGATGTCATACATATAAAAGATTTAAAAGAGATTTTCAAATATACTCAAGTCACTCCAGGCTTGCTTGTAAATGGAAAACTTAAACATTCGGGATTTCCGCTTCCATCAGAAGACAAAATAAGAAATATCTTAATTGAAGAACTCAATTCAAAATAATTTTATCTGATAATAAAAAATTTTAATTTGTATAATTTTGGAAAATTTAATAAAATCCAATCATGTTAGATTTTCTGACATATACATTTCCTATTTCAGGTGTTACAACAAATATACTTATTCCACCTCTGGTTGCTTTCATTGTTTCTTTTTTTACATCAATGGGAGGAGTATCTGGAGCATTTCTTCTATTGCCATTTCAGGTAAGTGCCCTTAACTATACATCTCCGGGAGTAAGTGGAACTAACTTTATTTTTAATGTAGTTGCTATTCCCTCTGGTGTTTACAGGTATCATAAAGAAAAAAGAATTCCCTGCCTTGCATGGGTTATTATGGCTGGAACAGTTCCAGGCATTATCATTGGATATTATATAAGAATAAAAATTCTTCCAGATCCAAAGTCTTTTAAATTTTTTGTCGGTCTTGTTTTGCTTTACATTGGTGTAAGGCTTTTTCTTGATGTTTTCAAAAAGAAAAAAGCTGAAACACAAAAAAAATTTGACCAGAAACTTACAAAAGAAGCTGTGGTCAAAACAACATCTTTTTCATTAAAAAGGACTGAATATGAATTTTGGGGAGAAAGATTTTCTTTCAGTACAATTTGGGTATTTATCCTTGCCTTTGTTATAGGAGTAATAGGTGGTGCCTATGGAATTGGTGGTGGAGCAATTATGTCTCCTTTTTTGGTAACATTTTTTAAGCTTCCTGTTCATAGCATAGCAGGTGCTTGCCTTATGGGTACTGCCACGGCTTCTGTATTCGGTGTTATCTATTATGCAATTCTTCCTTCACCAGCAGGACTTCAGACAAGTCCTGACTGGTTACTTGGTTTACTTTTTGGAATTGGTGGAGCCTTTGGAATATATCTTGGTGCAAGGGTACAGAAACATGTACCTCAAAAATATATAAAGCTTATTTTATCGATTATAATTGTCTATATTGCCCTAAGATATATAATTCAATTTTTTGTTTAGATTTTTTAATATTAATAATTTGTAAGTCTACCTTCAAAAACTTCCTCTGCTGGTCCTGTCATATACACATGACCATCCTCTGCCCACTCAACATGTAAATCCCCCCCTAAGAGATGAACGGTAACTTTTTTTTCTGTAAAACCTTTTTTTATTGCTGCTACTGCAGTAGCACAAGCACCTGTTCCGCAGGCAAGAGTTTCTCCTGCTCCTCTTTCCCAAACCCGCATTGTTATTTCCTGTGGATTTTGTACAAAAGCAAATTCTACATTGGTTCTTTTTGGAAAGATTGGATGATTTTCAATTAACGGACCGTATTTATAAACAGCAAAGTCCTTAGGCTCTACAGAGAGAAAAATAACTGCATGGGGATTACCCATACTAACACAGTTAATTTTTGTATGCCATCCTGAAACTTCAAGGAGTATATCAAATGCCTGTTCTCCTTCTACATCAACAGGAATCATAGAGGGATTAAATTGGGGAATTCCCATATCTACCTGAATAAGGTTTCCTATTTTTTTAGGTTTAATAATTCCAGCAAGGGTTTCTACTTCAAGTACTTCCTTTTTAGAAAGTCCTCTATCCCAAATATATTTAGCAAAACACCTTATCCCATTTCCGCACATCTCTACCTCTGAACCGTCAGCATTAAATATTCTCATTTTAAAATCTGCAATCTCTGAGGGATAAAGAAGCAGTAGCTGATCTGCTCCAATTCCAAATCTGCGATTACAGTATTTAACAGCAAAATCTTCTGGATTAGGTATATCCTGTTTTATACAATCAATTAAAATAAAATCATTACCCAATCCATGCATCTTTATAAACTCTAATTTTTTATTCATAGAAGCTCCTCCGGTATAATTTCATTTCTGATCAAATCTCGATAGGTCTCCCGTTGTCTTATCAGGGCATACTGTTCTCCTTTTACTAATACTTCAGCTGCTCTTGGTCTACTGTTATAATTCGATGACATACTAAAACCATAGGCTCCTGCGCTCATAACAGCAAGATACTCACCGGGTAAAATTTTTTCTATCTGTCTATCCTTTGCAAGAAAATCTCCTGACTCACATATAGGTCCAACTATATCTGCTAATATTTTATTTCTGTCTTTGGAAGTTACAGGTTGTATTTCATGGTAGGAACCATAAAGAGTAGGTCTTATGAGGTCATTCATTCCTGCATCAACTATTATAAAATTTTTTTCTTCCGATGTTTTAGTGTATAAAACCTTTGTAACAAGTATTCCTGCATTACCTACAATTGATCTACCTGGCTCAATTATGATTTTTCCTTTTTTATTTTTAATAAGTGGAATTAGAGCATTAGCTAAATCTTTTGGATGGGGTGGTTCTTCATCTTTATAAGTAATTCCAAGTCCACCACCAATGTCAATGTATTCAATATTTAAATCGAATTTGACAAGTTTATCATATAAATCGAGAATTTTAGATAATGCCTCAACATAGGCTTTAGTTTCTGTAATTTGTGAACCTATATGTTTATGAATTCCGATTATCTTGATATTTTCTAAGGATTTAGCAAGCTTGTAATAATCAAGGGCTTTTTCTATTGGAATACCGAATTTGCTTGTTTTAAGTCCTGTGGCAATATATTTGTGGGTTTTTGGATCAATATCAGGATTTACTCTTAGGGCAACAGAAGCCTGTTTTTTTAATTTTTTTGCTACTTCATTTATTTTAATTAGTTCAGCTTCCGACTCTACATTAAACATTAATATTTTACTTTTAAGAGCATACTCTATTTCTTCCTCTGTTTTCCCAACACCTGCAAAGACTATTCTAAAAGGTTTAATTCCAGCTTTTAATGTTTTGTAAAGTTCTCCTCCTGAGACAATATCAGCACCAAGCCCTAATTGAGCAAAAAGATTCAGTATTGCTAAATTAGAGTTGGCTTTAACAGCGTAGCAAATTATGTGAGGGACTTCACAAAAAGCTTCTTCATAGGCTCTTACATGTCTAATAAGAGTTCCATAACTATAAATATAAAGAGGAGAGCCAAATTCCTTAACAAGTTCAATTACAGGAACATCTTCAGCATATAATTGTCCATTTTTATAATTAAAAAAATGCACTGATACCTCCCATTTATAAAATTTTTATAAAATAATTATAAAATTATACAAAACTTGAGAAAAAATTCGAAAGTCCTTTGCTGACATTTCAAATTTACAATAGAGAAGTGCTGTCTTGGATAATTTTTTTTATTTTCAGCCAAAAATAGAAAAGTCTCACACTTTAATTTGTAATTCTAAGCGCAAGCGAAGGATATCTTCTTTTTTTGAAGAAAGTTCCTTTGATTTCCCATCAGGACAACGCATTGGAACATGAAGTTCCTCTATTTATCTTTAAAAATGTTTACATACAGTGGGATTAAAAGCCGAAAATGCAATAGCTATAGCAATTTTAATAATCATACTGATAATTACAAAAAAGGAAATAGTTTGAAATTGTGAAGCTTTTCAAGAAAGCTCTTCCTCAGTTTCTCCTAAAATTTTATTTTGTAAAAAACATTTCAGATGCAGCAATCAAAGATGCTTTAATTATCAAATTTTCAGGAATAGCCTCATAAGTATTCCCCTTAAAATGAATAGTTCTACAGTCTTCGTCTCCACAGACACTACAACATTTCGATTTCCCCGTCTCTGCACCCAGCCATTCCTCAAGAGGTTTATTATTAATTAATATTAGATTGGAACTAAGTGGAGTTTTACTGAATTCAACTTTATTCAGTTCAATTTTTTCTAAGATAACCTCAATATTTAAATGTTTAAAAGCTTCTTTAAGCTTAAAAAAGGCTTCTTCAATTTCTTTCTCTGTCTCCGAACATCTTGGACAGGTAGAGTTATTGTAAAGAAGTCTCTGCCATTTGATAATAAGTTTTTTCATCTTTGCCTCTTCTTAGAGAATGATAAAATATAATAAAAATATTTTATTAAATTAGTCAACATTTTACACTTTAAAAACAATTTTAAAAATTAAGCATAAAAATAATTAAATATGATTGGTCTTAATTTTGAGCATCTAGATGTTTTTGCTCCTAAAAATTCACTTATACAAAAAATTCTAAACGGTTATGTTGCTTGTGAATAACAGATTAGGTAGCATATCAAGAAGATCAATGTCAGTCTATAAGTTATATTTTGTAGCTAAACCTAAAATGTCAAAATCTCTAATGAGCGAAGATAGTTTTCCTCAATTAGCAAATTTAGACTGGCAATTATGATAATAAAGGGCAGGAAAATTAAAAAATTTTTTATTTTTTGACAAATTTTATTGACTAATTTACAGTTTTACTGGTAAAGTATCTTAATTAAATTCATAAAAGAGAGGAGGGGAGGAACTGAATGCCCTCTGTAAATGTAAGAGATATGGATTCTTTTGAGTCAGCTCTCAAATTGTTCAAAAAGCAGTGCGAAAGAGAGGGAATTCTTTCAGAGATCAAAAAAAGAGAACACTATGAAAAGCCGAGCGTAAAAAGAAAGAAAAAAGTTCTTGCTGCTAAAAAAAAGCTGGCAAAAAAATTAAAAATGCTATCTAAATAATTTTTTCTCAATGATTAATAGAGGAGTTTATGAAACGTGAGCTCCTCTATTTTTTTTATTAATCCATTTAAAAGGAGGATCTATGAAATTAAGAGATTTATATAAAAAAGCTATACAGATTGGTATAGAAAATGATCCCAGAGGAAAAGAGCTAATATTAAAGGAATTGGAAAAAAGAAAAAAGGATTATGAAACACTTTCTGAAAAGAAAAAACAGTTTTTTGATATGGAGTCTTTAGAAAATCCCTATGCTGACTCAAGAATTCTTGTAGGAAGCGGTGATGAAGAAATTAAAACAATAATAGCAGGAATAGACATGGAAGTTGGCGAAGTAGTTTTAGCTGATGCTTTAAGGCAAAAAGGTGAAAGAGTAGATTTAATTATCTCTCATCATCCTGAAGGTGGAGCTTATGCAAGGCTATTTGCAGTAATGTATATGCAAGCGGATATTCTTGGAAGGTTTGGTGTGCCTATTAATATAGCTGAAAGTCTTATGGAAAGCAGAATTAAGGAAGTCGAAAGAAAACTTATGCCAGTAAATCATACAAGGGCTGTTGATGCAGCAAGACTTCTTAATATTCCTTTCCTGTGTTTACATACACCTGCGGACAACATGGTTGCAACTTATTTACAGAAAATTTTTGATGATAAAAAACCTTTTACTTTAGACGATGTCATTGAAATTTTACTTGAAATTCCAGAATACAGAGAGGCTGAAAAAAACAATGCTGGTCCAAGAATTTTAATTGGCAACAAAGATAGAAAAGCAGGGAAAATATTCGTTGATATGACAGGAGGAACAGAGGGATCAAAGGATATATTCAACAGTATAGCATTAAGCGGAATTAATACCATAGTAGCTATGCATTTAAGCGAGGAGCACCGCAAAGAAGCAGAAAAAAATCATATAAATGTAGTTATTGCAGGACATATAGCAAGTGATAATTTGGGATTAAATCTTTTGCTTGACCGAATTTTGGAGGAAGAAGATATTAAAATACTTGAGTGCTCCGGTTTTGTAAGAGTAAAAAGGCAATAAGCCTTTTTTGCAATGGATTACCAAAAATTATTAGAAGAAATAAAAAGCAAAATTGATATTGTTGACTTTATATCAGAATATATTAACTTAACTAAAACAGGACAAAATTACAGAGCTTTATGCCCTTTCCATCCTGAAAAAACTCCTTCTTTTTTTGTAAGTCCATCAAAACAAATTTTTCATTGTTTTGGCTGCGGTAAAGGAGGAGATCTCCTTAGTTTTTTAATGGAGTATGAAAAGCTTTCATTCATTGAAGCCTTATCTATGTTAGCTACTAAAGCTGGCATAGAACTTCCAATTAATAAATCATCTACCTATTCAATTCCTAAAGATAAACTTTATCAGATTTATGAAATTGCTACAGAAATATATTCAAAAAAACTATCTGAATCTCAGATAGCTC
The DNA here is from genome assembly GCF_001707915.1 of Thermodesulfovibrio sp. N1. GTDB lineage: Bacteria > Nitrospirota > Thermodesulfovibrionia > Thermodesulfovibrionales > Thermodesulfovibrionaceae > Thermodesulfovibrio. Next base: position 38,371 of record NZ_MAVV01000007.1, on the reverse strand, counting down.
AAAGATACTTAAAAGAAAGAGGAATTAATCAAGAAAGTATTGAAATTTTTAAAGTCGGCTATGCACCTGAAGAAAAAGATTTTTTATATCAGCATCTAAAAAAACAGGGGTTCGATGAAAAAATAATTAAATTTTCAGGTCTTATACATAATTTCATGGATTTTTTCAGAGATAGAATCATTATCCCTATTCATGATTTAACGGGAAGAGTTGTTGCCTTCGGAGGTAGAATTATTCAACAGGATTCTAAACTTCCAAAGTATATAAATTCATCGGATACGCCGATATTTAAAAAAGGTAATAGCATCTTTGGACTATGGCAGGCAAAACAATATATTAGACAAAAAGGATATGCCATTTTAATGGAAGGATATCTTGATGTAATTTTATCTCATCAATACGGATTTAAAAACTCTGTTGCTCCCTTAGGTACTGCCTTAACGCAGGAACAATTAAATAAATTAAAAAGATTTACCAACAAAGTGGTTATTGTCTTTGATAGTGACGAAGCTGGAACACAGGCAGCAGAAAAAATTCTTCAGACTCTCTTTCAGAAAGGCTTTATTGTTAAAATCGCAAGATTACCTGATGGACAGGACCCTGCAAGTATACTGCAAAGGTATGGAGAAAAAACTTTTAAAAATTTTATTGCAAAAGCACTATCACCGGTAGATTTTATTTTAGAGACTAAATCCAAAAAAACTCTAAATGAAAAAGTTTATGAACTTCTTCATAAAATTGCATATATGAACAATCTTATTTACAGAGATGAATTAATAAAAGAACTATCTGAAAAGTCAACAATAAATGAGCTTACATTAAGAGAAGAGATTAAAAAAATTTTAACTTCTTTGAAAAAAGAAAGAACTTTTGAAAAGAAAAGTGGTACTAATGTTTTAAATGAAGAGGAGACTCTTTTGAGAATAGCACTATCTTTTCCTGATAAAATTCAACCCCTATTAAGCAAAATTGAGCTTGAAACACTGGAAAATCAAATTGTAAGGCAAATATTTTATAAGATGAAAAATATTACTGATACAGACAAAAAGGAAGCAAAAAATGATTTCACAGTTGACAAATTTTTAAACACTTTAACAGAAGAAGAAAAAAGATTTGTATCTAAGTTAATAATCTCCGCAGAAATTGATGAAGATTATATCATGGAGAATTTAAAGGATTGCATAAAAAGACTTAAAATAAAATTCATAGATAAAAAAATTAAAGAATTAAGCAAATCAGCCGATAAAAATCTTTTACAAAATCTTATAAGGCAAAAGAAAGAAATTTTAAGGAATTCTTATGAAGGATTATGAGGAATCTTTTGACGAACTGAATATTAATTTTGACAATTTTGAAGGAAAAGAAGAAGTATTTCAGATTAGAGAGTCCGAAGATATATACGATATTCTGAAACTATACTTCAAGTTAATAGGGAAAATACCTGTTCTTACAAGGCAGCAGGAAGAATCATTAGCAAAGTTAATTGATAATAAAAAACGACAACTTATCGAAGAGTTTCTTAGTATTCCCTTTGTCTACAACAAAATTGGTTCTTTAAGTGAAATTTTTATTAAAAATCCAGAAAAAGCAAAAGAGATAATTGATGAAGAGGAATTAGAAACTGAGGAAATTAAACATAGATTCATTCAAATTTCTGAGAGTATAAAGGCGATAATGAGAAGAAAAAAGAATAACAGAGAAATTTTAAAAAATTTTTTCAATATTCCCTTAAAAGATGAATTAATTGTGATGTTTTTTGAAGAACTCGAAAAAATATACAACTTAGCCCAGAGAGGCAATGATGTAATTGATACTGTTGGATTACCCACTGAAGAATTTATAAAACGGTTTGATAATCTTCAAAAGATATTTTTTGAGTTTTCTGAAGCAAAAAATAAATTAATAGAGGCAAATCTAAAATTAGTTGTAAGCATTGCTAAAAGATATTTAGGTAGAGGGTTACCTTTGGAAGATTTAATTCAGGAAGGAAACATAGGATTGATGAAAGCTGTTGATAAATTTGAATATAAAAAGGGATTCAAATTCAGTACATATGCAACATGGTGGATAAGACAATCAATTAACAGAGCTATAGCAGATCATTCAAAGACTATCAGAGTACCTGTTCATATTGTTGATAATATATGTAAAATTAATAAATTATTCAGAGAGATTTGTCAAAAAACAGACAGCAACCCTGACTTAAATGAAATTTCTTCAATCTTAGACATATCTGTTGAAAAAATTGAAGAAATTTTAATGATTACAAAGGAACCAATATCAATAGACATCAGTTTAAGGGAAGATGATGATACTTTATTAATAGAAACTATAGAAGATTCTAACTCACCAAATCCCTATTATGAATCTATGCGTAATGAATTAAGAGAAAAAATACTTGAACTCTTTATAAATCTTACAAATAAAGAAAAGGAAATTTTATTAAAACGTTATGGCATTAATCATGATAGACCTGAAAGTCTTGAAGAGGTTGGCAAAGAACTCCACATTTCAAGGGAAAGGGTAAGACAATTAGAATTAAGAGCAATGCGTAAATTAAAACGAATGAGCGGTCTTAAATGGCTTAGAGATTTCATTAAGGAATCTTGACTTAACCCCATTCTTAGGGTTATAGTAATTTTGTAACATTTTTAAAAAGGGCCCATAGCTCAGCTGGCCAGAGCTACCGGCTCATAACCGGTTGGTCCCAGGTTCGAATCCTGGTGGGCCCATTTTAAATAAAAGGAGTGAAAGTTTTGTGACAGAAGAGTTAAAAACTCTCATTGAGTTACAGCAAATAGATTCCCAAATAATTTCTCTCAAACATACATTAGATACTATTCCTTCTGAATTAAAAAAAATCGATGGAATGATTAACAAATTTGATAAAGAGTTTGAAAATGAAAAAAAGAAACTACAAGACTTAGAAAAGAAAAGGAAAGAAAAAGAAAGACAGATAGAAGATTTACACGAGAAAATAAAAAAACTAAAAGAAAAAACTTCTCAGATAAAAACGAATAAGGAATATCAAGCATTACTTCTTGAGATCAGTTTAATTGAAGATTCAATAAAAAAGGAAGAGGACAATTTGCTTTTAATGTTTTATGAAATTGATGAAAATATAAAACTACTGGAAAAAAGTAGAAAGGAATGGGAAAGCAAAAAAAATGAAATTCTTCAACTAAGAAAAGACATAGAGAGTGATGCAGAAAAAATAAACAATGAAATAGAAAACCTTAAAGAAAAAAGAAAAAATATTGTCTCTCAACTTCCTTCAGAATTATACGAAGAATATAAAGAATTAATGAAAAAACACAAAGGCTTAGCAGTAGCAGAAGTTATAGATGAAATTTGCCAGGGTTGTTTCCTTCATATTCCACCACAACTTTATGTTGAAATAAAACTTAACCAGACTATTAAATACTGCCCTCAATGTGGTCGTATTCTTTATTATAAATCCAAGGACAAAAAAGAAGAGCAAAAGGTTTCCTCTGAATGAAGGCAAAGCTGTACTGCGATGGAGCATCTCGTGGAAATCCAGGAGATGCGGGAATAGGTTGTTTACTTGTTATTGATAATAAAAAAATAGAAATATCTGAGTATATTGGAAAAACAACAAATAATGTAGCAGAATATACCGCTTTGATAAGAGGGCTTGAAGAGGCATTAAAACACAAAGCAAAAGATATTGAAATTTTCTCAGACAGTGAACTTCTTGTTTTTCAGATATCTGGTATTTACAAAGTAAGAAATAAAAAATTAATTCCCCTTTATGAAAAAGTTAGAGAACTTTTAAATAAATTTAATCAGTACAAGATATATCATGTATACAGAGAAGAAAATTCTGTAGCAGATAAATTAGCCAAAGAAGCATCATGGAAAACAGAAGAATAAGATGCAAAATTTGTAACAGCCTTAAAGAAGGAATTATCCTCAATCATTACAATCTTAAGTTATGCCTTGAATGTTTCCCCTCTTTTTTTAGAAAAAGGGTAGTTGATACCATCGAAAAATTTAAAATGTTTGAAAAATCTACACCAATTTTAGTTGCCCTTTCAGGTGGAAAAGACAGCATGAGTATCACAAAGGCACTTAAGGATTTGGGATATAACATCAAGGCTTTACACATCAATATTGGGATAGATGGATTATCAGAAAAAACAGAAGAACTTGTTAGTGCTTTTTGTGAAAAAGAAGGAATATTATTAAAAATTTTAAAATTAAAGGATTTTATTGATATTCCATTGGTAAAACTTTCTAAAGTAACCAAAAAACCTGTATGTGCAGTATGTGGAATGCTTAGAAGATATTTAATGAATAAAGAAGGAGAAAATCAAACAATTGTTACAGGACATACTTTAAACGATGAAGTTTCATTTATACTGAAAAATATGCTTTTCTGGAATGATGATTTATTATCAAGAATCTCTCCTGTTTTGAAAGAAAAGGAAGGATTAAACAGAAAAGTAAAACCTCTATGTCTGATTACAGAGGATGAAACAAGGCTTTTCTGTAAAATTTCAGGAATAGAAGTCATAGAGGAAAGATGTCCATATAAATCCGAAGTTTATGATGTATTTAAAGGTATTGTAGAAGAACTGAATAATAATTTCCCTGGCTCTATTATCGGCTTTTATAAAGGATACTTAAAAAGGAGCAAAAACTTCTATCGGGAAAATGATGATCAAGTTGTGCTAAATTCATGTAAAAAATGCGGATATTTAACCTTAGCAGATTTATGTAGCATTTGCAGATTAAAGGAAAAGCTGTTAGAATATAAGCATGGATGAGGTTTTAAAGGCAGTAAAAGAAAGAAGAAGTATCAGGTCCTTTTTAAAAAAAGAAATTCCTGAAGAATTAATAAAAAAACTTATTGAAGCTATTATCTGGGCACCCTCAGCAGGAAATCTTCAGGCAAGAAAGTTCTTTTTTATAAAAAATAGAGATTTGAAATTGAAACTTGCCTATGCTTCATTAAATCAGATGTTTATTGCAGAAGCTCCATTAGTTATTGTTGGATGTATTGATATTAACAAAATCTATCCGAGATATGGAGAAAGGGGTGTTTATCTCTATGCCATTCAGGATGTATCCTGTAGCATTACAAATGCGATGCTGGTTGCCCATGAAAATGGACTTGGCAGTGTCTGGATCGGAGCTTTTAGAGAAGATGAAGTATCTAAAATATTAAACTTGCCAAAGCATTTAAGGCCTGTTGTAATTTTACCTGTTGGTTATCCAGCAGACATTCCAAAGGCACCTCCCCGTGTATCAATTCATGAAGCAGTGGAGTTTGTGGAATGAGAGATTTTCTCATTGTTTCATTGGAAGCTGCTCAACAGACAGGCAGAATTATAAAAGAAAGAATTGGAACAATCACCAATGAAGAAATCACACAAAAAAGCATTTCTGACTATGTTACAGAAGTAGATGTATTAGCTGAAAAAACAATCATTGATCATATAAAAAAGAGTTTCCCATCCCATCAAATAATGGCTGAAGAGTCATCTAATGACTATAAAAAGGCTGAATATTTGTGGATAATAGATCCTTTAGATGGGACAACTAATTTTATTCATGGGTTTCCAGTAGTAGCCATATCAATTGCATTAATGTATAAAGGAGAACTGGTTTTAGGGGTTGTCCATGATCCAATAAGGCAGGAAATATTTTATGCTGAAAAGAATGGAGGAGCCTTTTTAAATGGGAGAAAAATAAAAGTATCATCAACAAAATTACCTGAGTTAAGCCTTATAGCAACAGGCTTTCCTTTTAGAAATAAACAATATATTGACCCTTATATAAAAATTTTTCGTGAACTACTTTTTTCTGTAAGCGATCTTAGAAGACCAGGTGCTGCAGCAATTGACCTTGCTTATGTAGCCTCAGGTAGAGTTGATGGTTTTTTCGAGTTTTCACTGAGTCCCTGGGATATTGCAGCAGGTATAGTTTTAATAAAAGAAGCAGGAGGTTGCGTTTCAGACTTTGAAGGCAATGAAGAATATTTAAAAACAGGCAATATCATTGCAGGTAATCCTGTAATTCATTCTTTTTTGGTCAAGAAAGTAAAAGATACTTTAGGAGGAATTAATGGGTAAGAGTGTTGTTGAAAAAATCTTAGAATCTCATCTTGTTTATGGAGACTTGAAAGAAGGAAGTCTTATTGGAGTAAGAGTTGATCAGGTTTATACTCAAGATGCAACTGGAACAATGACATGGCTTGAGTTTGAAGCTATTGGATTGGATCAAGTTAAAGTTCCAACTGCAGTTTCCTATGTAGACCATAATATGCTTCAAAGCAATTTTATGAATGCCGATGACCATCTCTTTTTAAAAACATCCGCAGCCCGTTTCGGAGCCTATTTTTCAAGGCCTGGAAATGGTATATGTCATCAGGTACATCTTGAAAGATTTGCTGCTCCTGGAAGGATTGCCTTAGGCACAGATAGCCATACACCAACAGGTGGTGGAATAGGTATGATAGCAATAGGAGTTGGCGGTCTTGAAGCTGCCTCTGTTATGGCTGGTATGCCCTTTGAGTTTACCATGCCAAAAATAGTAAAAATTCACCTTACTGGTAAATTGCGCAGACCCTATGTGACTGCTATGGATGTTATACTTACTCTTTTAAAAATGTTAACTGTTAAAGGTGGAATTGGGAAAATTTTTGAATACGGAGGTCCCGGAGTCAAAGACCTTTCCGTTACTGAGAGAGCAACCATAACTAATATGGGAGCTGAACTTGGAGCAACTACTTCTGTTTTCCCAAGCGATGAAAATACTCGCAGATTTCTTAATGCCCAGGGAAGACAGCATCAGTGGATTGAACTTGAAGCCGATGAAGATGCAGGATATTATGAAATAGTAGAACTTGACCTTTCTGAGATAGAGCCAATGATTGCTCAGCCCCATAGTCCTGACAATGTAGTTGCTGTGAAGGATATAAAGGGAATTAAAGTAGATCAGGTTTGTATTGGTTCCTGCACCAATTCATCATATAAAATTATGAAAACAGTAGCATCCATATTAAAAGATAAAGTTGTTCATGAGGACATAACTCTTTTTATAAATCCAGGGTCAAAACAAGTCTATGAGATGCTTGCTAAAGATGGGGCAATCAAAGACATGATTTCAGCAGGTGCCCGAATCCTTGAATCCGCCTGTGGTCCCTGTATAGGAATGGGAGGTGCTCCAGGAAGTGGACAGGTATCCCTTAGGTCATACAATCGTAATTTTAAAGGGAGATCGGGAACTAAAGATGCTTTTGTATATCTTGCTTCTCCTGTAGTATGTGCTCTATCTGCTATTAATGGGAAATTAGTTGATCCCTTTGAAAGTAATATTAAAATTGATGATATTCCTGAACCTAATGAGTTTTCAATAAATGATAACATGATAATTCCTCCAAAGAAGGATAAAGAAATCAAGATAATAAAAGGTCCCAATATAAAAGAAGTACCAGTAAAAGAACCTCTTGAAGAAAAAATCTCTGCAGAAGTTTTACTAAAACTTGGAGATAATATTACAACTGATGACATTCTACCAGCAGGCACTCAGGTTCTGCCTTACAGATCAAATATTCCAATGATTTCAACATTTACATTTAAAAATATCGATGAGACTTTTTATGAAAGAGCTTTTAATGCAAAATCAAAGGGAGGAGGTATTATTGTAGGAGGAGAAAACTATGGGCAGGGTTCCTCAAGAGAGCATGCAGCAATTGCTCCTATGTATCTCGGAATTAAAGCAGTTATAGCCAAATCCTTTGCAAGAATTCACAGAGCAAATTTAATAAATTTCGGTATAATTCCTCTTTTATTTGCGGACCCTCATGATTACGAAAAAATTGAACAGGGAGATATATTAGAGATAAAAAATCTTATTGAAGGTGTTAGGTATAATCAGCGGTATGAAGTAAAAAATTTAACAAAAGATTTTGTTTTTTATGTAAACTCTAATCTTAATTCTAAAGAAAAAGACCTTATCCTTGAGGGTGGATTATTGCCTTATGTAAGAAAAAAGGTTTTAGGATAAGCTTGACAGGTTTATAATTAAATATTTTAAAATTCAATAATTTTCATACACTTATAGGGAGGGCACATGACAAAGGCTGACTTGGTTAACTACATTTTTGAAAAAATAGGATTACCAAAAACTGAGATACAAAAAATTGTTGATACAGTTTTTGAAACAATGAAAGAGGGACTAATTGAAGAGGAAGCATTAAAAATATCAGGCTTTGGTGTTTTTACAGTAAGAAAAAAAGGGTTAAGAATTGGTAGAAATCCAAAAACAATGCAACCCGTTGAAATTAAACCGAGAAAAGTTGTAACATTTAAACCCAGCGAAAAGCTGAAAGAGCAGTTTAAGAAAAATTTAACATAAAATGGGAGAATCTTTACAGAAAGAATTACCTTTTAAGTTATTTTATAAAATAGGAGAGGTAAGCAAAATATTAGGTGTTAATACATATGTTTTAAGGTTCTGGGAAACAGAGTTTCCCTTTTTAAAGCCGAAAAAGACCAAAGGTGGTCAAAGATTATATACTAAAAGAGAAATTGAGATGTTGATTTTGATAAAAAAAATGCTATATGAAGAAAAATATACAGTAGAGGGAGTAAGAAAAAAATTAAGTAAAATATACAATGCTTCTGGTTACGAAATGGACAATAAAAAAGAAATCATAGAAAGAGTTAAAATAAAATTAAGAGAAATTCTTGATATCCTATCATGATCGGGGCGTAGCGCAGCCTGGTTAGCGCACTCGCTTGGGGTGCGAGTGGTCGGCCGTTCAAATCGGCTCGCCCCGATTTTTAATTTGACTATCAAAATATTAAGGGGGTATAATTCAAAATTATGCAAGAAACGCCATTATCAGAACTCATTCAACAGAGAATTAAAAAACTCGAGAATTTAAGAAATATGGGTATTGAGCCCTACGATGGAGTCTTTGAACCTCAACATAGTACATATGAAAATTTTTAAAAATTTTGGGAATTTAGACAAAGATCAATTAGAACAAAATATTATAAATACATCAGTTGCAGGAAGAGTTATACTTCTAAGAGATTTTGGCAAAGCAGTTTTTGCTCATTTACAGGATTCGAAAGGTAGGATTCAAATTTATCTTAGAAAGGACCTTTTAGGAGAGAATTTTCAATTAATTAAAAATATTGATATCGGAGATATTATTGGCGTTGAAGGAAGGCTGTTTAGAACCAAAACTAATGAATTAACTATAGAAGTTAAAAATTTTGTTTTTTTAAGTAAATCCCTTAGACCTCTTCCAGAAAAATGGCACGGACTTAAAGATATTGAAGCCCGTTACAGGCAAAGATATGTAGATCTAATTGTTAATCCTTCTGTAAAGGAAACCTTTGTAAAAAGGCAACAGATTATCAGATATTTAAGAGAATTTCTTGAAAATGAAGGTTTTCTTGAAGTTGAAACGCCCATTATGCATACAATAGCAGGAGGAGCAAGGGCAAAACCCTTCAAAACTTATCATGAAGCCCTTGATATGGAACTTTACTTGAGAATTGCTCCTGAACTTTTTTTAAAAAGACTTCTTGTTGGTGGATTTGAAAGAGTCTTTGAAATAGGTAAAAACTTCCGAAATGAAGGAATATCTACAAAACATAATCCCGAATTCACAATGATAGAATTTTATGTTGCCTATAAAGACTATAACTGGTTAATGGATTTTACAGAAAAACTTCTATGCTATGTTGTTGAAAAAGTTTGTGGTGCCTTAAAAATAAAATACAGTGATGACATAATTGATTTTACTCCTCCGTACAAAAGAATTTCCATGTATGATGCTTTAAAAGAAAAGGGAGTTCCTGAGGAAATATTTAAAAATCAAGAAAAGGCAACTAAGTGGGCAAAAGAAAGAGGTATAGAGCTTCCAAAGGAAGCAAGCCTTCCTAAAATTTTAGATGAGATATTTAAAGAAACTGTTGAACCATTCCTTATTCAACCTACATTCATTATTGATTATCCTGTGGAGCTATCTCCTTTAGCAAAAAGAAAAAAGGACAATCCAGAACTTGTTGAAAGATTTGAACTTTTTATTGCAGGAAGAGAAATTGCAAATGCCTTTTCAGAACTCAATGATCCCATTGACCAGAAAGAGAGATTTCTTAAGCAACTTGAGGAAAGACTTAAAGGAGACGAGGAAGTCCCTGAAATGGATGAAGATTTTATAAGAGCTCTTGAAATAGGCATGCCTCCTGCTGCAGGAGAAGGAATTGGCATAGACAGGCTTGTTATGCTTTTAACGGATAATCAATCAATAAGAGATGTAATACTTTTTCCTCTTTTAAGACCTGAAAAATGAAACTTCCCTTTTTTATTGCTCTAAGATATCTTAAAAGCAGAAAAAAAGGGCTTTCCTTTGGTACGTTAATTTCAATAAGTGGAGTTGCTCTTGGTGTTATGGCATTGATTGTTGTTATTTCCGTAATAAGCGGATTTCATGAAGATTTACAAAAAAAAATTTTAGGTGCCCAAGCCCATGCAGTAGTGCTAAGTTATTCAGGAAGTATAAAAGATTATGATAAGCTTGGAGTTTTTTTCTCGGAAAAAAACGACATTCTCGCATTCTCTCCCTTTGTAATGGGACAGGTTTTAATTTCATCTGGCAAAAGAGCCCATGGAGTATATCTAAGAGGAATTATTCCAGAGTATGATATGAAAACTACGGAAGTTTTTAAACATGTTAAATACAAATATGAAAATTATACTGATCTTCCATGGATAATAATTGGAAAAGAGCTTGCAAATCTTTTAGGAGTATTACCAGGAGATTCTATTACAATAATCTCTCCTATGGGGTCAATAGGCCCTTTGGGTATTATCCCAAAAGTAAAAAAATTTATTATTACAGGTATCTTTGAAATAGGAATGTATGAATATGATATGAATCTTGCCATTACTGATCTTAAGATAGCTCAGGATTTTTTTGAATATGGCGATAAAGTAACAGGAATTCAACTTAAACTTAAAAATGTCTATAAAGCTAACACAGTAAGTCAGTCTCTTAGTAAAGAGCTTGGCGAAGATTATTATGTGAAAGATTGGATGCAAATGAACAGAAATCTTTTTTCTGCTCTAAAGCTTGAAAAATTTGCTATGTTTGTTATACTTACATTAATAGTGCTTGTTGCCTCCTTCAATATAATAAGTATGCTTATGGTAAATGTAACAGAAAAACAAAGAGATATTGCTATTCTTAAGTCAATGGGAGCTACAGATAATTTAATAAAATTGATTTTTATGTATCAGGGATTTCTAATTGGTATAATTGGTGTACTAATTGGACTTACAGGAGGACTGATTTTGTGTGAAATAATTAAATCCTATGAAATTGTAAAACTTCCTGCAGATGTTTACTATTTAAGTAAATTGCCAGTAAAGGTTAAAATTTTTGATATTATTTTAATCTCAGTTTCAGCATTGTTTATTAGTCTTATATCTACTGTATATCCAGCTCATAGAGCTGCTAAAATAAATCCAGTAGAGATATTGAGGTATGAATAATGTTTAAATTTATAAGAAACATAGGATGTTTATCTATTATTGTTTTAACTATTTTTTTTGTAGTTGCCTTACTTTTTGGAGGAGAGAAAATAAGACAGATAGGTGATAAAACAACGGGAGTAGTAAAAAAAGTTTTCCATTATGCTGCTCAGAAAGCAGACAGTATACATAAAAGTACACTGAAAAAAATAGATGAAATGGCAAAACCTTTTAAATCAGATGAAAAAAGAGATATTGATAACAAAAAACCTTAAAAAGACCTATTTTAAAAAAGCAGGTAAAATAGAGGTATTAAAGGGAATTGATTTTTTAGCCTACGAAGGTGAAATATTAGCAATAACAGGAGCCTCTGGAGCAGGTAAAAGTACTTTTCTACACATAATAGGAACTCTTGAAGCACAAACTGAAGGAGAAATTTTATTTAAATTTGATACTGAAATAAACCCATCAAAGTTATCGAGAGATGCTCTTTCAGAATTTCGTAATAGGCATATTGGATTTGTTTTTCAATTTCACTATCTTTTACCAGAATTTAATGTTCTTGAAAATGTAATTATACCAGAATTAATTACTAGTGAATTTGGAAAGAAAAAAATAAATAAACACGAACTGGAAGAAAGAGCCTTTGAAATACTTAAAGGATTAGGAATCCATCAAAGAATCCATCATTATCCAGGAGAACTTTCAGGAGGAGAACAACAAAGAGTGGCGGTAGCAAGAGCTTTATTTAAAAATCCATCTATTGTGCTTGCCGATGAACCTACAGGAAATCTTGATTCTAAATCCGCTCAGGAACTTTTTGAACTATTCTTAAAGATTAATGAGGAAAGCAAAACTACTTTCATAGTAGTAACTCACAATGAAGCTTTAGCTCAAAAATGCACAAGAAGATTTAGGATGATTGATGGTTTTTTAATAAATCTAAATTAACCTTTCAATTTATATCCTGCATCCTCCAGTGCTTTGGCAATCTTTTCAATATCTGTTTTATTCTCATCAAAAATTATGTTAGCTTCACCAATTTTTACATCTGCTTCTTCAACTCCTGCAAGCTCAAGCGCTTGAGTTACTCTTTTAATACAATGATTACAGGTCATTCCTTCAATAAAAATTTTCATTTCTTTCATAGTAGAATCACTCCTTTATGTTGTAATAGAAAAATTTTTAATTATTATATAAGAGAGAATCAAATAAAATGTCAGTCCTATTAAAAGTGAAGGAATAATACCAATTTTGGAACCCAAAAAAATAACCGAAAATATATAAGCTAACCAGGGGAAAAGCATAACAAGAAGGCTTTTAGCATAAATAAGAACATTTTTTTCACCAGATTCAAAATAGATAATAATAAAAGTTGTAAGAGTAATAACAGGTAGATTAGCAAAAAAAGCAGCTATTAATCCCTTTGAATGGCTTGCGAAATAGGTCACTAAACTTACAACACTTCCTCCAATCAAGAAATATATTACATATTTAATATCCATTTTTTATTTTATCAGATAACAGGGTTCTCTCAAAAATTTATCTTAAATAAAGGATTATGATATAATATTTTTCTATGTATTATCTTGGAATTGATATAGGAGGCACAAACACGAAAATCGGGTTAATTTCAGAGGATTATAAAATTATAACCCTTTGCAAATTTCCCACAGGTAATAATGTTTTGAATTCATTAATTGAGGAAATTCAGAGTCTTTTTAATCAACATTATATTACTGGTATAGGAGTCGGAGTTGCAGGTTTGGTAAATTCCGAAGGGACTGTAATTGAATCTCCAAATATTCCATCATTAAATAAAGTACCAATCGCCTCTATTTTTAGAGAAAAATTTAATGTCCCTATAAAAGTAGAAAATGATGCTAAAGTATCTACAATAGGTGAAGCCCATTTTGGAGAAGGTTTAGGAATTCGTAGATTCATATTGCTTACTCTTGGGACAGGAATTGGTGGAGGACTTTATGAAGGTCAAAGACTTATTAAATTTCCTATGGAAGTTGGACATATGAGCATTGAATATCAGGGGAAATTATGCAGTTGTGGTAACAGCGGATGCCTTGAGATGTACGCATCTGCAAAGGCAATAAAAGAAACATTGATTGAAAAAATTGAAGATGGAGAACATAGCCAGGCTAAACAACTTTATGAAGGTAATTTTTATAAAATCTCCTCAGAAGATGTTTACAAATTAGCATTAGATGGCGACAATCTTTCCAGACAGGTTTTAAAAAATGCAGGAAAGGCTCTTGGCGCGGGGATAGCAAATCTGATCAATATTTTTGCTCCTGATAAAATAATTTTAACAGGGGGACTTTCAAGAGCAAAAAACATTTATATTGAAACAGCTATAAATGAAGCTAAAAAAAGAGCCTTAAAGGGATTGTCTGAAACAGTTGAGATTGTTCAGTCTCAACGCATAGATTCTGCAGGAGTTTTAGGAGCTGTCTTTTTGCTCAGAAATCAATGAAAAATATCAGAAATTTTTCAATAATTGCCCATATAGATCACGGAAAATCAACCCTTGCAGATAGACTTCTCGAATTCACAGGTGCAGTCAATCTTGCTGGAAAGATGGGACAGATTCTTGATTCAATGGATCTTGAAAGAGAAAGAGGTATAACCATCAAAGCTCATGCAGTAAGACTACAGTACAAAGCAGAAGATGGAGAAAACTATATTTTAAATTTAATCGATACACCAGGACATGTTGATTTTTCCTATGAAGTATCCCGTTCTTTAGCATGCTGCGAAGGAAGCCTTCTTGTTGTTGATGCTACTCAGGGAGTAGAAGCACAAACAGTGGCTAATGCCTATTTAGCAATAGACCACAATCATGAGATAATACCGGTTATAAATAAAATTGACCTACCTCAGGCAGACTCTGAAAGAGTTAAACAACAAATTGAAGATATTTTAGGAATTGACTCTAAAGAGGCAATTCTTGCATCTGCAAAGGAGGGGATAGGCACTAAAGAGATTCTTGAGGCAGTTATTAAAAAAATTCCACCTCCAAAAGGTAATCCCAATGCACCACTAAGAGCAATGATTTTTGATTCATGGTTTGACAATTATTTAGGAGTTATAATTCTTGTGAGGGTTTTTGATGGAAATTTAAAAACCGGAATGAAAATAAAATTGTTTGCCACAGGAAAAGAATATGAGGTGCAGAGACTTGGCATTCTTACCCCCTATCCAAAAGATATTGAGAAACTCTCAGCAGGAGAAGTTGGTTTTGTTGTAGCTGGAATAAAAAACATTGCAGATACAAAAATTGGAGATACAGTTACAGAGGCAGTAAATCCTTCTTCAGAGCCTCTACCAGGATTTAGAGAAGTCAAACCTATGGTTTTTTGTGGACTTTATCCAACAGAAACCCATCAATATGAAGAACTTAAGACTGCTTTAGAAAAACTCCGACTTAATGATTCATCCTTTTTCTTTGAACCAGAAACATCAGCTGCTTTAGGTTTTGGCTTTAGATGTGGTTTTTTGGGACTACTGCATATGGAGATAATCAAGGAGAGACTTGAAAGAGAATTTAATTTATCTTTAATAAGTACTGCACCAACAGTTCGTTACAAAATCATAGAAAAAAATGGAGAAGCTTACTTAATAGAAAATCCAAGCAAAATGCCAAAGGTTTTTGAAGCAATTGAAGAACCCTATATGAAAGTTTCTATAATTGTTCCTGAAAACTTTGTAGGAGATATTTTGAAACTCTGTCAGGAAAGGCGGGGTATTCAGAAAGAGTTTTCCTATATAACAAAGGATAGGATACTTCTTGTCTATGAAATTCCATTAAATGAGATATTATGGGATTTTTATGATAAATTAAAATCTCTTTCAAAGGGATATGCATCTATGGATTATGAACTTTTAGGTTACAGACCAAGTGATCTTGTAAAACTAGATATTCTTATAAACGGTGAAAAAGTTGATGCTCTCTCTGTAATTGTTCATAAGGAAAAAGCCTACTATAGAGGACGAGCAATTGCGCAAAAACTTAGGGAAGTCATTCCAAGACAGCTTTTTGAAGTAGTTATTCAGGCTGCTATTGGTGGTAAAATAATTGCTCGAGAAAGCATTGCACCACTAAGAAAAAATGTTCTTGCAAAATGTTATGGAGGTGATGTAACAAGAAAGAAAAAACTGCTTGAAAAACAAAAGGAAGGTAAAAAAAGAATGAAACAAATTGGTAAAGTTGAAATACCACAGGAAGCATTTCTCTCAGTACTCAAAGTTGAATAGGGAGGAAAAAATTGACAAGTAAAAAAATTTTAGATTACATAAAAAGCATTGGCATTGCTATTCTAATTGCCCTCTTTATAAGAGCCTATATCATTCAAGCCTTTAAAATACCTTCTGGTTCGATGATTCCAACATTATTGATAGGAGATCATCTTCTTGTAACAAAGTTTATTTATGGAGTAAATCCTCCGCTGATGGATAAAAAAATTCTTGTTTTTGATAAGCCTAAAAGGGGAGACATAATAGTTTTTAAATATCCTGAAGATCCTGATAGGGACTTTATAAAACGAGTTATTGCTGTAGAAGGAGATATTGTTGAAGGAAGAGATAAAAAAATTTATGTTAACGGAGTTGAACTTAAAGAACCCTATGCCAGATATTCTGATTCATTTATACATCCAAGAGAACTTGATCTAAGAGACAATTTTGGTCCATTAAAGGTCCCAAAGGGAAAACTTTTTGTTCTGGGTGATAACAGAGACCAAAGCTATGATAGCAGATTCTGGGGATTTGTTGATCTCAAAGATGTGAAAGGTAAAGCTCTAATTATATATTGGTCATGGGATAGTGAAAATAGTAAGCCAAGAATTGAAAGAATTGGTAAAATTATAAAATAAGATGTTTACAGGAATAATAGTTGAACTTGGCAAAATAGCAGAGATTCAAAAAATTGCACAGGGTGCAAGATTAAATGTATTTTCAAATAAAGTTATTAATGAAGCAAACCTCGGAGACAGCATATCCATCAACGGAGTATGCCTTACAGTTTCTGAAATGGACAGAAACAAAAATATTTTATCTTTTGATGTTTCCTTTGAAACACTAAAAAAAACCACCCTTGGAGAATTAAAAAAGGGAGATTATGTAAATCTTGAACCTGCTTTAACCTTAAACACGAAACTGGGCGGACATCTTGTAAGTGGACATGTAGAAGACACAGGGATTATTAAGAAAATTGAAAATATTGGCGATTATTTAAAAATAGAAATCGAAGCCAAAGATGAAATTCTCAGATACTGTATTCCAAAGGGCTCTATTGCCATTGATGGAATTAGCCTCACAATAGTAGACCTTTATTCATCCTCTTTTACTGTAGTAATTATTCCCCATACAGCTAAAATGACCACAATAGGGTTTAAAAAAGTGGGAGATAAAGTAAACCTTGAAACAGATATCATAGCTAAGTATGTTGAAAAATTTGTAAATCAGGCAACTTCTATCAGGCAGGATCGCCTTATAACAAAATTAAAGGATTATGGATTTATTAAGGAGTAAAAAATGAAATTCATAGTATTAGCAGGAGGTTCAGGAACAAGGCTTTGGCCTCTTTCCCGAAAAAATTTCCCAAAACAGTTTTTAAAAATTCCTGCAAAAGACAACAGTGAGGCAGAAAGTTTTTTCCAGAAAACTATTAGGAGATTTTCTTTATTTCCCGATGGAGAAATTTTAATTATAACCAATGAAAAATATAAATTTTATGTTTATGGGCAAATAGAAGAAATAAAGAAAAAATTAAGAGAATCAATAAAAACAGAAGTAATTCTTGAACCAGTCCAGAGAAACACAGCTCCAGCAATAGCCCTTGCAATAAAAAAGGCATTACAAAAAGGAGTTCCCTCTGATGAAGTTTTCTTTGTAAGTCCCTCTGACCATTTAATTGACCCTGCTGAAAAATTTATAAATTATGTTAATGAATCAGAAAAGATTGCTAAGGAGGGATTTATTGTTACCTTTGGAATAAAACCAACAAGGCCAGAGACAGGCTTTGGCTATATTAAAGTTAATAATCCCGACGGAGAAAACAAAAATTTCTACGAAATAGAACAGTTTGTAGAAAAACCAGACATAGAAACAGCAAAAAAGTACATTGAAGATGGTCGTTATTATTGGAATTCAGGAATGTTTGCCTTCACTGCTGACCAATTAATTGCAGAGTTTAAAGAATATATTCCTCCTTTGGCAGAAATATTTGAAAAGCCCTATGAGCAAGTTTTAAGAAATTTTAAAGATTTACCAGATATATCAATAGACTATGCGGTAATGGAGAAAACAAAGAGAGGTGTTTTACTTCCCCTTGAAATTTTCTGGTCTGATATTGGTTCATGGGAAAGTCTATATGAAGTTTTACCAAAAGACAAAGACAACAATGCCAAGATAGCAGAAACAATAAATATATCGACAAAATCAACCCTAATATTAGGTAACAAAAGATTAATTGCCACCTTAGGAGTTGAAGACCTAATAATAGTTGAGACAGATGATGCTTTACTTATTGCTAAAAAGGGTGAGTGTCAGAAAGTAAAAGATATTGTAAATATATTATCGGAAAAATCCTATCCTGAGGTAGAAGAACATACAACTGTATACAGACCGTGGGGTAGTTTTACCTTACTTGAAAGAGGCTTAAGATATAAAATCAAAAGAATAACAGTAAATCCAGGAGCATCCCTGTCTTTACAGATGCATCATCATAGGTCTGAACACTGGGTAGTTGTAAAGGGAACAGCAAAGGTTTTAATCGGGCAGAATGAACATTTTGTTCATGAAAATGAATCTGTTTATGTTCCCAAAAGCACTCTTCACAGACTTGAAAATCCGGGAAAGATTCCTCTTGAAATTATAGAAGTTCAGGTTGGAGAATATGTGGAAGAAGATGATATAAAGAGATTAGAGGATATTTATGGAAGATCAGATATTCAGGGAATATGATATAAGAGGTATTTATGGAAAAGACCTTACCGATGAGACTGCTTATTTAGTCGGTAAAGCCTTTATTTCTTTGATAAAAAAAGACACAGGTAAAGAACCTGAAAAACTCTCTATTGGAATGGATGCAAGACTGCACTCTGAAAGATTAAAAAGATCCCTCATAAAAGGCATTACAGAAAGCGGAGTTAATGTAATTGACTTAGGAATGTGCCCTACACCACTACAATATTTTTCTCTTTTTAGGCTTCCTTTAGATGGCGGAATAATGATTACAGGAAGTCACAATCCATTAGAATATAATGGATTTAAATTAAGCATCGGAAAAGAAACGATTTTTGGAGAAAAAATCAAACTTTTAAGAAAAATTATCCTTGATAAGGACTTTATAACTAATGAAAAAAAGGGTACTGTGGAAACCTATGACATAATAGAAGACTATAAAAATTTCATGATAAATCAATTTCCTTCCTTTGAAGGAATAAAGTTAGTTATTGATTCTGGTAATGGCACTGCGGGACTTGTTGCTCCAGAGATTTTTAAAAAACTCGGTGCAGAAGTAATAGAACTTTTCAGCGAACCCGATGGAAGATTTCCTAATCATCATCCCGATCCTGTTGTTCCTGAAAACATTCAAATTTTAAGAGACACTGTTTTAAAAGAAAAAGCCCAAATTGGTATAGGTTATGATGGTGATGCAGACAGACTTGGTGTAATTGATGAAAATGGCAATGTCGTATGGGGAGATCAATTAATGGTCATATTTGCAAGGGAGCTTTTATCAAAAAATCCTCAGGCAAAGATAATAGGTGAAGTAAAATGTTCCCAAATTATGTATGAAGAAATAAAAAATATGGGTGGTATACCCATTATGTGGAAGACAGGACATTCATTAATAAAAAAGAAAATGAAGGAAGAGAATGCTCTACTTGCAGGAGAGATGAGTGGACACATATTTTTTAATGACCGATACTTTGGATATGACGATGCAATATATGCTTCTTTAAGACTTGTTGAGATTATGAAAAAAAACTTTAAACCTTATGGATTAAGCAAATTACTTGAAGGTATCAAAAGTTGTCACTTTAGCCCCGAAATAAGAATAAATTGTCCCGATGACAAAAAATTTATTGTTGTTGAAAAATTTAAAGAGCATTTCAATAAATACGAATGTGTGACAATTGATGGAGTAAGGATTAATTTTCCAAAGGGATGGGCATTACTTAGAGCATCAAATACGCAACCTGTTTTAGTTTTACGCTTTGAAGCAGAAACAGAAGAAGCCCTTGAAGACATAAAAGCCATTGTTCATCAAAGACTTTTTGAAGTATTTCAATTTTATAAAATATTGTGATATACTTAAAAACTTTTACATTAAGAGGTGCTTTATGAAAAGATTTTTCTTGATAATTTTAATTTTTTTTCTTTTTGCACCAATTACAATTTATTCTCAGGAACTGCCAAAGATAACAGGTATTGAAATAAAGGGAATTAAAAGAATTGAGCCTGCAGCAGTCAAAAATAAAATCTCCATTAAACTTGGTGAAGAAATATCTCAGGAGAAAATTTCAGAAGATATAAAATCAATATATAAAATGGGTTATTTCGAAGACGTAAAGGTTGATATAGAACCCTTTGAAGGTGGTGTAAAAGTAATCTATACAGTTAAAGAAAAACCTACAATTGTAAAAGTTAGTTTTGAAGGAAACAAGAAATATGATGAGGACAAGTTAAAGGAAGTTGTGACAATTGTACCTGGTGCAATTGCAGATGTAACACTAATCAATGATAATGCTTTAAGATTAAAAGCCTTCTATGAAAGTGAAGGCTATTATTTTGCAAAAATTGTACCTGTATTGAAGAAAAAAACAGAAGAAGAAGTTGAATTAACCTATGTAATTGAAGAAAACAACAGAGTAAAAATAAAAGAGATCAAATTTGAAGGCAATAAAGCCCTGTCAAGCAGGAAAATTAAAAAGGTCATGGCAACTACTGAAAGGAAGTTTTATTCCTTTATTACAGGCAGTGGATTTTATAAAAAATATGAAATGCTTCAGGATCTTGAAAAAATTAAAGATTTATACCATGACAATGGATACTTAAAGGTTTCAATTGGTGAACCAAAACTTGAATTTTCACAGGATAAAAAATCAATGACCATTATAATTCCAATATCAGAGGGTCCGCAATTTAAAATTTCATCTTTAAAACTTGAAGGGATTAAGGATAAAAAGGAAGAAACAGAAATAAAGGGACTTATAAAAGTTAAAGCGGGAGAGGTTTTTAGCAAAGGAAAAATGAGAAAGGACATTGAAGCAATAGTTTCCTATTATTCTGATAGAGGTTATGCCCTTGCATCTGTAATGCCAGATGTTATTCCTAATGAAGAAAAATTAACAGTAGATGTAGTCTATAACATAAGACAGGGAGAAAAATTTACCATTGGAAGGGTAAACATCTCTGGAAATGTTAAAACAATTGACAAAGTTATAAGAAGAGAAGTAAGAGTTGACGAAGGTGAAGATTACTCTGCAAGTAAGATTCAGAAAAGTAAAAGGAGACTGGAGGACCTTCAGTATTTTGAAACAGTTGATATAAATCAAAAACCCGATGCCGATAAAAAAACTGTTGACCTTGATGTTAATGTTAAAGAAAAACCAACAGGCTTTTTAACAATAGGTGGTGGTTACAGTTCTATAGACAATCTCATAGGAATGGTAGATGTAACACAAACAAATCTCTTTGGTAGGGGATATTCTTTAACTTTAAGAGGAGAGCTTGGTGGGAAAAGTTCTTACTATACAATAGCTTTTAGAGACCCCTGGTTTCTTGATAAACCTCTTCTTTTTGGTTTCAACCTTTACAGACAAAAAAGAGAGTATGTTAACTATACAAGGGATGCAAATGGGCTTTCAATTACCTTTGGTAAAAGATATGGAGAAGACTGGTCTGCATCAATAACCTATGACATTGAAAAAACAAAAGTTTCAGATGTTGCTGAAGATGCTGATACAATAGTAAAAGATATGGAAGGGAATTTACTTACAAGCTCTATTACTTTTCAGATAGTTAATGATACCCGTGACAGTTACATTGACCCTTCAAAGGGAAGAAGACATTCACTGAGTTTTACTGTTGCTGGTTTAGGAGGAGATACAGGTTTTTGGAAAAGCTTGCTTGATCTTGGATGGTATATCCCAATATTTGAAGAATCAACCTTACATTTAAGAGGACGAATCGGTATGTCAGATAAACTCTTTGGTAAAAAATATCCCCTTTACGAAAGATTTTACATCGGTGGACTTGATACAATTAGAGGATTAGGTTATGGTGAAGCAGGACCAAAGGACAGCAAAAATGACCCAATTGGTGCAAAAAGAGCTATAATAGCAAATATAGAGTATCTATTCCCAATTGTTGCAGAGATGAAATTAAAGGGTATAATATTTTTTGACTTAGGAAAAGGATACGATGAAACTGAAAAATTTGGTTCAAATATTAAATATACAACTGGATTTGGTTTTAGATGGTTTTCACCGCTTGGACCTTTAAAAATTGACTATGGAATAAATCTTAACAGAAAAGAAGGAGAATCAAAATCAAAGATTGAGTTTGGATTTGGTTCATTCTTCTAAAAAAATAAGGAGGACTTAGAATGAGGAAGTTTATTACGGTTTTTTTAAGCTTAGCTTTTGTTTTAACCTTTGTTTCCTTTGTAAAGGCAGAGGTCAAAATTGGGTTAGTCGATCTTTACAGAGTTTTAAATGAATCAGAGGAAGGTAAAAAGGCTGTTTCAGAACTTCAAAGCTTGCTTGATTCAAGACAAAAAACCTTAGAAGAAAAGCAGAAAAAAATTCAGACTCTCAGGGAAGAATATGAAAAAAAGAAATCTGTTTTAAGTGAAGAAGCAAGAAAATCAAAAGAAGAAGAAATTGAGCGTTTAGGTAGAGACCTTCAGAGAACAGCAGCAGACTATCAGGTAGAACTCCAAAAAAAACAAAATGAAATAACACAGAGTATGCTTAAAGAAATAAGACAGATTATTAATGAATTTGCTCAAAAAGAAGGATACAACTTAATCTTAGAAAAGGCAGAACAGTTTATCATTTACAATACTCCCAACATAGATGTAACAGACAAAATCATTTCCCTTTTTAATCAGAAAACATCAACTCAAAAAGGGAAGAAATGAAACTTAGCCAAATAGCTGAGATTTTCAACGCTGTAGTTGAGGGAAATCCTCATATTGAAATTACAGGAGTAAGAGGACTTGAGGATGCTCAGGAAGGCGATATAAGTTATATTACATCGTCAAAACATATTGAAATAGCTAAAGAATCAAAGGCATCGGCATTTATTGTGAAAGAAAAAATAGAAAACATACAGAAAGCTCAGCTTATCGTTGAAAATCCTCAATTGGTTTTTGCTAAACTTCTTGAAATTTTTTATGTTAACCCCCATCCACATAAAGGAATCAGCAAAAATTCCTTTGTTTCGGAAACATCTAAAATTGGTAGCAATGTTACTGTCTATCCCTTTGTTTACATTGATGAAAATGTCACAATAGGTGACAATACAGTTATCTATCCCTTCACCTTTATTGGCAGGGATAGTTTCATAGGTTCTGACTGTGTAATTTATTCCAATGTAACAATCAGAGAAAAAGTAAAAATTGGAAGCAGAGTAACCATTCACGCAGGTACAGTAATTGGTTCTGATGGATTTGGCTATATTTTTCATGAGGGAAAACATAACAAAATCCCTCAGATTGGCGGTGTTGTTATTGAGGATGATGTTGAAATTGGCTCATCTGTGACCATTGACAGAGCAACAACTGGAAATACTGTAATAGGTGCTGGAACAAAAATAGATAATCTTGTTCAAATTGCCCACAATGTAAAAATTGGAAAACACTGTATAATCGTTGCACAGGTGGGAATTGCGGGAAGTTCAAAAATTGGTGATGGATGCATTCTTGCAGGACAGGTTGGAATTTCTGACCATGTAGAAATTGAATCTGGAACAATTATTACAGCCCAATCAGGAGTTATGCCAGGTAAAGTTCAAAAAGGAGTTTTTTCAGGCACACCTATTATGCCTCATAGAGAATGGCTTAAAGCAAGTGCCATATTTCAAAAACTTCCTGAAATGTATAAAAAATTAAAAGAATTGGAAGAAAAAATTAAAAAACTGGAGGGGAGAAATGATTGATATCAAAGAAATAATGAACATTCTACCACACCGATATCCCTTTCTTTTAGTTGACAGAATCTTAGAAATACAAACTAATGAAAAGGCAGTTGGTATAAAAAATGTTACCATTAACGAACCCTTTTTTCAGGGACATTTCCCCGGTAATCCTGTAATGCCCGGAGTATTAATAGTTGAAGCAATGGCTCAAGTAGCTGGTGTTCTTGCCTTTAAATCAGGAGTAGAAGGCACAGGAGTTTTATTCATGAGTATTGAAAAAGTAAAATTTCGTAAACCAATAATACCAGGGGATCAAATCAGATTTGAAGTAAATGTTTTACATAGAAGAGGCGATGTATGGAAATTTGCAGGATTAGCAAAGGTTGATGATAAGGTAGTAACAGAAGCGGAATTTACAGCTATGGTAACAAAATAAACAGGGAGAGAATATGTCTAAGAATATTCATAAAACAGCAATAATAAGTCCTAAAGCAGAGATAGAAAGCGATGTTTATATAGGTCCCTATTGTATAATTGGAGACAATGTTAAAATTGGTAAAGGTACACAGTTGATAAGTCATGTCCACATTGAAGGTAAAACTGAAATAGGAGAAAATTGCCAGATTTATCCTTTCACTACAATAGGATTTCCACCACAGGATTTGAAATACAAAGGAGAACCTACAGGTGTGAAAATTGGCAATAACAATATTATAAGAGAGTATGTAACCATACACAGGGCTTCTGTTTCAGGAGATGGATGGACAACAGTTGGATATAATAATTTTATAATGGCTTATGTTCATATAGCCCATGACTGTAAAATTGGAAACTCAGTAATATTGGCAAATCTTGCTACTTTAGCGGGGCATGTTATAGTGGAAGATTATGTTTTTATCGGAGGCATGGTAGCCATACATCAATTTACAAGAATAGGAGCCTATGCAATGGTGGGAGGCTTTAGCGGAGTAGGTCAGGATATACCACCATTTACAATGGCATCTGGGGCAAGAGCGAAGCTTTATGGACTTAACACTGTAGGTTTAAAAAGAAGGGGCTTTAGTGAAGAAACAATAAATACTTTAAAGAAAGCTTATAAAATTCTATTCAGAGACAAATTATCATTAAAAGAAGCCATAGAAAAAATAAACCAGGAACTTCCAGATATCCCCGAAATTCGGCATCTCATTGAATTTATTGAGGCAAATAAAAGAGGTATATGCAGATAGGACTAATTGCTGGAGCAGGTGAACTACCTTCAATCATTGCCAGAACATTAAAGGGAAAGGACTATTCTTTAACAATTGTTGCCTTAGAAGGGCTGGCAGATGAAAACTTAATTAAATATGCTGATAACTATGAAAAAATGAACATTGGAAAGGTTGGGAAAATTATATCTTTTCTAAAGAAAAATAATGTAAATGAACTGATACTTACAGGGAAAGTGCCTAAAAAAATTATCTACGAAACTGAAAGAATAAAGCCCGATATGAAAGCTTTAAAAATGTTATTCTCAGCAAAAATGAGAGGAGATAATGAACTTTTACAAATAGTTGAAAATGAACTTTTAAAGGAAGGAATAAAGCTTGTTGAATTAACTAAATACTGTCCGGAATTGTTAACTCCCCAGGGAGTTTTAACTAAAAAAAAGCCATCAAAAAAAGAGATGGAAGACATCTTATACGGTTTCAATATTGCAAAAAAAATTGGAGAGCTTGACATTGGTCAAACAGTGGTAGTAAAGGACAAGTCTGTAGTTGCTGTTGAGGCATTGGAAGGAACAGATGAAACAATACTTAGGGCAGGTAAATATGTTGAAGATACCGTTGTTGTAAAGGTAAGCAAACCTCAGCAAAATTTAAAACTTGACCCCCCTGCTGTTGGATTACAGACAATAATAAACATGAAGACTGCTAAAGCAAGAGTTTTAGCTTTAGAAGCAAAAAAATCTATTATAATACAGAAGCAGGATATGGTAAACAGGGCTAATGAATTTGATATCATAATAATAGGGTGTTAAATAAAATTGAACATTTTCAGCTCCATAAATGAAGGGTTAAAAACAGTCCATAAAAACTACCAGATATTGTTTATTCATTTTGCCTTTTTATTTGTAGCTTTTTTTAGTCTTTTTTTTATATTGAGTATTCCCTTAGGTGTTCTATTTGTAATTTTTGGAATTGACT
Source organism: Thermodesulfovibrio sp. N1 (assembly GCF_001707915.1). GTDB lineage: Bacteria > Nitrospirota > Thermodesulfovibrionia > Thermodesulfovibrionales > Thermodesulfovibrionaceae > Thermodesulfovibrio. The sequence goes on along the minus strand of NZ_MAVV01000007.1, from coordinate 12,500 downwards.
TGACTGATATTCTAAAGGGAAGCTTTATTGAAATTATAATTTCATCAATAAATCTTTTAAAAAAATTCTTGATAATTGCCGTTGTTTTTCTCCTTAGTTTGGTAATCTACATCATATTTGTTATTAGTTTATGGATTTATATTTTTTCAGGGACCTTAGGAATAGTTTATCAATATCTTGAAAGAGGTATAATTTTTAATTTGAAAGATTTTCACCATTATGGTAAAAAATTTTTCTGGAAAATCGGGGCTTATTCAATTTTTTCTGCTCTTTTATTTTTTAGCTTCACCTTTATACTTGGTTTGATTAGTGATTTAAGCAGTTCATTTATTGAACTACTTAGACAATACAGCCATTCAGTTTACATATTTTTTAGTGTTTTCTTCTATTTAACAATATTAATCTCAGCCTTAATAGCATTTATTATATGGATATCATTTACGCTTATAGGTTATTATGGAATCGTAGCTAAAAATTTGACAGCCCTGCAAGCGATCAAAGAGACAAAGAAATATATATTACTTAATCCAAATAGTCTTTTTAGAGCCTTTTTATTATTCGTTATCTATGTATTAACAGGAGGATTTATTTTATCAATCGGCTCTATTATAGCAATAATTCCTACAGTAGGAGCTTTATTAGTTGCAGTATATCAATTTTTAACTCAATTTGCCCATATTTATATCACTATGGTTATATTTACTGCATACTTTGCCTATTACCTGCAAACTGGTGGAGATTTTTCCCAAGAAGCCACCCAGGGTTCTGATACTTATCAAGAAGTTCCTCTGCCACAGCAAGTTCCTCCTCAAGAATCTCCTCCTCAAGAATCTCAAAACCAAAAGACTTAAAACTTTTTTTTACATTGTCGATAAATTTATAAATCTCAAAATTTTCATAAAGTTCCTTTATTCCATAAATCCTGTTAAGATTGCCATCATCGATATTAAATACTTCTTTAATTAGCTCTCTGTTTACTTTCAAAGGAATTGTTCCCTGCTGTAAAAATCCATCAATCCATCTTTTCTGTGCTGATCCTACAATTTTAAATTCTTTATAACAAATCTCACCAAAGGAAGAACGAGCAAAGCACAAAGCACTTCTATTAGTAATTCTTTTTTCCCTACGAATCTCTACATTTAATCCAGATAGAATAAATGCATACCCTAATATTTGACTTATAATTTCATAACTTTTAAACAGACTTCCTTTAAAAATTCCCTCTTTTTTTGAAGAAAAACTGTATGTTAAATCGTCAAAATGAAAAATTCCTTTACCACCAGTGGGTCTTCTTACTATAGGAATATTTTTTTTACTGCAAAAATCAATGTTAACATCATTAATGTTCTGAAATTCTCCAATGGAAATCGAAGGGCTTTCCCATCCATAAAATCTAAAAGTAGGAACAACTTTATCTTTTCTTACGAATAAATTAACTGCCTCATCAATTGCCATATTAAGGAAGGCATTACAGATTTTAAAATTGATAAATCTGATTAACATTGAAAAATTATTTATATTCCTCTAAGATTATTTTGTGGTTAAGCAGTGACATCTCCTTTATTCTTCCCTTGAAAATCTTTTGTTCTCCAAAAATACTGCGCAAATAAATTTCATCTCCCTCTGGTTTCAATATATCAACTGCTTCTAAATATATTTCTTCCTTGCCATCTTTAATTATGTAAGCATTGGCTTCACACATTTAACTCCTCCTTTAAATGAAGGATTAATTTTTCCACAAGATGTGGAAGAGGTTCTTTTACTACACCTATTATATCAATATTTTCCTGCGTTACTGGTAAAAGAATTTTTTTTGCCGAAGAATTACATACAGCTTCTGCCATTTTTGCAGTTAATTCTCCCATCATAGCATTTGATACAATTATGCTTAAAGGACCGATTATTAAATCTACTTTTGTACAGTTCCATGATATGGCATTTTCTCCTGATGCTCCTTTATTTGCTTTAGCTTTCATCATATTGGCAGTTGCAGCAGCATTTGTTCCCAGTGCCAAAATTTCTATTTTGTCACCAAAGGCTTCTCTTAAAGCCTTAATGATATAACTTCCAATGCCACCACCCTGACCATCTATAACAGCAATTTTTAACATTTTTTAAATAATAAATTCATTCTCAGAAAATAGTCAACATTAAAATTTTTCCTGAAGTTGCCGATAGAGAAAATTATCTTTAAAGGTTTTGTCACCCTGAGGGACGAAGTCCCGAAGAGTCTCATTCTTTTTTCCCTCCTCTTGTCACCCTGAGGCGAAGCCGAAGGGTCTCCTTCCTCTGTGTCATTCCGAGGGACTCGATGTCCCGAGGAATCTCTCAAAAAGGATGAGATTCTTCGCTATCGCTCAGAATGACAAAGAAAAAGTGTAACAAAATGAGAGAGTAAAAGGCTCAGAACGACTGAAAAGAAAGATACAGAATGCCCATGCTGAATATCACATTTTTTTAATCTACTTTTATAATTTTTGTTATAATTAAATATGCCAGCAACACAAGAAAAAGATTTAGAAAAACAGATGGAACAATATCCTATAGTTACCTTTGCAGATATATTGCGCGCTCTTAAAAGTCATCCAGAATGGCTTGAAGAATTAAGGAAAATTATTTTAACTACAGAACTCCTTGAACTTCCAAAAAAATTTGATGAACTTTTGAAAAGAGTTGAAAAAATTGAAAGTGATGTAGAGATTCTTAAACAGGATGTGGCTATCCTTAAACAAGACGTAGCAATACTTAAACAAGACGTAGCAGTACTTAAACAAGACGTAGCAATACTTAAACAAGATGTAGAGATTTTAAAGAAAGACGTGGCTTATTTAAAAGGAGAATTTGGCAGATTCAAAGGAAAAGATTTTGAAAGAACAATAAGGGAAAAATATTATGCCTATTTCGGAAAACTTCTAAGAAAGACAAAACTTATTCAATTTGAAGAAATACTTCCAATCCTTGATGATGCAGAAGAAAAGGGCTTAATTACAGAAGAACAAAGGGATAGCCTATTAAGACTTGATATCATTGTAAAGGGACAAATTAAATCCACACAAAAACCTGTAGTTCTTGCAGTAGAGGTTTCATACAGTTTATACAAGGATGACATTGAAAGAGCAATTGAAAGAGCTGAAATATTAGCTCAACTTCTAAAAGAAGAAGTAATTCCAACTGTTGTCTCTGCTGAAACACAAGAGGATGCTGAAAAATTAGCCGATGAAAAGGGAGTGCTCCTCATAAAAACAGATTATTAGCCTAATCATATAAGAGCTCCACAACTTTTTTCATATCCTCTGGCAAAGGTGATTCAAACTTTAGATTCTCACCAGTTACAGGATGTTTAAACTCAATTCTCCATGCATGAAGCATCTGTCTTAAAACAGGTATTTTTTTATTCCCCTTCTCAATATATGTTTTCCTTCCATAGGTTCTATCACCTAAAAGAGGATGTCCAATTGCTGAAAAGTGAACTCTTATCTGATGGGTTCTTCCAGTAATTATTTTAACTTTTACAAGAGTGTAATTTTTAAAATTTTCAAGTACCTGCCATTCTGTAATAGCTTCTTTAGCCCTCTTTGCCTTTGTTGACATCTTTTTTCTATCATTTTCTGCTCTTCCAATTGGAAGAGTTATCGTACCCCCTTCCTTTAACTCGCCATAAACGATTGCCAGATATTCCTTCTTTACTTGTCTTTTTTTGAACATTTCAACCAATCCATAATAGGCTCTGTCATCAAGGGCAATAACAATCACTCCTGAAGTATCCTTGTCAAGTCTGTGAACAACTCCTGGTCTTAGTGGTGCACCAATATTTGCAAGTTTTTTAAAATGATAGGCTAAAGCATTAAGAAGAGTTCCCTCTTTATGTCCAGCACAGGGATAAACAACCATACCAGCTGGCTTTGACAGAACAACTAAATAATCATCCCTATAGATCAGCTCAATGGGAATATTTTGTGGAATTAATTCTTGGTTTTCTTCATTTAGTTTTAATTTATCTTCATAAATCTCAATAAAATCACCGGGCTTTAATTTATAACTTTTCGGTTTTGCTGAATTATTTATTTTGACATAACCCTTTTCTATCAATTCCTGAGCCTTGGCTCTGCTTATGTTCAGCTTTTCAGAGACAAATAAATCAACTCTTTTCCCCTCATCAAAACTTTCAATACTAAAGCTTACACTCATAATCCCAATTTTTTCCTTAAAAACTTACCTGTGTATGATGACGAATTCATGGCAACCTCTTCAGGTGTTCCCTCTGCAACAATGTATCCTCCTTGAGTGCCACCTTCAGGACCAAGATCTATAATGTAGTCTGCACATTTTATAATGTCAATGTCATGTTCGATAACTATAACTGTGTTTCCATTTTCAACAAGTCTTTGAAGAATACTAAGAAGTCTCTCTATGTCAATCATATGAAGTCCTGTTGTAGGTTCATCAAGGATATAAAGGGTTTTTCCCGTTGCCTTTTTACTTAGTTCCTTAGTGAGTTTAACTCTCTGTGCCTCACCACCTGAAAGGGTTGTTGCAGGCTGACCAAGTTTTATATATCCAAGCCCTATATCCTCCATCAATTGCAATTTATGTTTTAGCCTTGGAACAGCTGAAAAAAACTCTAAAGCCTCTGAAACGGTCATTTCAAGAATATCACTTATACTTTTGCCTTTGTATGTAATCTTTAGGGTTTCATCATTGTATCTTTTTCCTTTACAACTATCACACATTACATAGACATCAGGTAAAAGGTGCATTTTTATTCTCTTCATTCCATCCCCCTGACAGGATTCACAGCGGCCTCCTGAAAGGTTAAAGCTGAATCTTGATTTTGTATATCCCCTAATTCTTGCCTCTGGAAGCATTGCAAATAACTCTCTTATCTCGTTCATAACTTGTGTGTAAGTAGCAGGAGTTGACCGAGAAGTCCTTCCAATAGGAGACTGATCAATGCATACAACTTTGTCTATCTGTTCAATCCCTTCAATTGCTCTAAATTTTCCAGCAACTATATCAGAACCATAAAGTTCCCTCATTAATGCCTTGTATAAAATTTCAAAAATCAGAGTACTTTTTCCAGAGCCTGCCACTCCTGTAACACAAAGGAAAACTCCAAGAGGAATTTTCACATCTATATTTTTTAAATTAAACGCCTCTGCACCGTATAATCTGATAAAACCCTTTGGTTTTCTTCTTTCTTTAGGTATTTTAATTCCTTCTTTCTCCGAAAGATACTTACCTGTAATTGAAGAAGGATTGGAAAGTAATTTCTCAGGGCTTTCTACAGTTACTAAATAACCACCCTTTTCTCCACCTTCAGGACCTAACTCTACGACTAAATCCGCATTTTTAATAGTAGATTCATCATGTTCTACAATTATAAGAGTGTTTTTTTTCTCTTTAAGCTCCTTCAAGCTTTCTATCAATTTACTAAAATCCCTTGGATGAAGTCCTATACTTGGTTCATCTAAGACATATAAAACACCACTTAGATGGGAACCAAGCTGTGTTGCAAGCCTTATTCTTTGTGCTTCACCACCTGAAAGACTAAAGGAGGGTCTATTAAGACTTAAATAAGAAATCCCAATTTTTTTTAAAAACTGTAGCCTTACAAATATCTCCTTTATGATTCTATCGGAAACCTTTTTTTCATAGGAACTTAGAGAGAGTTCTCTAATAAAAATTTCAAGTTCATCAAGGGTAAGATTTGAAAGCTCTGCGATATTTTTTCCATTTATCTTTACAGCAAGGGCTTCCTGTCTCAATCGATTACCATTGCAGAGTGAACAGGTCTTTAGACTAATCTCGTCAATTTCCTCTTCTTCTGATTCAATATTTTCGAATCCTAATCCTCTACACTTAGGACAGGCTCCGTATTTACTGTTAAAAGAAAAAAGTTTTGGCTCAATATCAGGTAGATTTATTCCACAGCTCGGACATGAAAGAAGAGAGCTGAAAATTAAATCTTTATCTTCTTCAACAATATTCACTACAATTGTATTAGAATGTTTGAGTGCTAACTCCAAAGCCCGTCTTATTTGTTTTTTGTAATTTTCCTTTACGATGATTCTGTCAACAACAAGTTCTATTGTATGTCTGATATTTTTTTTAAGCGATATATCCTGTGTTAAATCAACAATTTTACCATCTATTCTCGCCCTTATAAACCCTTCAGCCCTTGCTTTTTCAATTTCTGCCCTGTGTTCTCCTTTTCTTTCTATTACAATAGGTGATAGAACCTGAATTTTTGTTCCTGCAGGCAAACTCAAAAGTGTATCAATCATTTTATTTATATCCTGTGAATGTAAGGGTCTGCCACATTTAGGACAAAAGGGTTTCCCTATTTTGGCAAAAAGAAGTCTCAAATAATCGTAAATCTCAGTAATAGTTCCCACTGTTGAACGAGGACTTTTTGAAATAGTTTTCTGGTCAACAGAAATAGCAGGAGAAAGCCCTTCTATATAATCAATATCAGGTTTTTGAATTTGTTCAAATATTGTTCTTGACTCAATTGGCAGGCTCTGTAAATATCTTCTATGGGCTTCTGCAAAAATTGTATCAATTGCCAAAGAAGACTTCCCTGAACCAGAAGGTCCTGTAATTACAATTAATTTGTTTCTTGGAAGAGACAAATTAAGATTTTTCAGGTTGTGCTGTCTTGCACCTTTGATTACAATGTAATTTTGAGACATCCTTAGTCTTTTTTGTACTCCTTTAATTCTGCAACAACTCTACCAACAGAAACCTTTGTTTCAACTCTTAATGGAATTTTTCTTTCATCATTACTTAACCAGATAAAAATATCGCCCTTTCTTTTAAATAATCCCTCTGTTGTAAGTTCAGGTTTGACAACCAAAGCTTTCACTTCTTTATTAAGTGAAGTTTCTATAACCTCTTCCTTTATAGGTTTTACCTCAACTGTAGCGAATTTGTCACTGTCAAAGATGTCAATTAAAACAGGTTTATTTAATTCAATGGATAAACTGCGAAGATAGAAAAAGCCTGATAAAACATCCATGAAGACCTTTTCAACACCCTTATGAATGGAAACTTTATTTTTAATGTGATTTATAAATGTAATCTCTTTAGAATCATAGTTAAAATGGATTTCTTTGTCACCTCTATGTTTTCCTTCAATCTGCAAAAATCTAAAATGTTTTGGTTTTCCATGTTCAATTGTACTTTCTGCCTTATCATTTACATAGTAGAAATTTGAAATAAATGGTGCAGAATGAACCTCTGAAATAATTTTTACTTCCTTTTCATTTCCTTTTACATTAATCAATGCATAACCTGCATAAATTCCCATCCAGTATATGTCAAATCTCATTTTTTCATTAATGAATTTTTTAAAGTTGTTATGAATAACAGGGACTTCTTCTGTTTTTTTCTCTTCAGAGAGTTTGCTTAGACTTTCAACTTCATTCTGTGTTAAATATTCTTCTTTTTCTTCAGTTGTATCCCTTTGAATTTCACTATTCCCATTTTTTTCACTTACATTTTCACTTTCTTGCTGAATTTTTTCATTAAGTTCAGGTGAGGTTGTTGGCTTTTTTTCTTTTGAAAGAATGAAAGTTTCTATAAAGTAAAAGGAAGGAAGGCTAATATGAATTTTACCAAAGCCAAGCAATACTCCGATGTGAAAAAATAGAGAAATAACCAAAGCTATTGCAATCCATTTGAACTTCATATCCCTAAATTTTTCTTTCAAGAATAGCCTTAAAACATGGATGATTTCTTATTGGATCATAGGTTTTGGAATTTTTCAGATAATTCCAGTTATTGTATCCTTTGCTGATTGCTTTAATTAGCCATTCACAGGCTTCCTCAGGCATTCCCTTTGCTGCGTAAAGCTCAGCCATACTGTTTAATGCATAAATATTATTTGGGTTTAACTCAACAGATTTTTTTATATCCCTTTCAGCCTCTTCAATTTTACCCATTAACAAAAAAGTAAAGCCTCTGTTATTGTAAGGCATACCATTGTTAGGCTTAAGTTCTATGGCTTTGTTATAGTCAGAAATGGCAAGTTCATACAATCCCAGAACAGAATAAACAATACCTCTGTTGTTGTAGGCAAGGAAGTAATCAGGTTTAAGCTCAATAGCCTTTGTGTAATCAGCAATAGCTAAATGATAGAGTTTTTTTCTGTAATAGGCATTTCCCCTTTCCTTATAAGCCTGATAATTTCCTGGTTCTGCTTCAATAATTTTTGTATATTTAGCAATTGCTATATCGTGCTTGTTTCTCTTGATTATTTTAAGTTTTGTGTTAATTTTCTGCTTTGGCATAATTAAATTTTATTTATTTTTGTAAACTTTTATCAACTTTTTTCTTTTATTCCTTTATTTATCACCTTACTCCCCTTATTCTGTCCTTCTGAACGGAGCGATAGCGAAGAATCCCTTACTTTCTTTCCCTGTCATTCTGAGGCACGCAGTGCCGAAGAATCCCCTCCTTTTCAATCAGAATGAGACCCTTCGGCTTGCGCCTCAGGGTGACAAACAACAATACTGTCATTCTGAGCCTCTTTTTTTGTCATTCTGAGCGATAGCGAAGAATCTCCTTCTCTTGTCTCAAAAGAATGAGACCCTTCGGGACTTCGTCCCTCAGGGTGACAAGAAAAAAAGGTGATAAGAAAGAAAAAAGGGTGACAATAAAAAAGTCATTCTGAGCGTAAGCGAAGAATCCCCTCCTCTGTCCTTTTTTTTCAACAAAATGTATCAAAAAACACACACAAATTAAAAAGAAACATTTAAAAATCAACCCTCCCCATATGGCAAAAAATTTGCTTTTTTAGACAAAAAAATGTTCTTTGAAAAATTATTTTTCATATTTTTTGAGGAGACCCTTCGGCTTACGCCTCAGGGTGACAGAAAAGAGGGAAAAAGGGTGACAGAAGAAAAAAAGGGTGACAAAGGAAGGAGTCATTCTGAGCGTCAGCGAAGAATCCCCCTCTTTTTTCTGAGAGATTCCTCGGGGGATTGACCCCCTCGGAATGACAAAAGGGGTTGTCATTCTGAATTTTATTCTGTCATTCGGATCTTCTTTTATCTGTCCCTGAGCGAAGCGAAGAATCCCCTCTTTTTGTCATTCTGAACGAAGCGTTAGCGAAGTGAAGAATCTCATCCTCAAAAAACACTTGACAACATAAAAAAAGTATGGTAAACTTTTTTAAAACTTAAAAAACAAAGGAGGTGAGAGGCGGACACGGTGCATTAACGTAGGAGTCATTCTGACCCTGAGCAACAGCGAAGGGGAAGAATCTCATCCTTATTATGTAGTACCACCGTCTTTGGCGGTGTAACTGAACTAACCAATTGGAGGTTAGGAAGTGAAAAAATATGCAAGTCTTTTAGCCGTATTTGTTCTTCTTCTTGGCTTTGCAGCCATCTCTTACTCTGCACCAGCAGAGATTCCAGCAGACACCTCAGCAGTAATCGCAAAAGGCAAAACCCAGATAACCCTCGGCGGTGAGTTGAGATTCAGGGGAATGTATGGAAGCAATTTAGTTATAAAAGATGAGGGTTATTATGGAACTCAGAATTTAACATATTATGACCTTATTAGTGGTAGTCAAATAACAGTCCCAGTTCAAAAAAGTAAAAACACATCATACTACGATTATAGAGTTAGACTTTCATTAGAAGCTAAGGTATCTCCTAATACTACTGGATATGTAGAAATTGAGAGTAATAGAACCTATGACGAAGGAAAGGGGGCTAATGCATCAGAGAATGTTTACTGGGGCAGTGGCTCAAAAGGTCCAAAAGGTAATTATCCAATGGGTAACTGGCATGATGAAAGCAATCTCTACATCCGTCAGGCATGGATTCAGTATCAGGGAAGTGGGCTTCTCGGTGTTCCCGCTGGTGTAAAGGTTGGAAAACAGCTCATTAAGCTTGGCTATGGACTCTTCTTTGACCACACCTACTATGGTGACGATGCAATTCTTGCATTCGTTCAGCCAATGAAGGAACTTACCCTCGCGGCCCATACAATCAAATTTTATGAAGGTTATACTTTTCTTAACGATGATGCTACAGCTTATGGAATTCTTGCAGCTTATGCAGGAAAAGGCTTTGGTTTAAGCGCCGATATTACTTATGTTGATCATCAGAAATTCGGTTATATTTCTGTACCTGGAGTTGGAGCAGGATTTGCACCTCTTCATCTTTGGAACTTCGGTTTAAGAGGAAATGTAGATGACATTGCTGGTACAGGACTTGCTTTTAAAGCAGATGTTGAGTTTCAGACTGGAAAAGTTGATTTACCATTTGGACATGATCCAAAATTTAAAGGGTGGGCAGCTATGGCTGGACTGGACTACAAATTCAAGACAATCCCTCTTTCACTTACTCTTGAGTATGCAATTGGAAGCGGTCAGAAAGAAGATAGCGAAGATTTCACCTATTTTGTAACTGCTCTCGGGCCAGAACAACACTATACATTTGTATATGAGTATCTTGCACCTTCAGCTTGTGATGGTGGAGTTGGAACCGGTCTCTGCAACACCCAGTATGTAAAGTTCGGTGGTGCCTATGACATCACAAAAGACCTCAAGGCTGAGCTTTATGGTTACTGGTTAAGAGCCCACAAAGCAGTTGCTATTAATTCAAATGTAGGAACAGGAACTGCTCCATCACCAGACAAAGACCTTGGTTGGGAAGTTGATGCTAAGGTAACTTATCAGATTGACAAGGGTCTCACCTACTTCGTAGAGGGTGGCTACTTCTGGCCAGGTGATGCTTACAAAATGAAAGGCGGTAAAGACCCAGATGATGCCTGGGCAGTAAGACATGGTATCCAGCTTAGATTCTAATAATTAAAAAAAACGCACCGTGTCCGTCATAGGGCGGGGATTCCTCCCCGCCTTTTTTATTGTCATTCCGAGGGACTCAATGTCCCGAGGAATCTCTCAGAAAAAAAGGAGGGGATTCTTCGCTGACGCTCAGAATGACAGTATTGTTGTTTGTCACCCTTAGGTGCTCAATGCCCCGAAGGATCTCCTTCCGATTGTTAAAAGGAGGGGATTCTTCGCTGACGCTCAGAATGACAGTATTGTTGGCTGTCATCCTGAGCCGAAGGCGAAGGATCTCCTCCTTTGAGAAAAAAGATGAGATTCTTCGGCACTTCGTGCCTCCGAATGACATGGAAATATGTTCGTAATGACACCTCTTTATTGTCACCCTGAGGCGAAGCCGAAGGGTCTCATTCCTTTCTGTCATTCTGAAGGGGTTCAATACCCCGAGTCGCTGGCCTGAGCAGAGCGAAGGAACTTTCTCAGAAATAAGTATGAGATTCTTCGCCTTCGGCTCAGAATGACGGAAAACAGAGGGGATTCTTCACTTCGCTATCGCTCCGTTCAGAATGACAAAATAAAAAATCCAGAATGATCCTTTATTGTCACCCTGAGGCGTAAGCCGAAGGGTCTCATTCCTTTAAGACAAGAAGGAGATTCTTCGCTGACGCTCAGAATGACAAAAAAGAGGGATCAGAATGACAACATTCGGAGGGGATTCTTCGGTCGCATACGCTCCCTCAGAATGACAGTATTGTTGTTTGTCACCCTGAGGCGTAAGCCGAAGGGTCTCCTCCTTTTCTGTCAGTATTTTATGATAAAATATGCCATGAGTGAACATTATTATGTTTATATTATGACGAATAAATATAACACTGTTCTTTATACAGGTGTAACCAATGATTTGGTAAGAAGAGTTTACGAGCATAAAAATAAACTAGTAGAAGGCTTTACTGCTAAGTATAATCTAACAAAGCTTGTATATTATGAAGTTTTCAATGATATAAAGGAAGCAATCAACAGGGAAAAACAAATAAAAGGATGGAAGAGAGAAAAAAAGGAGGATTTGATAAAGGAATTTAACCCAATGTGGAAGGATTTATATGAGGAGATTGTTTGAAAAAAGATGAGATTCTTCGGCACTTCGTGCCTCAGAATGACAGTATTGTTGGCTGTCACCCTGAGCCGAAGGTGAAGTATCTCCTCCTTTTTCACCAGATAGATTCTTTAATGAGAGATTCCTCGGGGTATTGAACCCCTCGGAATGACCACAATATGCAAGCTTAGAACTGTCCATAAAATCTCTCATAAGCGAATCCTGTTAAAATATTTTCAAAGAATATTAATCTCCTACTTGAATTAAGCAATAAATAATTATATACTTATTTATGGATTTTATAGCCCTGTTAGGTTTAATCATAGGAATTTGTGCGGTTGTTGTAGGAAATATTGTTGAAGGTGGAACAACAGGTCATTTAGTTCAATTGGCTGCAGCAATTATTGTTTTTGGAGGAACCATAGGAGCTGTTCTACTTAGTTTTCCTCTTAAGGATTTAAATATTGCATTGAAATCCCTTAAATTAATATTCATTAACAGAAAAATATCCTATCAGGAAACAATTGATATAATTTTAGAACTTTTAATACTTGCAAGAAGAAGAGGACTTTTAGCTATTCAGAATGAGTTGGACAGAATAAA
>NZ_MAVV01000006.1 GCF_001707915.1 Thermodesulfovibrio sp. N1 | reverse complement strand
AAAGCAGGATATAAAGCTAAATATAGAGATAAAAGAATAACTATGATATAACTTAAAAAAAAGAGGAACTGATCCATAATAATAAAGGGAGTGGTATATCCAATAAACATTTCCTAAAAAATAAAAAAATCCAAAAATCAAACCACCTTTAAAAACAGTTTTATAATCTGGTGCATTGTAGAGAAATAAAAATAAAGGTAAAAGAGAAACCCAAGCAAAGAAAAATAAATCAAAGGGAGCAAAACTTAGTATTAATAAAATGGATGATAAAAAACATAAAAAGTATTTTTTTATAGAAAACAATATATATTTTTTTATATCTTCTATAAAAGTTGGTAATAACATCAGATATTTATGTTATCATAAAAATTAAATTTATGGTTATAATTATTATTCCAGCAAGATTTGCCTCTACCAGATTTCCAGGTAAACCCCTTGCTCTCTTAAAAAATAAACCAATTATTCAGCATGTATATGAAAAAGCAAAATCTTCTAAATTAATTGACGATGTCTTTGTTGCAACTGATGATGAAAGAATATTTAACTGTGTTGAAATTTTTGGTGGGAAAGCTATAATGACATCAAAAAGCCATCCATCAGGGACTGATAGAATTGCTGAGGCAGTTAATCTACTAATAAAATATGGATATAATTTAAAAAAAGAATCAATCATAATAAATCTTCAAGGAGATGAACCGCTGATTAAAACTGAAATGATAGATCAGCTAATAAACCTTATGAGAGAATATTCTTATTCAAACCAATTTATTGGAACCCTTGCAAAAAAAATCAATGATGAAAGGGACTTTCAAAATCCAAATATTGTAAAAGTTGTTTTTGATAAAAATGGATATGCTCTTTATTTTTCTCGGTCTCCCATACCCTTTGACAGAGAAAAATATCTTAAGGGTTTCAATTTTGACAGTTATATGTACAAACATATTGGAATTTATGGTTATACAGTTGAAATTCTTGAAAATTTTGTAAAACTTCCTCAATCTAGACTTGAAAAAATTGAAGCTTTAGAGCAGTTAAGAGCTCTTGAAAATGGGATTAAAATTAAAATCATAATAACAGAATATGATTCCTTTGGAATAGACACTCCTGAAGATTTGGAGGTAGTGGAAAAATGCCTAAATACATCTTTATAACAGGTGGAGTAGTATCTGCTCTGGGCAAAGGTATAGCAGCTGCAGCTATCGGAGCCTTACTTGAATCTAAGGGATGGAAAGTTACAATTCAAAAGCTTGATCCATACATAAATGTTGACCCTGGAACCCTTAGTCCCTTTGAGCATGGAGAAGTTTATGTAACCGATGATGGATGCGAAACAGATTTAGATCTTGGACATTATGAAAGATTTACCAATTTAACAACTTCCCACGTTAATAACTATACCTCAGGGAAAATATATTTTCATGTTATATCTAAGGAAAGAAAAGGAGATTACCTTGGACATACTGTTCAGGTTGTACCCCATGTAACTGATGAGATTAAAGAGGCAGTAAAAAGTGCTGCAGGAGAAAATTTCTATGATGTTATTATTGTAGAGGTTGGTGGGACCGTTGGAGATATAGAAGGACTTCCTTTTCTTGAGGCAATTAGACAATTCAGATATGATGTTGGAAGAGAAAATGTTTTATATATTCATTTAACATTAGTTCCTTATGTAAAAAGTGCTGGTGAACTTAAAACAAAGCCAACCCAGCACAGTGTAAATAATTTAAGAGCAATTGGAATTCAGCCAGATATACTTCTTTGTAGAGCAGACAGACCAATTCCTTATAATCTTAAGAAAAAAATTGCTCTTCACTGTAACCTTGATTTTGATGCTGTTATCTCAGCTCACGATGTTGAGACTGTTTATGAAGTTCCTTTGAATTTTAAAAACGAAGGACTTGACTTACTTATAGAAAAGAAACTTGGCTTACCTCATAGATTGTGTGACTTAACCCCTTGGGAAGATGTGATTAACAAAATTAAAAATCCTAAAAATGAAGTTAATATAGCAGTTGTTGGAAAATATGTAGGGCTTAGAGATTCCTATAAAAGCCTTACAGAAGCCTTAATTCATGGAGGAATAGCTAATAATGCAAAAGTTAATATTTTATGGGTAAACTCAGAGGACATAGAAAGAGATGGAGCTAAAATTCATTTAACAGATGCTCATGGCATACTAATTCCTGGAGGATTTGGAAGTCGTGGCATTGAAGGTAAAATTGAAGCAATAAAGTATGCAAGAGAAAACAAAATTCCATTTTTTGGAATATGCCTTGGAATGCAATGTGCGGTGATAGAATTAAGTAGAAATTTAGCTGGTCTTAATGCTCATTCAACTGAATTTGATCCTGATACAGATCATCCTGTGATTTATCTTATGGAAAGATGGTTTAATCCAAGGACAGGGCAATATGAGATTCGTTCAGTTGATTCGCAAAAGGGCGGAACAATGAGATTAGGAGCTTATCCTTGCGTTATTAAAAAAGGCACAAAAGCCTATGAAGCTTATAAAACAAAAGAAATTTCTGAAAGACATAGACATAGATATGAATTTAATAATAAATATATTCCTATCTTAGAAGAAAAGGGAGTTGTTTTCAGCGGAACTTCACCAGATGGTCAGCTTATTGAAATAATTGAATTTAAGGATCATCCCTGGTTTTTAGGATGTCAGTTTCATCCTGAGTTTAAGTCAAAACCTTTTAAACCACATCCATTATTCAGAGAATTTATAAGAGCATCATTAAGAGAAAAACCGTCTCTTTTTGTATCCCTTGAATAAAAAAAAGGCGGGATTTATCCCGCCTTTTTTATAACTTATTAATAATTCAAATTTAATCAACAACCTGTTTTTGTCCGTATTTATCAAATACAGCTTTTTCTTTAACTGTAATAGCTATTTTATAAAGAACGGTTATCACTAAAGCTCCAACAGACCAGACTCCTGCTGCTACAAGAAATTCATTTAAAGCAATCCATGCTTCAGTAACCCTATCAAAAGAATTTGGAATAAAGCCACTTACTACAAAGGCAAATCCTTTATCCATCCATATTGAGAAAAATATGCATATTGCACCTATTAATTTTGTCACATTCCATTTCCTTAATGGTGGGAACATAAATATTAAAAGTCCGGTAAAGGCAAGCAAAGTAGATATTGCCATCCAAGGGACGAGTCTATCATGCCCTTCAAGTCCCCAATAAAGATATATTAATGATTTCATATGGTCTGGTATCTGGCTGTAGAAAGCTGTGAAGAACTCAAGTCCTATAAAGAATAAATGGATTATTAAAGCATAAGTCGCTATTTCAGCAAGCTTATTAATTGCCTGTTGTCCTGGGTCAAATTTTGAAACTTTTCTAATAATCATGCTGATAATAATAAGTAATGAAGGTCCTGCTGCAAAGGCGGTTGCAAGAAAGTGAGCTGCTTGAAGAGCTGTCATCCAGTGAGGTTTTCCAGGTAAACCAGCATACAGGAAGGCTGTTACTGTATGAATTGAGGGTGCCCACAAAATTGCCCAATATATAAATGGTTTAATCCATTTTGGAGGAGGAGCATCCTTTTTTTCAGCATGAAGTATTGTCCAACCACACAGTAAATTTAAAAATAAATAAGTCATAAGAACAAACATATCCCAAAAAATGATTGAATGGGGGGTTGGATGAAGTATAACATTCCAAACACGTGAAGGTTGACCCATGATAACAAAAACTGAAAGCATAGCAATTAAAACACATCCAACAGCAAGAAACTCACCAATTACTGTTATTCTTCCAAAGGCTTTATAATTATGAAAATAGTATGGCAAAACAACAAGTACAGCAGAAGCAGCAACACCAACAAAGAAAGTTAATTGACCAACATGAAATCCCCATGATACATCTCTGCTTAGTCCTGTTGTAAAAGCTGCACCAATATGGTGTTCTCTAAGCCAACATATAAATCCAATAAGTATCATTGTTATTAGAAAAGATATCCAAATCCAGTATCTTGGTTTACCTTTTAACGCTAAATCAAGCATTTCTTACCTCCCCTTAAATTATGTAGAAAACCATTGGTTGTGTGCCAAGTTCAACTTTTCTGCGAATGACAATATTTTCAGAGAGAACTTTTCTTATCTCAGAGTTTGGGTCATAGAGGTCGCCAAATATAATTTTTCCTTCAGAAGCCTCAACACAGTATGGAAGCTGTCCTTTGTCAATTCTTTGATTACAGAATGTACATTTTTCAACAACTCCGAGTGTTCGTGTTGGATATTCAGGATTAAATTCTTTTATATAGTCCCTTGGTGGAAGGAAGTTGTAACTTCTTGCACCATAGGGACATCCTGCCATGCAGAATTTACACCCAATACAGCGATGCATATCTTGCATTGTTATGCCATCGGGTCTTTTAAATGTTGCTTTAACAGGACATACTCTTACACAAGGAGGATTTTCGCAATGATTACATAGAAGTAGAAATTTTCTATGTTTTATCTCGTCAGAAATATATTCTTCAGCAGTATGAGTAAATGAATGCTTATAGTCATCTGTCCAAATCCATTTTACTTCATGAAGGGGATTGGCAATTTCAGGTACATTATGGGCTTTGTGACATGCTTTTATAACTTTTTCAAAATCTAACTCTGTTTTAAACTTTCTTGTGTCAATTACCATTGCCCATCTTTTTCCTTTGAGAGCATTGATGTCTTTTAGTACTTTTTGACCTGGCTCTTTTTCCAGAGCATTAATTGTAAAAGCACCACCTAAACCAAGTAGTGATGAAAAGGCAGCTATTTTTAGAAAATCTCTTCTTGTTATCATTTTACTCCCCCCACTTTAGGCTCAATATGGCAATCCCAGCAATAAGGTTTTACATTAACATAGTTGTGGCATTCATCACAGAATTTTTCTTTATTTGAGTGGCACTTCATGCAAGTGTTTTGTAGACTAACATCGTATTGTTTCCCATCACTGGCTACATATACTCTTTTACCTTCTCTGGTTGCATAATCCTTCCATGAATATAAAATCTTTATATGCATCTCACGCATGTACTGTTTTGGCTCTATACACTGCTTTTTCTCCATTTTTTGTATCTCGGGAGTATCAATACTTGGTTTTGGTTGTACATATGGCTTTCCAATACTCATTGTAAAAGGCAGAGTCACTATTATTACAAAAACAATTAATCCAAGAATTATTTTCCATCCATCATACATTTTATTGTTCCTCCTTTCCTGGTAGTGGCTCCATCCTTAAATTCATTGTTCTTTCTTTTTCTCCCTTCATTATCATGGCATTGGCAACAAGTTCTGTAACTCCTGTGACTCTCACTCCAGGTACCCAGTAATCCATCAAAGGTGGTAAGGTTGCTCTATCAATTGCACATATATTGGCAAGCATATTAACTCCAAATTTTTCACGAACATATCTTACTGCATTTGCTCTTGGAAATCCTCCTCTCATTCTTAATTCCATAATTTCACCTGCATTTAATCCTGAACCACCTCCACAGCAGAATGTTTGTTCGCGGATTGTTTCATCAGGCATATCATAGAAGTGGTTACAAACATTTTTTATAATATATCTTGGTTCTTCAAAAAGTCCCATACCCCTTGAAGTATTACAGGAGTCATGGAATGTAACAATGAGATTATCATTTCTTGATTTGTCAAATTTAAGAACTCCGTGTCTAATGAGGTCAGCAGTGAATTCACTTATGTGGACAATTTTATTTGATTTAGCATTTTCAAACTTTGTTCCTGTTATTGGTGATACAGGTTCTTCAAGAAAATCAACAGGACCATACCATGTATTGTGATACTGATGCCAGACTCTCCACATATGTCCACATTCACCGCCAAGTATCCATTTAACCTTAAGTCTTTTTGCTTCTTCATAGATTTTTGTATGAAGTCTCTTTGCCATTTCAAGAGAGGTAAAGAAACCGAAGTTTCCACCCTCTGAGGCAAAGGTGCTCCATGTGTAATCAAGTCCTATCTCGTGGAATAACATCATGTATCCCATTGCATTATAAATTCCAGGATCTGCAAAGAGGTCTCCTGAGGGTGTTACAAAGAGGATTTCTGCACCTTTTCTATTGATAGGTGGTTCAATCTTTATTCCTGTTATCTCTTCAATATCATTACACATAAATTCAAGGGTTGATTTCATTGTGTGGGGTTCTATTCCAAGATGGTTTCCAGTTCTATAACAGTTGGCAACAGGTCCAGATATCCAGTCAGTATTTAGTCCAAGTAGATTCATAAGTTCTCTTCCAATTATTGTTATTTCTGCTGTATCAATTCCATAAGGACAGAACAAAGAACAACGTCTACATTCTGTACATTGATAAAAGTAATACCAGAGTTCTTTTAAAACATCAAGGTCAAGGTCTCTTGCTCCACCATTTCTTCCAAAGAGTTTTCCACCAACGGTAAAATATTTTCTGTAAACAGACCTTAGCAGTTCAGCTCTCAGGACTGGCATATTTTTTGGATCACCGGTTCCTATGAAGAAGTGACATTTATCAGCACAGGCGCCACATCTGACGCATATATCCATAAATACATGGAATGTCCTGAATCTTTCAAGTCTCTGCTTGATACCTTCAATTACTATTTTTTTCCAGTCTTCTGGAAGTTTCCAATCAGGATCTGTTGGTGACCAGTCTCGGGCATTTGGAAATTCAACATACTCAAGATTTTTTCCTTTAGCTCCATAACAGTAAAAACCAGGTTTAAATTCTACTGGTAAAGTATCCATCCACTTTTTGGATGGCATCTTTTTTAAATTAACTTTAGAAATTAATTCTTCAGGTTTTGGTAATCCAGCCATGGTCTCACTCCTTTTCTACTGGTATTCCAGCTTTTTTCATTTTTTCTCTAAATTCATTTTCATACTCTTCATAATGACGATGTTTAACTGGATAATCCCAAGGATTTACATGCCTTTTCATCCTGTTGTTGTTTGCCAGATTTCTTGTTGGGCTTAAAAATACTCCACCCATATGCATGAGTTTGCTAAAAGGAAAGTAAGCAAAAAGAACACTTACAAGGAAAAGATGAATATAAAAAAGACTTCCTAAACCCTTTGGCACAATTGGATTAAGATAGACTAAACCCAGTGTAAGTTCTTTTATGCTTGTAATGTCAACTTTAGCAAAGTATCTCATTAGTATACCTGTTGCAACTATTCCAAGTATTAGAAAGAGAGGAAAGTAATCAGAAGGCAATGATATATATTTTACCTGAGGATTGAATATTCTTCTTCCAAGGAGATATAAAAGAGCTGCTGCAATTATTATATCTGTCATATAGAGCATAGGAAGTCCTATCTGCCAGAAAGAATCAATAGAATCAATTAAAGATATACACCAAGGAGTTTCTCCAACAAAAAAGCGTAAGTGTCTAACAAGAATTATTAAAAAGCAGTAATGAAAAGCTAATGCTCCAATCCATAGCCATTTGTTTGAACCCACATAGAGTCTTCCATTTAATATATCTGCTTTTGTATTTCTGAAAAGAGATCTAAAAAAGGCAATTTCAAAAAACATTCTAAGCGCAACACCCCATCCAGTTGATGGATTGTCAATTTTGCTGTATTTAATCCATGGAAGTGAAAACTGTTGTCCTGCAGTTGTAGGTATTCTAAATGGCACTGGCGATTTACCCCATTTTACTACTCTTTGAATAAATCCTATTACAAAGATTACGAAGGCAGCATAGGGAAATATTACAGCAAAAAGAATATCTAAGCCTAAAACATCTGTACCTATGTAGGCAAAAAAGGATTAAACCTAATACTATTATAAAAGCTAATCCTATACCCATCTCACCCTACCTCACTTTAAAATTTTTTATTAGTTTCTACTGTTTTATCACTAATTTCTGATACAATGTTGTACTTTTTGAGAATCCACCAAGTTCTGTCAATCAGTTCTTTCGATTTAAGGTCATAAATTTTCTCTCTGTACTTCATGAAAATATCAAA
Organism: Thermodesulfovibrio sp. N1; assembly: GCF_001707915.1. Taxonomy (GTDB): domain Bacteria; phylum Nitrospirota; class Thermodesulfovibrionia; order Thermodesulfovibrionales; family Thermodesulfovibrionaceae; genus Thermodesulfovibrio. Next base: position 52,101 of record NZ_MAVV01000006.1, on the reverse strand, counting down.
TGCTACAAGGGCAAGAGAATCTACTCTTGAAAGAAAATCCAATATCTGAGAAGACTCGAAATCCTTTTCAAGTTCATCTTGGAGAGCTTTTTTAATAAGAAAGATAAAGCCTACAGCCTGAGATGGAGTAAAATCCTGTACAGCTCTTATCCTGATTATTTCTTCAAGAGGTAAAATAAAATTTTCAATGGGTTCATTAGAAATTATTTTATCAATAATTTGCTCAATAGCATGATAGATGGTATACCCAACAGGATTTGTAAATTGTGTGCTTTTTTCTCTTAAAAATGTTTGACTTTCTTCAGGATAAGTAGCAATGGTTAACTCAAAAGACTTATTAATAATACTCTGTCTTTTTTTTGAAAGGAGGTCATTAATAGGCATCTCCCTCTCCTATTAAAATTAGTTTTTTAATCCCCCCTTTCCATAAATAAAAAGGGGCAGATGACTGCCCCTCTATGGAATGAATTATACGCATCCTGTTGGTTTTGGAAGCCCAGCATATCTACAGGCTTGTTTTGCTGGTCCATCTGGGAAAAGTCCGTAAAGATATTTTGTGTTTCCTTTGTCTGGTCCAAACATTTTAGCCATTTCTTTTACAAGAATTTTAATCATGGGAGCAATCTGATATTTTTGATAGTAGTCTCTTAAAAAGTTAATTACTTCCCAGTGTTGCTCCGTAAGAGTGATTCCATCCTGTTGAGCCATATACTCTGCAAGCTCGGGAGTCCAATCATCGAGGTTCTGAATGTAACCATCCTCGTCAATCTCGATTTGTTTTCCCTTAAATTCAATAAAAGCCATTTTACCTACCTCCTTTTAGTTTTTGCTGTTATTTTAACTTCTTTAATAAAATAACTTCAAGGGTAACTCAACTTTAAAGTATGCTTTATTGGAAAGTCAAATAAATTTAGTTTATAATTTTATAAAAATTTTTCAGCTTCAGATGTTTTTATTTTTATTATATTCCCTCCGTCATAAATTGATAATACAGCATTTTTTAATTCTTCCGGAGCCTGTAAGTTGACTTTTAATTTATTTGTCAAGATAAATGATAGAGCCCTTATTGTTTCGTTTTTGTCAGTTAAGAGTTTTTTTAGTTCTTCTTCATCGATTTTTATGTACTCTGAGAGATTAATTTTTTTAGAAAGCTTTATAATACTTCTAAGAACACTCTCAAGAAAGCTTTCCTCCTCCCTTTGTGACCATAAAATAGGAATAATGTCTTCAAATAATGAAGGCTCAGCATATATTATTTCGCCAATTAACTCTGCTGACCTCCATCCAATGCCCCCTGATTCATCTGTCATTGACCACAAAAGTTTTCTTATTGTATTTCTCAATGTTTCTACATCTTGTATTTCTATGTATGCCTTTGCAACATATCCCATTGCATCAATTGCTTTCCATGAGAGAGGGTCTTCTTTATCATAGGAAAGAGAAATTAGCCAACTCAGAATGTTTTTATTTTGTAAAGATTCTTTCTGAATTGTTTCAAAATCATCTTTTTGCAAAAGAGAAATAAAATCTTTTTTATTTATTTTTGTCTTCTCTTTCATAGGGATATTTAATCCTGCTGTTAGGGCTTTAATAAAAAAAAGTCTTCCACTGTAAAGCCAGTTTTTGATGTAAACATATTTGTGGTTTTTGTAATCATAATCTCTTTCTCTAATTTCAAAGTTAACTCCCAACTCAACATTTTCTATTCCTTCTGGTGAGACAAGAAAAAAGGCATTTACTAAGGCTTCTCCCTGATTATGTCCTGTTGGTTCACATACATATATAGCACCACATTCGCATTCACCATAAATTATTTCTCCAAAATCTGTAATTTTTTCCTCTGGAGGTGCTATAACTCTACTACAAAAAAGACATGTTGGCACTTCTTTTTTAGGCATTTTTATTCTCCCTATAAATTTTTGCTTTTTTTAAAATACCTTCAATCCATTGAGGACATCCGAGAGCATGAACATGTACATAGGTTCCAAGAGTATTTTTATAAAATACACCATCCATTTCACCAATTATTCCTTCCCCTCTTTTAATTTTAAAGCTCATCTTCGGCAATTCATCATAATCTATAACTTTGGAGTAGTGAAATTCGTGTCCTCTTATTTCCGTTTCAGGGTTATAAAAGGGATTTCCTTGTTCCACCTTTGCAATTACATATCCGTGTGCTTGAGGTTTTTTAAACATCTTGAGAGTTAAAGGAAAAATTCCTGTCATAGGGAAACTACCTTTTTCTGTAATTAAGGTCTTACAAATATACATTAATCCGCCACATTCTGCATATATTGGAAGTCCTGTCTCTGATTTTTTCTTTATATCATCCATAAGAGAGGAATTCCTAACAAGATATTTAACATTGGTTTCTGGAAAACCTCCACCAATGTAAAGAGCATCAACATCGGGTAATGCTTTGTCTTCTAATGAATTAATCAAAACCAAAGAAGCACCGGTTCTTTTTAGTTCTTCAAGATTTTCTTCATAATAAAATTGAAAAACCCTGTCTCTTATAACGCCAATCCTTAAACCCTTTCCATCTAAAGTATCTGAATTATCATAAGAATTAAAGCTTATGGGTTCAACATTTTTAGCGATTTTAATAATTTTATCTGCATCAATACAGTTGGAGGCTCTATCTATAAACTGTCTGGCTTCTTCTGTTTCATCATGTTCCTGATAAGGTAAAAGTCCCATATGTCTTTCTGGCATTTTAATATCTTTAAAACGCGGAATTGAGCCAACAATTTCGACATTACAGTATCTTTCTATGGACTCCTTAATAATTTTTTCATGTCTTGCATTGGCAACTTGATTAAGAATAACTCCTTTAATTGGAACTTCTTTGTCAAAATTAATAAAACCCTGAATAATTGCGGCAACAGAGCGGGTTGTTTTTGTGCAGTCAACTACTAAAATTACAGGGCATTTAATTAGTTTTGCTAACTCTGCTGAGGATACAGACCCTTCCGCATCTAATCCATCATAAAGTCCTCTATTCCCCTCTATTACAGAAATGTCTCCAATTGATCTTTCAAGAAAAGATTTAACTATTTTTTCTGGTGGAATCATAAATGTGTCAAGGTTATAACAGGGATTTTTTGAGAATAAAGAAAGCCAGCCACTGTCTATGTAGTCAGGACCTTTTTTAAAGGCAATTACATTTAATCCTTTTTTTACAAGAAGTGAAATTACTGAAAGGGTAACAGTTGTTTTCCCTGCGCCTCCACGGACACCTGCTATAAGGACTCTTGGATACATTTGACAGAAGCCTCTACGCTAAAGTATCATGAAAATCTATGTATTTTCAAGATATAATTTTTACACTTAATAAATACTGGGCAGAAAAAGGTTGTGTTGTGCTTCAGCCCTATGACCTTGAAGTAGGTGCAGGAACCTTTCATACTGCCACATTTTTTAAAGTGTTAGGTCCAGAATCCTGGAATACAGGATATGTTCAGCCCTGTCGTAGACCAACAGATGGAAGATATGGAGAAAATCCAAATAGACTTGGGCAGTATTATCAATATCAAGTTATTTTGAAGCCTTCACCAGAGGCTTCACAGGAACTTTACCTTGAAAGTCTTAAAGCTCTCGGGATAGATCTTTCAGCCCATGATATAAGATTTGTTGAAGATGACTGGGAATCTCCTACTTTAGGTGCATGGGGTCTTGGTTGGGAGGTATGGCTTGATGGAATGGAGATAACTCAGTTTACTTATTTTCAACAAGTTGGAGGAATTGATTTAAAACCGGTTTCTGTTGAGATAACATACGGAATTGAAAGAATAGCAATGTACCTACAAGAAGTCGATAATGTTTTTGAGATTAAGTGGAATGAATATTTTACTTATGGAGATATTCATCGTCAAGGTGAAGTAGAGTTTTCATATTTTAATTTTGATTGCTCTGATCCAACACTTATTAAAAGACATTTTGATGATTTTGAGCAGGAATCAAAAAGAATGATTGAAAAGAATCTTATCATACCAGCCTATGAATTCTGCCTTAAATGCTCCCATATGTTTAATCTTCTTGATGCAAGAGGAGTTCTTTCAGTTGCAGAAAGAACGAATTATATTGCAAGAGTAAGGGCTCTTGCAAGGTCCTGCGCAGAGGCTTATCTCAGAAAGAGGTATGGAGATGAATTTGCTTTTTGAAATAGGTGTTGAAGAGATTCCAGCAAGATTTATTCCTCTGGCACTTAATCAATTAAAGGAAAACTCCCAAAAAATTTTTTCTGAATTTAGGATAGAGATTGAGGAATTAAAAACTTATGCAACTCCAAGAAGGCTTGCACTTAAAGCAAAAGTTTCAGAAGAACAAGCCGAAGACCAAAAGCTCATATGGGGACCACCTGCTTATGTAGCCTTTGACGAAGAGGGAAATCCAAAAGAGTCTGCCTATGCTTTTTCAAAGGCACAGGGTGTAGATATTTCTCAACTTGAAATTAAGCCAAAGGGAAAGGGAAATTATGTCTGTGCTGTAGTTAGAGAAAAAGGTAAAAAAACAGAAGAGGTTTTACCAGATCTTTTAAAAGAGCTTTTCTTTTCAATTAGTTTTCCAAAAATGATGCGTTGGGGGATGGGAAATATAAAGTTTGTAAGGCCTGTAAGATGGATTTTAGCTTTTTATAAAGATAAATTAATTTCCTTTGAAATAGATGGAATAAAAACAGTTGGAGTAACCTACGGACATAGATTTCTTTTTGAAAAGCCTATTTATATTTCTATAGAAGATTATGAAAAGACTCTTGAATCCGCTTTTGTTATTGTTGACCATAATAAAAGAAAAAAATAAAATAGTCACTCAAGCCACAGAGCTTGCAGAGCAAGTAGATGGAAAGGTTTTATTAGATGAAGAACTTCTTAACGAAGTGAACTTTCTGGTTGAATTTCCAAATTCTGTTTTATGTAGTTTTCCTGAAGAGTATCTCAGGCTTCCAGAGGAATTGCTCATTACTGTAATGAAAGACCATCAAAGATATTTTGCTGTTACTGATTTTGAAGGAAAATTAAAAAATTACTTTATAGTAGTAAGTAATACTAAATCTGAAAATGATGAAAATGTAAGAAAGGGAGCTCAAAAAGTTATAAAAGCAAGATTTGAAGATGCAAAATTTTACTATGAGGAAGACCTTAAAAAAGGATTGGACAGCCTACTTAATGCAACAAAGGGAATTATTTATCATGAAAAACTCGGAAGTCTATATGATAAAAGCTTAAGAATTTTAAAAATAGCTGAAGAATTTGCTCAGAAGATTTTACCAGAAAAAGTTGATTTAGTAAGAATCGCATCTAAATACTGTAAGGCAGACCTTGCAAGCGGAGTGGTAGGAGAATTTCCTGAACTTCAGGGAATAATGGGAGGATATTATGCTAAAAAGGCTCAACTACCTCAAGAAGTGGCATTAGCAATAAGGGAGCATTACCTGCCCAAAGGTTTTACAGATAATTTACCATCAAATGAAGTTGGTTGCCTTTTAAGTTTAGCAGACAAACTTGACCACATTGTCTCCTTTTTTTATCTTGGAGAAATTCCAACAGGAACCGAGGATCCCTTTGGTTTGAGAAGGTCTGCTAACGGAATTTTAGCTTTACTTTTAAAGAAAAAATATCCTTTAAGCATTAAAGATTGTGTTGATAAAGTAAAAGAGCTTGCCGATGAAATAATAAAGGAACAGATTTCAAGTTTTATTGGACAGAGACTTGAGAGTTATTTTGAGGGAACAGGTTATGATGTAAATTTAATAAGAACAGTTGGTGATTTTATCTTAAATCATCCTGTTTATGAAATTGAAGAAAGGCTTCAGGCAGTAAAAATATTTAAGAATAAAGAAGATTTTGAGTCCTTCTTTCTTGCAGTAAAAAGAGTTTTCAATATTATTAAAAATTACGAAAAATTTGAATTAAAACCCTCTCTTTTAGTTACAAAGGAGGAAAAAAATCTTTACAAGGAAATAATTGAAAAAAAAGAAAAACTTAATGAATATTTAATAAAGGCTAAGTTTCTTGATGCTTTAAATTATATTCAGTCTCTCACGCCAGTGATAAATAATTTTTTTGATAAAGTGCTTGTTATGGATAGGGATGAAAATATCAAAAGAAATAGGCTTGCCCTTTTACAGGAATTGGTTCAGTTACTTAAATCTGTTGCTGACCTTTCAAAGCTTTATTAATTGTTGTATTATGTAATATTATATAATTATGAAAAAGAGCATACAAGCCTACCAAAAAACTCTCTAAGGAGGCAAAAATGAGCTTTAAAAATATCTTTTTAATTATCTTTTGTCTTCTCTTTGTCTTTGCCTGTGCTGAAAGAAAGATTTATATACCCAATGGAAAAGTAGAGGGAGAAGTTCCAAAAAAAGAGGAAAAGATAGAAGGAAAAACAGATATTGATAAAACAAAGTTAGAAGAAGAGGCATTAAGTTCTAAACAAATTTCGGAACTTATAAAAAAACTACAGGAAGAGATTAGGGACATATATTTTGATTTTGACAGATATGATATAAGACAGGAAGACATTCCAACATTAAAAAAAATTGCCTCAGTTTTACAAAAATATCCCAAACTAAAGGTTATAATTGAAGGTCATTGTGATGAAAGAGGAACAAATGAATACAACTTTGCTCTTGGGCAAAAAAGAGCAAATTCAGCAAAACAGTATTTAATAACTCTCGGAGTATCATCATCCAAAATGGAAATAATAAGTTATGGTGAAGAAAAACCTTTATGCACTGAACAAAATGAGGGATGCTGGCAAAAAAATAGAAGAGCACACTTTGTGTTCATAGAGGAGGAAAAATGAGAAAAATAAAAATAGCATTTACAGGTATTGTAGCCTCCATTATTTTAACTGGCTGTGTTACAACTGGCGAATTTGAACAAATCAAGGCTGATATTGCCAGGCTTTATGTGGAAAATACTCAATTAAGGCAGGAAGTCTCTGAGCTTAAAGGCAGGGTTGATAAAATGTCTTCAGATTTAAGCACAGCAGTAGCTTTAAAGGAAGGACAACTTACCTTAATTGCACAAACTCAGGATTACGTAAAAGAACTTCAAATTCTTAAAGGGAGATTTGATGAAAACTCCTTCCAGAATGAAAAGAGATTTAAGGAGATTAATGATAAAATAGCAGAATTACAAACAAAGTTAACTCAACCTCTTCATCCAGTAGAAAAACAAGAGCCTGCAAAACTCGCACAGGAACCTTTAAAGGATCCTAAGGCAATTTATGATTCAGCCCATATTGATTTAAAGAATAAAAATTTTGCCTCTGCAAGGGAAAAATTTCATGAAATTTTAAAGAATTATCCAGATTTTGAACTTCTTCCAAATTCTTACTTTTGGATAGGTGAAACCTATTATAATGAAAAAAAATTTGAGGATGCCATTCTTGCCTATGAAGAATTCTTAAAAAAATATCCAAAGCATGAGAAAGCACCAGGTGCGCTTCTTAAAGAAGGAATGGCTTTTATGGAATTAAAAGATAGAAAAACAGCAAAGGTTGTATTTGAAAGAGTTATTGAAAGATATCCTAAATCTAAGGAAGCTGAAATCGCTCAACAGAAAATAGCAGAGATATTAAAAAGTCAGAATACGGGAAAGAAAACCTCCCCAAAAAAATCAACGCCTAAAAGTTCACGATGAAGGACAAATACAACAGAACTATTGATTATTTAAGAATTTCTGTCATTGATAGATGTAACTTACGTTGTATTTACTGTATGCCTGAGGAAGGTATCAAAAACTTGCTTCCCCATAATGAGATACTAAGTTATGAAGAAATATTACAAGTAATAAAAATTGCAACAACAATTGGTGTATCAAAGATAAGAATAACAGGCGGAGAACCTCTTTTAAGAAAGAACATAATAAGTTTTATTGAAAGAGTTGCCAAAATAGAGGGTATAAAAGACATAGGGATTACAACTAATGGAGTTCTTCTCAGACAATTTGCTTCTAAGCTTTATGATGCAGGTTTAAAAAGGGTAAATGTTAGCCTTGATTCTTTAGATGAAGAAAAATTTAAAACAATAACAAGATTAGGGACATTGAAAGATGTTCTTGAAGGAATTGAAGAAGCTTACAGGGTAGGACTTAATCCATTAAAAATAAATATGGTTGTTATGAAAGGAATAAATGATGACGAAATAGAAAGATTTGCTCGTTGGAGTATTGAGGTTCCCTATCAGATAAGATTCATAGAGTTTATGCCTCTTGGAGGCAATCACTGGAAAAAAGAGCTTTTTATATCTGCAGAGGAGATAAAAAAAAGAATAGAGAAAACTTTTGGGAAGCTAATTCCAGTTCAGATTAAAAAGTCAGGACCTGCTGAATATTTTATTCTTGAAGGAGCAAAAGGTTTGATTGGATTTATAAGTCCTCTTACAACTCATATATGTACAAGGTGTAATAGATTAAGGCTTACAGCAGAAGGAAAACTAAGACCCTGTCTTTTTTCAGACAGAGAAATTGATTTAAAGCGTCTTTTAAGAAACGGTGCTTCCCAAGATACAATAAAAGAAGTGCTTATAAAAACCATTCAACTAAAACCCCAGGGAATGTCAGATGAGACAAAGCCACTAAGGCCTATGTCAACAATAGGAGGCTGATTTTTTGAAGATTCTATTATCTAATTATTATTGGAAAAAATATGGAAATAGAAAAACAGTTTAAATTGAAATTTAAGAAATCATGGCTCGATGATTTTGCAGTTTTTTGGAGACTTATAAAGGAGCATAGATTAAGATTAATTTTGGCACTTCTTTGTAGTTTAGCCATATCAGGTATAAATGGAGCAATAGCCTGGGCAGTAAAACCTGCAATGGATGAAATTTTTGTAAAAAAATCTATAGAATTTTTATATCTCATTCCCATAGGAGTGCTTGCTTTGTTTAGCTTAAGAGGGATTTTTATGTTCTGTAACAACTATCTAATGAGTTCAATTGGTGCTAAAATTGTGAGAACTATTAGAGATCAAATTTATGATAAAATTCTTAAGCTTCCTCTTTCTTTCTTTTGTAAAGACAGCTCAGGTAATATTATTTCAAGGGTTTTGAATGATGTGGAGTTATTAAAAAATACAGTTTCCTATACGATAAAGGATTTTTTTGTTGAAGGGCTCACAGTAATAGTTTTAGCAGGAGTAGCCTTTTATCGTAGATGGGATCTTGCTTTGTTGTCTTTTGTTGTGATACCAATAATGATATTTACTATAGCAAAGTTAGGGAAAAAACTCAAGGAAATAGGTATGAAGACAAGATTCAGAATTGCAAAAGTAACTACGCTTCTTCATGAAACTCTTCATGGATTAAAGATTATTAAGGCATATACAATGGAAAAGGATATGATTCAAAGACATAAAGGAGTACTTCAGGATTATTATAGAAATATAATGAGAGAAGTAAGAACAGAAGAGTTTACTCGTTTACTTACAGAGACTATAGCAGGAGTTGGCGTTGCAATGATCGTTTTTTATGGCGGATATTTAGTAGTGACTGAAAAAATATCTTCTGGAGATTTTTTTTCCTTTATTACAGCAGTAATGTTAATGTATACTCCTTTACGAAGATTAAGCAAAGTAAATGCCTCTTTTCAGTTAGGTAGAAATGTCATAGAGAGATTAAGGGATATAATATTTGTTGATGAAGAAGTTAAAGGAGGTTTAGAAAAAAATATTCAAGGTAGTATTGTATTTAAAAATGTTTCTTTTAAATATCCACTTTCAAAGGATTATGCTTTAAAAGACATTAATCTTGAAATAAAGCCTGGCGAGACTGTAGCAATCGTAGGACCTTCGGGTGCAGGCAAAAGTACAATAGCTGACCTTATTGCAGGATTTTGGTATCCCACAGAAGGAGATATATTGATTGATGGCGTAAGCATTAGAGAAATTTCTCTTCAAAGTTTACGTTCACAGATTGCCCTTGTAACTCAGGAAATTATTTTATTTAATGACTCTGTAATGAATAATATCAAGTTTGGAAATATATCATCTACGGATGAGGAAGTCGAGCAGGCAGCAAAAATAGCAGATGCCCATGATTTTATAATGAAATTACCTAAAAATTATGATTCAGTGGTGGGAGAAAAAGGTGTTTTACTTTCAGGAGGACAGAAACAGAGAATAACAATAGCAAGAGCAATTTTAAGGGATCCTAAAATTTTGATATTTGATGAAGCAACCGCTTCATTAGATACTGAATCAGAAGAAAAAATTCAGAAAGCTCTTGAAAGAATTAGAAAGGGAAGAACAACTATAGTTATTGCCCACAGGCTATCTACAATTAAAAGGGCCGATAAAATAATTGTTATGGATAAAGGAAGAATTATCGAACAGGGGACCCATGAAGAACTTCTTGCCCTTCAGGGATTATATAGTGAACTTTGGCATAGTCAGTTTGGTGTTAATTATTTATAAAAATTTATGAGAGGTAATATGTTGAACAATATAATGACAGTTATTCGAAGCTTCCTTAGTTTCGAAGATAAGAGTTCAAGTATTCTCTTTCTAAGTTTATGTTGTCTTTTATTTTTTATCCCGCTATCGACATCTATATCTGTAATAGTGGGTTTTTTTGTTATAGCTATATGGATAATTTCAGGAATTGCTATCAGAAATATAATAGATGTTCTTAAACAGAGATGGATGATTCCTGTTTTTGTTTTTATATTTTTACCATGGGTGGGACTTATTTGGACATCCGATATAATAAAGGGATTAGACTTTGCAACAAAAAGTTATTACTGGCTATATACTTTTGTTGTTGCATCAATATTTATGACAAAGGAGAATTTAAAAATATTAATTAATGCGTTTTTAACCGGTTTAGCAGTTCTTTCAATTTTATCATTGTTACATTTTTTAGATATTATACCCAAATTACTTTGGATACCGACAGTATTTAATAAAAAATCGATAACCTCATCCCTTTTGCTCGTTTTTGGCATGTTGCTTTTATCATTTTATTTTAAAGAAGCCACAGGGAAGAAAGAAAAAATATTTATACTCTCTATGTTTTTTTTATTTTTTATTGCCCTGCTCATTGGAACTGGCAGGGCTGGATATTTAGCATTTGTATTGCTTTGCCCCATTATGATCTATAATTTTTTTGGTAAAAATTTCGTAAAAATAATTTTTGTCAATTTAATTATGATTCTCCTGTTATTTTTGTCTCCTATTGTTCAGAATAGAGTCTATCAAGCATACAATGATATTGTTCAATATCAAGAGAGGAATCCAAATACATCTGTAGGACTGAGACTTCACATGTGGCAGGGTGCTTTTAAAATATTTTTGGAAAATCCGATTATAGGTGTGGGCACAGGAGGTTATCAATTAGCAATGAAAAAATATGAAAATCCAAGCCTTGCCCCTGAATTTCACAATATAGATGACCCCCACAATAGCTATTTATATATGTCAGTCAGCTTTGGAATATTAGGTTTATTTTCACTATTTTGGCTTTTTGGAATTCTACTGAAGAATGGTTTTAGAAATCGAGAGAATATCGGTGGATTTGCTGTTTTAGCCTATACACTCGTATTGATAATCGGAAGCCTGACCAGCACTCAGATATTATCCCTTGCAACAGGATTTTTATTGGCTATTTTGTCTGGATTTCAAAAACATCTGAAAATCGAAGCGGAGAGATAGATGGCAGCAAAAAGAAATCCTCTTTCAGTGGCAATAATAACTTTGAATGAAGAAAAGAATCTACCTGATTGTCTAGCAAGTGTTTCTTTTGCAGATGAGATTGTCATTGTTGACTCTGGAAGTCGGGACAGGACATTAAATATAGCGAGAGATTTCGGCTGTCGAATTTTTGTTGAGAATTGGAAGGGATATGGACATCAAAAAAACAGCGCCGTTGAGAAGTGTACTTATGATTGGGTTTTACTAATTGATGCCGATGAGAGAATTCCACCTGAGACAAGAGAGAGAATCGTGGATGTTTTGAAATCACCAACTGCTGATGCTTTCATTTTTCAGAGAAAAAATTTTTTCTACGGCAAGTGGATAAGACATGGCGGATGGTGGCCCGATTATGTGTTGAGACTCTTTAGAAAAGACAGAGCAAAAATTAGCAATCGCAATGTACATGAGTCAGTAGAGGTCAATGGTGTTATTGAAAAATTAAATGTCCCCATTATTCACAATCCCATAGAAAATGTGGAGGAAATTATAAGCAAGATAAACTTTTATTCATCTCTTGGCGCTAAGGATTTGCAAAGAGCTGGATGTTCTCCTTCTATTTCAAAGGCAGTAGCCCATTCTTTGGCTATATTTCTAAAGACCTATCTTGTAAAGCAAGGTTTCAGGGACGGAAAAGAAGGGCTAATAATTGCCTTTTCGTCGGCTGTAAATACATTTTATAAATATATCAAGCTGTGGGAGTTAGTCTATTATGCTAAAAGAGGTGCAGATGAACCTGAATAGCAAGATAAAGACAAGATCATTGCCAATTACTCACGAGAAGGTGCTCGACATACTCACTAAGTACAAACCATGGAATGGAAAGATACTGGATTTGGGCTGTGGCGAGGGTTATTTTTCATCTCTTGTTGCAAAAAAAATAATCGAAAGCGGTGGACAAGGTTCTCTCAAAGATAGACTTTTCGCCTGTGACTATGACTATGAAGAATTTAAATATGAAAGGATAAAGGCTGACTTCTGCGATTGTAACGAAAAATTACCCTATCAAGACAATACCTTTGATGCTGTCTTCTCCATAGAGGTTATTGAACATCTTGAGAATATTTTTAATTTTGTAAATGAAATCTACAGAATACTTAAACCTGGGGGAGTGGCTGTAATTACAACTCCGAATATCTTAAACATAAACAGTAGAATCCGATTTTTTATCTTAGGTTTTCATCTGCTATATAATCCCCTTCCCATTTCTTCTAAAGATGCAAAAGGATTAGGAGGACACATCAATCCTGTATCCTGTTATTATCTTGCCTATGCATTTAAAAGAGCTGGTTTCAGAGAAATAAGGTTTCACACAGACAGATTAAAAAACAGTGCAAAGTTTCTACTCTTTTTTTTCTATCTTCCGATAAGGATTCTTGAGAAGTTGATCATGAGAAAAATCAAGAGAGATGATTTAGGGGTGTATATAGAAAACCAGGAAATTTTGAGAGAGATAAATTCTTTTCCGATGCTTCTTGGTCGCACATTGATAGTGGAGGCAATCAAATGAAGGGGAAGTTTGGTCCCTTTGAGGGAATTCTGGAGGAGACAACCTGTCCAGTTTGTAGAGAGACGAACGAAGTATCTAAAGTACCAGAGGCAAAATTAATCTTCAGAAGCCATGGAGGAATAGGATATTACAGATGTTCTCAATGTAATTTAATGTATGCATCTCCCCGTTTTACAGAGGAATCAATGCTTAAAATTTATGAACGGGAGGAATTTGCAGATCTCTCAGAATTTAATAATTGGTCCTATGAAAAGTGGAAGGAAAGCAGAAATCGTTCATACAATGTGCAAAAACTGAAGATAATGTTAGTTGAGAGATATCTCTCTCAAGGAGATAGAATTCTTGATGTAGGGTGTGGTACTGGACTTTTCATATTGGAAGCAAACAAAAAGGGATTTCTGTGCGAGGGAGTTGAGCCAAGTCTAATGCTTTCAAATATTTGTAAAAACGTATTAAAAGTTCCTGTAAATCACACACTGTTAGAAAATTTTGTCCCTCCTTACAAATTCAATGGAATCATAATCTGGGATGTACTTGAACATGTATATAATCCAGTCCGCATAATAAAAAAAAGTTTTGAATTGTCTGAATGGGGTGGTTTTTTATTTCTTCAAGTGCCAAATTATCGAGGAATATCGAATCAATACAAAAATCTTCTCTGCCGACTGGGGATCAGAGATAATGAATACAGACACTTCGGTTTTCCCTGGCATGTCTACTCTTTCGATAAAAGGAGTCTCTCCTTTTTGTTAGGTAAAACCGGCTTCAAAGTGATACTCTTCGAGTCGTGGTCGCACTGGTTGAAGGATGGATGGAGAAATCCTCTACTAAAAAAGTTATCAATCTATTTAAGAAAATGGTGTTTATCAGATTACATAGTTTGTGTAGCAAAGAAGGTTTAGTTTCATGAGAGATTTCTTGAAAAGTATTAGGCACATTTTACTTATAAACCTTAAATATCTTGGTGACTCTATATGGATGCTTCCTTTAGTTGAGAATTTAAAGAAAAATCTTCCAGATGTGGAGTTGTCAGTTCTTGTAAACAAGGGAACAGAGGATTTCTTTTACACATGCCCCTATATTAACAATGTCATTCCCTTTCCCCGCAGTGAGATCAAAGGTAAGCGATGGGGTTTCATTAAATTTATTCTATTTGCACTGAAATTAAGAAAACTAAAACCCAATATGGTCATAGACCTCACAGAGACTGACAGAGCAACAATCTTAAGTTACCTCTCAGGAGCAAGATTTAGAATAAGTTACTGTAATGAAAAAAGTTGGAGACAATTGCTTTTGACTCATCGAGTAAATTCCCGAATTCACTCGAAGCACATGGTTGAATACCTCCTTGATACACTAAGATATCTGGACATTAGAATATTTGAAAGCAGAATTAAAATCAACATTCCAAAGGAGGCTTTCCAATCTCTTGAGAGGAAATTTCCGACAATCTTCAATCACAACTCTGACAAAAAAAAGTTGTTGTACATCCTGGAGCAAGAAATCCCCTACGCCAATGGGGTGCAGAAAATTTTGCACTGCTATGCGATGCTTTATCAGAAAAATGTAGAATTTTTCTTGTAGCTGGTCACTCAGAAAAATCAGTGCTTAATGATATTCTTAGGTATATGAAAACTGAGCCTGAGATTTGCACAAGTGAACTTAATTTATATGAGTTTGCAGCACTATGCGAACTTTCAGATATGTTTATTGGAAATGACAGCGGACCTATTCATGTTGCCTCTGCCAAAACATTCACTGTAGGTATCTTTGGCCCTACTGTGCCTGAGATTGTTTCTCCATGGACAGACAGAAAACTGATATTTGATGGAGGTAAGTCTCTACCGTGTAGACCCTGTAAGCAAGAAAAATGTATTAACTCCGAGTTTAACAAGTGTATAAGGAGTGTAAAGCCTGTAGATGTTATTGAAGAGGTCAGAAAAGTTCTTGATGAATTAGATTAGCCGAGATACTTGTCGATTCCATTTTTACAGAAGTATTCTTGACTTTTTATTGATAAATTAAGAAGTGATATGTTTTTCTCGAGGTTAACTCTCTCATAAGGTGCATGATATAAATGGTAACAGGTTGCCCTAAATTTTATGTCTTTTCTCTTGAGTCCATATCTGTAAAATCTTACCGCTAACTCAGAATCTTCCTTCCCCCATCCCTCAAAGTCCTCATTGAAACCATTGACAGTAATGAAATCCTTTCTAAAAAAGCTCATGTTGCAACTTCTTATACCTTTAAGGCTTTGTGAAATTTTGATTAGGGGCGCAGGTAATCTTATGGCATTAACTACATTGCTTGCTTGACCTTTAAGCTTGTAAAGAATTAGTTTCTTAATGGATATGTCTTGGAAGGTAAAATTCTGGGATACTTCTGGTCCTAAAAGTACCCTGTGCCCCTGAATAAAGTATCCCTCTTCTGCATAACGCAAGTGGTCTTCCACATGTGTATGGCAGGGTATGGAGTCATCATCAGTTATAATCAAATACTCTCCTGATGAATGAGCTATTGCTTTATTTCTTATTTTAGCTGCTCTGAAGCCTTTGTGTTCATGCCATACATGAATTATTTTAACTTTCCCATTTTCCTGTAAGTTTTTGATTATTAAGGCTGTCTCCTTATCAGAACCATCATCGGCTATAACAATCTCATCTGGAATATGAGTTTGATTTAGGTACCCTTCTATCACCCTTTTTAAGTATTTAGGTCGATTGTAGGTCGTAATGATTAGCGAAATTCTCATTACAAAAATATAAAATAAGTTTAATTTTTATTTCAAGATAATATATTTATAATTTACAAATTTAATTATATTATATTGACAAAATTTAGTTAATTATAATATTATTAGATTAACCTAATAATTGGAGGTTGATATGTGTGTAGCATTAATTGGTGGAATGGATAAGCTTAAGAAACATTATGTAGAAGAGGCAAAAAAAGTGGGAGTAGAGTTAAGAGTTTTCACTAAATTAGAAAAGGATACAGCGAAAAAAATTGGTGATGTAGATGCAATAGTGATATTTACAAATAAAGTCTCCCATGAGTTAAAGTTAACAATAAAAAAAGCATATCCCAACAAAAAATGTCCATATCTGATGTGTCATAGTTGCGGAGTGAGTTCCTTAATAAAATGTCTTGAAAATCTAAAAAAGAGCAAACAAAAAGGAGGGATGTAATGAAAGCTGTTAAAAGTTTTGCATTTGCTGTTTTATCTTTGCTTTTTCCTTTTACAGTTTATGCAGCGGACATTATAGAATGGTTATCTATTTCAGGTTCAGCAACTGGAGTTTATCAATGGCTTAACAAAACTCAAGGTGATATTGAAAACAAAGACAGAGGTTCTACAGTTATTGATTTTAATGTATCAATCAAACCGATTGAAAATAGTGAAATTTTTTTAAGGGCAAGTTTTGCAAAGGGAAGTGGTCTTAAAGATATTAATCCTTTTATACTTTCACCAAATGCTGATGATTTATTCAGTGACTTAAAAAACATCAATGGTCATCCAAGGGATCATCTACTTGAACTATGGTATTCTCACAAGTTTCCAATTGAAAAAGAAATCTTTCTTAAATTTACAGCAGGAATAATTGATTCAACAGCTTTTATTGATGACAATATTTATGCAAATGATGAGTTAGGACAGTTTATGAATGAAGCTTTTGTTAACAATCCCCTTGCAAATTTACCAAGTTATGATGCTGGAGTATCAGTAGAGTTTGAGTGGGATAAAATTCATCTTAGATTAGTAGGGATGCGTTCAAAGAATGATTATGAGAGGAGATTCAACTGGATTGGAGCACAAGTAGGATATAAACTTGAAACAACTTTAGGAGAGGGAAATTACAGGCTTTATGCTTATACAACTAACAAGAGATTTAAAAACTGGGATTCAGATGGATACAAGAGTTTAAAAGGAATTGGGGTATCCTTTGACCAGCAACTTATAAAGGATACATTGGGAGCATTCTTCCGTGCAGGATTACAGGATGACTCAGCAGTGATTGATTATAACAGAATGGTTTCCTTTGGATTTAATCTAAACGGAAGCATATGGGGAAGAAAAGATGATGAAATAGGGATTGGCTATGCTTATTTAAAGTCACCACCAAAAAATGAGGAACTTTTAAGAAGTCGGGTATTTGAGTCCTATTTGAAGTTTAAGCTTTTCAGCTACAAAGCAATATCCTCTGACATAACCCTTGATTATCAATACATACAGGATAAAACTCGTGAAGAAGGCACAAAGGCAGGAAATATATATGGAATTAGATTTAGTCTGAATTTTTAATGGAGGGCAGGAATGATACCCCTTGCTTTGATAGAAAGTGGTGAAAAAGTTGAAATTATTGATTTTGTAAAAAAAGGTAAATCTCTATTTAATCATTTAAGAGATATAGGCATTTTTGCAGGTAAAATTGTTGAGGTAGTAAGCAATCAGGGACATGGTCCTTTACTTTTAAGGATTGATGAAGCACGAATAGCTATTGGTAGAGGAATGGCAATGAAAATTATGGTAAGGAGGCTTCAATGAATCTTAGTGAATTAAAGAAAGGTCAAAAGGCAAAAATTACTTCAATTAATTCAAAGGGTCCTATAAAAAGGAGGCTTATGGATATGGGAGTGTTGCCAGGAGAAACTGTTGAAGTTGAAAAAATAGCTCCCCTGGGAGACCCTATTGATATTGTTGTTAAGGGATATCATCTTTCATTAAGAAAAAGTGAAGCTGAGCAGATAAATGTAGAGGTGATAGAATGAAAGAAATAAAAGTAGCAGTTGCTGGGAATCCGAACTCAGGTAAATCAACTTTAATAAATGCTATTGCAGGCACAAATCTACAGGTTGGTAACTGGCCTGGAGTCACCGTTGAAAAAAAGACAGCAACTATAAAATTTGATGATCTGACAATTAATCTTGTTGATTTGCCCGGCACATACAGCCTTAGCCCCTATACTCAAGAAGAGATAATTGCAAGAGATTTTCTTGTGAAAGAAAAACCTGATCTTATAATTGATGTAGTTGACTCTACAAATCTTGAAAGAAATCTATATCTTACAATTCAACTTCTTGAGCTTGATATTCCAGTTGTTATAGCTCTGAATATATATGATGAGGCAAAAAAGAAGGGTTATGAAATTGACATAGAAAAATTGGAACAATTACTTGGCGTTAAAGCTATTCCAACAGTGGCAACAAAAAAAGAAGGAATAAAGGAACTTCTTCAGGTTCTTAAAGATTTTGCCAGTGGAATTAATCCCATTGTTCCTAAAAAATTTAATTATGGAGATGTAGAGGAGTCATTAAAAATTGTAGAGACTGCTCTTAAGATAAATGACCCTGGTTTGTTAAACAGATATCCTTCAAGATGGCTTGTTCTTAAATTACTTGAAAATGACGAATTGGTTCTTAAAGAAACAGGGTTAAAGGGAGATGAAAAATTCCTTAAACAGGCCGTATCCCATTTTTTGAAATCCCATGATGAAGATATGGAATCTATAATTGCTGACATAAGATATGGAATTGCCCATGGAGTTACCAGAGATGTTTTAAAGAAGAGAGAGAAAAAACATATTGATTTTACAGAAAAAATTGACAGAATTGTTCTTAATAGATATCTTGGAATACCTATATTTCTTATTGCTATGTGGTTTGTATTCAAGCTTGCCTTTGATTTTTCAGCTCCTTTTAGTGACTGGCTTGATTCTGTAATAAGTGGTCCTGTGACTAAATGGACAACTGTGTTACTTAATGCTGCTAAAAGTCCTGAATGGTTCGTATCCCTTGTTACAGAGGGTATTATTGCAGGAGTTGGAGCTGTCCTTGTTTTTATTCCTGTAATTGCAGTGATGATGTTCATTATTACTTTGCTTGAAGGAAGTGGATACATGGCAAGAGTAGCCTTTATAATGGACAGACTTATGCATTCTATAGGTCTTCATGGAAAATCATTTATTCCTTTAATTCTTGGTTTTGGATGCAATGTTCCATCAATTTATGCAACCCGTGTTCTTGAAACAGAAAGAGACAGAAAACTAACAGCCATGCTTGTGCCACTTATGTCGTGTGGTGCAAGACTTCCTGTTTATGCTATATTCATCGGTGCTTTTTTTGCTAAGAATGCACCTACAGTTCTTTGGTCTCTTTATGTTCTTGGAATTTTCATGGCTATTTTGCTTGGACTTGTTCTCAAAAAAACTCTTTTTAAAGGCTTTGCACCAGTGTTCATAATGGAGTTACCTCCCTATAGAGTTCCTCTTTTCAGAGACCTTATGATTCATACTTGGCAGAAACTAAGACACTTTGTCATAAAGGCGGGAACTTATATTTTTGCTGTATCTGTTATCATGTGGTTTATGCTCAATACACCCTATGGAGTTGAAAAGGAAAACTCAGCTTTAGGAAGAGTCGGAAAGACAATAAGCCCTGTATTTGAACCCCTCGGATTTGGCACATGGGAAGCATCTTCTTCCCTTGTGGCAGGTTTAATTGCAAAAGAAGTAGTAGTAAGTACAATGGCCCAGATATATGGAACAGATAATGGACAAAAAGACAACTCAGAAGGGAAAGAAGGAA
Source organism: Thermodesulfovibrio sp. N1 (assembly GCF_001707915.1). Classification (GTDB taxonomy): domain Bacteria; phylum Nitrospirota; class Thermodesulfovibrionia; order Thermodesulfovibrionales; family Thermodesulfovibrionaceae; genus Thermodesulfovibrio. The sequence continues at coordinate 32,303 of NZ_MAVV01000006.1, read as the reverse complement.
CAAAAGGCTTTTTGGAAGATTTAAAGAATGTGGCGATTTCCTTCTTTAATGCGGTAGTAGATGCCTTTCAAAACCTTCTTGCAGGATTTGGAATTAAGAGTTTACAGGTAGAGGAAGAAGAGGAAATGACAACTCTTAAGAGTAAACTTCAGGAAATATTTACACCTCTTAATGCCTATGCATTTTTAGTATTTGTTCTACTTTACTGGCCATGTGTTGTTGTAGGTATTGCCATGAGACAGGAATTTGGTTCCTGGAAGTTATACGGTCAGACAATTTTAATTCACTCCATAATAGCTTGGCTTGTTGCTTTTTTAATATATCAAGGTGGCAGGTTTTTGGGTTTTTAGGAGGAGGTAAAATGACCATAATTGATATCATCGTGGCATGGTTAATTTTTTTAGGAGCTATATATCTTTTATACCGATCCCTGTGGAAAATGAAAGGACATTGTTCAGGATGTGCTTCAGGAGCTTGTAGTAAAAAGGGAATAAAGAAGATAACTAATTCCGAAATGCGATTGTATTCAGAGAAAATATCAACCAAAGGAGGTGATGATTATGAGATAAAAAATAATAAATCAAAACTTATTGTAATTTGATTTTTCAAGGTGAAATCAAACATGAGAATTTTGGATTCTCTTATTAAGAGCTAAAAGGGAGGGAAGAAAAATGAGGTTTAGTTTTGAGAATATTAAATTATTTATTGTATTTTCAATTTTAGCTATCATTTTTTTATCGGCTTCGGAATCATTTTCCGATGAGGTAACCTATAGAAAACACATTAAGCCTTTATTTGATTCAAAATGTTTAAGTTGTCATGGCCCAGACACACCCGAGTACTATGGCTTTAAGGAAGAAAAAGATAAATGGATTTCTATGGGAAAAGGTCCAAGAATGGATACTTACAGTCATTTAATTTTTTATACTGCTTGGCCTGATACAGGTGCTTTGATGAGAAGGCTTGATGACGGAAAAACTGCTGGTAAACAAGGCAATATGTATCAATATCTTGGTTCAAATGAAGAAGAAAGACAGAAAAATCTTAAGCTATTCAAAGAATGGGTCGGTAACTGGACGCTTAAGAGATGGAAAGAGATAACGAAGGAAGACATGGAAGGAATTAAAGTTAAATATTGAAAGTAAAAAGAGGGGCAGATTATTACCTGCCTCTCTTTTTTAAAAACTTGAAGGAGGCTATTTTTTTAAAATTAAGTTAAAACAGTAGAGGCTTTAAAAAATCCAATAGGTAGTCTATATAAATTTTTCATGTTATAATTAAAATGTGAACGGACAAACAAAATTAGAATTAACTGAAAATCTTGAAGATTATCTATTCGATATCTTTGAAATTTTAAAAGAAGCGCCTGTTGTAAGGATAAAGGATATTGCTAAAAGACGGGGAGTGAAGCTTTCCAGTGTAGTGGTTGCTGTAAAAAGTCTTGCAGAAAAGGGGCTTATTAATTATCAGAAATATGAATACATCACATTGACAGAAAAAGGACTTGAAATAGCTCAAAAAATTGAAAATAGAAAAAAAATTCTTTATAAATTTTTAAGGGAGATTTTGAAGGTAAGTGAACAATCGGCAATGAGAGATGTTCACAAAATGGAACATGACCTATCAGAGGAGACAATAAACAGGATAATAGAATTCACAAGAGGATTTAAGAACGCATCTTCTTAAATCTCCTGTGAAACCAATAATACTGTTCTGGGTGAAGTTTTATTAAGTTTTCAAGTATTGAGTTATAATTTTCAATCATTTTTATTGTGGAGCTAAAGGAATTAGAGCCTTCCATTTCTATCTGCTCAAAAATTTTTATTTTGTGTCCGTCCTTTTCTCTTACAATGAATGCAGGAATAACAGGAGAGCCCTTTCTTAAGGCAATTACAAAGGCACCTTTTTGACATTGAACATACTTACCAAAGAATTTCGCATAAATTCCGGGTCTTGCTTGATCAGCAAGTATAAAAACTATCATATTTTTATTTAATGCTTTAATAATCTCTTTTGGAACCTCTCTGTCAGAGCGAAAAGGGATTGGATAGATTTTATAGGAGCTAATCAGGTTAAAGAGAAATCCCTTAGGTAAATACTTTCCTTCTTTGAAAAGAACTGCCACAGGATAACCTTTTTCAGCAAGCCATGCAAGCATTACAGGAATGTTTCCAATGTGTCCACTTAATGCAATAACTCCTTTACCTTCTTTTAATGCATTGTCAAGATGAGTAAGTCCTTCAGCTAATGCCCAGGGGCTTAATTTTTCTTCTTTTTTGATAATTAAGGCAATCTCAAGAGTAATTAAAATAACTTCCTGAATAAATCTTTTTAGAATTTTTTTAACTTCCTTTTCAGTGTATTGACTTCCGAAAGCGATTTTTAAATTTTCCAAAGCAATATGCTTTCTTGACCATGGAATTAAGTAAAGAAGGCTTCCTATGAATTTTGCAACATTAGGGAGATGCTTTTTTTTAAGACTTTTCCAAGTCCAAAAAATTTTAATCCCACCTTTGAAAATTATATGTTTTAGAAAAGATTTCATCGCAAGCTTAAAAATAATTATAATATTACTATGCAACAATTACAAGAATTAAAAAAGATTGAAGATCCAGTTAAGAAAAAGCATATTTTATGGCTTTGCTGTCAGAAGAGTTTAGGAAAAGAGGAGCAAAAGAGCCGATAATTGTTGGAGGATTAGCAGTTGAAATATATACTCAAGGAAGTTACACTACAGGAGATATTGATATCAAGGCAGACATTACATTACTTGAAGAAATATTAAAGAATTGGGGCTTTAAAAAAACTGGAAGGGTTTGGTTAAATGATTATTTGGATATTTATATAGATTGGCTTGGAAGTAGCCTTGAAGAAGGGGAGGAAGCAGAAAAGAGAGTAAATGCAGTTTTAATAGATGAAAATCTTAATGTTAAAATTATTTCTATTGAGGATTTGATAATTGATAGACTTAATGCTTATAAGTGGTGGAAGGATGAGGATAGTTTTTTGTGGGCAAAGATTCTATTAAAGATTAAAGAAAGGATGGAAGAACAGATTGATTTAGAATATTTAAAAAAAAGAGCAAAAAAAGAGCAAATAGAAGATATAGTTGAGAAATTATTGAAAAAATGAGTGAGTATAGATATGAAGATTTAAAGAGAGTTTCAAAGTTAGTTAAAAAAGAACTAATAAATGAGGGTCAAATTATAAAAAAAATAAGGCGCAAGCCAAGAGATGAAGAAAAAACAAAACTTTTATATGAAATAGCATTAAATAGACTCAAAAAATATCCTCCCAAAAAAAAGAACAATTTTATAATTCTGCCCTATTTTTATGACAAAAAGTAGGATTTTTTGTTGTTCTAAATCTATGATAGAGAAAAGACTACCTTTCGCTCATGGAAGTTTTCAACACCTAAAATTGCCATTAAACATACAAACAAGTGAGTCTCCTTTTGAAGATTTTAATTTTAAGGGTAATATAAAATATCATCCAATAGGTGAAATAAAAAAATAAAAGAGGCTCACATATATGATTAAAACAAAATACACTTACTGTGAGTTTAGGCGACGATGTGCAAGATTGTGTGTTTAAGATATAGAAAAATCAATAAGGTAGTAGAAGTAGAAATAGATGGGTATTGTTTTTTTGGGGGTAAAAATTGTAAAAAAACAGTTAGAGAAGGATGGAATGGAGGGCAGAAATGGAGGGAAAAGATAGGTAAATGAAAAAATTTAGATAAAAATTCCCTCTTAAGAGGACTCTTAGAGTCAAAAAATCACTCTTTGAATTTTCTATCGACAATTTTAGGATATATATTGGTGAAAAATTAAGAATTAAAAGAATGGTATAATAATAACCTGTGCGATTGCTAAAGAGATTATATGGTTGGGTTTTAAATTGGGCAAATACACCCTACGGAACTCCTGCACTCTTCGTGCTTGCATTCACAGAGGCATCCTTTTTCCCTGTTCCACCTGATGTGCTTCTAATTTCTCTTGGGCTATCAAAACCAAAGAACGCTTTTTATTATGCCACAATTTGCACAATAGGTTCAGTGCTTGGAGGCATTTTTGGTTATTTTTTAGGACTAAATTTCTGGGAATTAGCAAAGAATATACTGTTTTTTTACATTGATTATGATAAATTTATTATGGTAAAAAATTATTTCATAAAATATGAAGCATGGGCTATAGGTATTGCAGGTTTTACTCCAATTCCATATAAAGTTTTCACCATATTGGCAGGTTTTTTTCAGTCAAATTTTTTAATATTTGTTTTCATGTCAGTAATCAGCCGAGGTGCAAGATTTTTTATTTTGTCATCTTTAATTTATAAATTCGGATTTCCTATTCGAGCTTTCATAGATAAATATTTTAATTTGTTAACTTGGATATTTATAGTTGTTGTTATTTGTGTCTTTTTACTGGTCAAATATATTTTTTAATAATCAATTCGATTAATGTATAATTTGTTTTTATGTCTATCTCTCAACAAAATAAATCTTACTGAAATTACCGATAGAAATTTCAGAGGAACACCTTTCAGCTTCGAAATAAGTATAAAAGAAATGTTAAAATAAAAAATTAACCATTGAAATAGGAGGTGGGAAATGAAATATGTAAAAGGACTTAAATGCAGAGAATGCGCAAGAGAGTATCCAGTAGAGCCTATATATGTGTGTGAATTCTGCTTTGGTCCTCTTGAAGCAGTCTATGACTATGCAAAGATAAAGAAAGCCTTATCAAGAAGAACTATAGAGAGAAGACCAAAAACATTATGGAGATATAAAGAGCTTTTACCAATAGATGGTGAACCACAGGTTGGACTTAATTCTGGTTATACACCTTTGGTGGAAGCTAAAAATCTTGCAAGATATCTTGGAGTAAAAGAACTTTACATAAAAGATGACACAGTTGCCCATCCTACACTTTCATTTAAAGATAGAGTAGTTGCTGTTGCACTTACAAAGGCAAAGGAGTTTGGCTTTGACACAGCTGCCTGTGCATCTACTGGAAATCTCGCCCATGCTGTATCAGCTCATGGTGCAAAGGCAGGATTTAAGAGATTTATTTTTATTCCTGCCACATTGGAACAAAGCAAAATTGTTGCTTCTATCGTTTATGAACCAAATCTCGTTGCTGTTGATGGTAATTATGACGATGTAAACAGACTTTGCAGTGAAATTGCAAACAAGTATAGATGGGCTTTTGTGAATATAAATATTAGACCCTTTTATGCAGAAGGTTCAAAAACAATTGGATTTGAAATAGTTGAACAGCTTGGTTGGAAAGCTCCAGACAGTATTGTTGTTCCCTGCGCAAGTGGTTCACTTCTTACAAAGGTGTGGAAAGCCCTTAAGGAATTTAAGGAACTTGGTATATTAAAAGAATTGGAAACAAAAATATACGGAGCTCAGGCAACTGGATGTTCTCCAATTTCTACAGCATTCAAACAGGGAACAGATGTAATAAGACCTGTTAAACCTAACACCATAGCAAAGTCTCTCGCTATAGGAAATCCTGCTGATGGATTTTATGCTTTGCAGGCAGTAAAAGAAAGTGGTGGTGCAATGGAGGATGTCTCTGATGATGAGATAGTTGAGGCAATAAAGCTTCTTTCAAAAACTGAAGGAATATTTGCAGAGACAGCAGGAGGAGTTACCCTTGCCTGTTACATTAAACTTTTAAAAGAAGGCAAAATTGACAAAAAGGATTGCACGGTTCTGTGCATAACTGGCAATGGACTTAAAACAGCAGAGGTTTTAAACGGCAAGACAGCAGAAGTTTACCATATTAAACCAAATCTTGCTTCCTTTGAAGAAGCTTTGAAAAGAATTAATGATAAGGGGAGGTAAAAAATGGCAGTAAAAGTTTTGATTCCAACACCACTTCAAAAACTAACAGATGGTAAAGATGTGGTGGAAGCACCGGCAGGAAAAATTATAGATATAATCAATGCCCTTGATAAAAAATATCCAGGGCTTGCAGAAAGACTCTGTCAGGATGGTAAGATAAGAAGGTTTATTAATGTTTATCTTAATGAAGAAGATATAAGATTCCTTCAAGGAGAGGAAACACTGGTAAAGGATGGTGATGAAGTTTCAATTGTTCCTGCCATAGCAGGAGGGAATTTTTAAGGAGGATTTTATGGGTGAGATTAAAAAATTAAGGGTAAGGCTCACCTTTCCGCAGGAATTAATTAAAGAGCCTGTACTGTTTAGAATGGCAAAAAAATACGATGTCATGCCAAATATTCGTAGAGCAAGAGTAACTGATACCTTTGGTGAGATGATTCTTGAACTTGAAGGACTTGAAGAAAATCTTCAACAAGGCATTGACTCCCTAAGACAGCAGGGGGTTGTAGTTGAACTAATAGAAGGAGATATTATTGAATAGCCATGAATGCAAAATCGCCCTGGAAAGGAATTATAAGAGAGTATTACGAGTTTTTTCCTGTAACCGAAAAAACTCCTATTGTAACTCTTTTAGAGGGTAATACCCCTCTTGTAAAGGTAAACAATCTTACCAATGCACTAAATATTGATTTAGAGCTTTATCTTAAGTTTGATGGAGCAAATCCTACAGGTTCCTTTAAAGACAGAGGAATGACCCTTGCCATATCAAAGGCATTAGAAGAGGGTTCTCGTGCTGTAATCTGTGCATCAACGGGAAATACCTCTGCTTCAGCTTCAGCCTATGCTGCACGAGCTGGAATAAAGGCAATTGTTCTTATTCCAGAGGGTAAAATTGCCACTGGAAAACTTGTTCAGGCAATGATTCATGGAGCAGTGGTTATTCAGATTAAAGGAAATTTTGATCAGGCTTTAAATATTGTAAGAGCAATTGTTAAAGAATACCCGATTACTCTTGTTAATTCAATAAATCCATACAGAATTGAAGGACAGAAGTCAGCAGCCTTTGAAGTTTGTGATCAGCTTGGGCAGTCTCCTGATTATCATGTCCTACCTGTTGGAAATGCTGGAAATATTTCAGCTTACTGGAAGGGATACAAGGAATATAAAGAAAAAGGAAGAATCTCTGAGCTTCCTAAAATGCTCGGGTTTCAGGCATCAGGAGCAGCTCCAATTGTTCTTGGTAGACCTGTTGAAAAACCTGAAACAATTGCCACAGCAATAAGAATCGGGAATCCTGCAAGCTGGGCAACCGCTTTACAGGCAAGAGATGAATCTGGTGGAAAAATAGACATAGTCACTGATGAAGAAATACTTAAAGCTTATAAAATGATTGCCTCCTATGAAGGAATATTTTGCGAGCCAGCAAGTGCAGCCACTGTTGCTGGTGTTATAAAGCTTTACAATGAGGGATATTTTAAAAAAGGTTCAACTGTAGTTTGCACCCTTACAGGGAATGGGCTTAAAGATCCTGATACAGTCTTCAAAGTAGCTGATGAACCTCGTGTCTTGCCAGCAGATTTAGACAGTGTAAGAGCTTTTGTGGAGAAACTTTTATGAAATATATTGTTATAGTTCCTGATGGCGCAGCGGATTATCCTTTAGAAGAACTTGGAGGGCTTACACCTCTTCAAGTTGCTAAAACTCCAAACATGGATTTTCTTTCTTCAAAGGGAATAGCAGGTTATGTAAAAAATATTCCTCAGGGATTTTCTCCAGGAAGTGATGTAGCAAATTTGAGTATTCTTGGCTATGATCCGAGAGTTTATTATACTGGAAGAGCTCCACTTGAAGCTGTGAGTATGGGATTAAATTTGTCTAAAGATGATGTGGCATACAGGTGCAATCTCGTAACATTAAAAATCTTAGATAAAAAAAGAATTTTAATGGAAGATTACTCAGCTGGGCATATTACTTCTGAAGAAGCAAAAATTCTTATTGAGGAAGTAAACTCAAAACTTGGCAATGACCAATTAAAGTTTTATCCGGGAATAAGTTATAGACACATAATGTTATGGAAAGGTGGTTCTGAAGATGTGGAATGCACTCCACCCCATGACATTACAGGAAAAGAAATATCTATGTATCTTCCAATAGGGAAAAATTCACAAATTCTGACAGAGCTTATTTTTAAGTCAATAGATATTCTCAAAGATCATCCAGTTAATAAAAAAAGAATTTCAGAAGGTAAAAAACCTGCAAACAGTATATGGCTCTGGGGACAGGGTAAAACTCCCTCTTTGCCAACATTTAAAGAAAAATATGGAGTTTCAGGTGCTTTAATTTCTGCTGTAGACCTTACAAAGGGGCTTGGAATTTTGGCAGGATTTCACATAATAAATGTTCCAGGTGCAACAGGCTGGATAGATACAAACTATGCTGGCAAGGCTGAGTATGCTTTGAATGCCTTAGAAAGAGTTGATTTTGTTTATATTCATATTGAAGCACCCGATGAGGCTGGACATCAGGGAGATTATAAACTGAAAATTAAAGCCCTTGAGGACATTGACAGCATTGTTGTTAAAAGGATTCTTGATGGGGCTTCAAAAAGATTTAAGGAATTTAAAATTCTTCTTCTTCCAGATCATCCAACTCCAGTAAAAGTAAAAACTCATACTGCTGAGCCAGTTCCCTTTGTAATTTATGATAGTAGAAAAGAATACTCAAAAAATAGAAAATTTTCAGAGGAAATTATTACTTCTCCTGATATTCAAATAGAAGAGGGTTTTAAACTTATGGATTTATTCATTTACAAAGATGCCTAATTTTTTAGATACTCTTTTGCGCATTATTCATTCTAAAAACATCCCTGTTAAGATAAATTTTACCAACAATCATCAAAGCAATATCAATAAAAAAGGAGTGAAGTAAAATGATACCAATAAGGGATTGTCTTCCAAGAAGATATACTCCCTATATGACATGGCTTATTATTGCTTTAAATTCAATAATTTTTATTTTTGAACTAATGTTGACACCAGAAGATTTAGATTATTTATTTCATATTTTTGGTTTAATTCCTGCAAAATACATGCTTGTAAGCTCCCTTCCCATTGACCCCTTTTACTATCTTCCTTTTTTGACAAGTATGTTTCTTCATGGTGGCTGGTTTCATTTAATAAGTAATATGTGGATCATGTTTATTTTTGCTGATAATGTGGAAGACAAGATGGGTTCATTTAGATTTTTAATTTTTTATTTGCTTTGCGGATTTGGTGCAAGCTGGATTCACTGTCTTATAAATCCAAGCTCAATGATTCCCACAGTTGGAGCCTCTGGAGCAATATCAGGAGTTTTAGGTGCCTATATGATAATGTTTCCCCATGCAAGAGTAATAACTCTTTTTCCCATTCTTTTTTTCCCATTCTTTTTTTCCCTTCCTGCCATTTTTTATATTTTAATGTGGTTTTTTATTCAACTTTTTTCAGGACTTGGTTCTCTTCTCTCCCCAACTGATGTAGGAGGAGTTGCCTGGTGGGCTCATATAGGAGGTTTTGTTTTCGGAATAATTTTACATCGAATATTCGTTATCAAAAAGAGACTCCGTATTTATGATGATCAGTTTGACTATTACTGCGCATGGGGAAGATTTTTATAATTAAATATGGGTGTTTGTAAAATATGTAATGAATCTTCTTCTTACATTGCTAAATATCCAGGGGTTTGTTTAAGTTGTATTAGAAAATATCCGGAAGAAGCTATAGAAGTATCATCAGAATCTCATAAAGAAAGTAGACTTGCTTATGGATTACCTCCATTTCCACCAAAGGCAGAGACAGGAATTCAATGTAAAATATGCGTAAATGAATGTAAGATTCCATCTGGTGAATATGGATACTGCGGATTAAGAAAAAATGAAAATGGGAAATTGATTGTACCTCCATATGGCTATGGAAAACTTAGCTGGTATCTTGATCCTCTTCCAACAAACTGTGTTGCAGATTGGGTTTGCCCAGCAGGAACTGGCTCTGGATATCCAGATTTTGCTTATACCAAAGGAGCTGAATACGGATATTATAATCTTGCAGTATTTTTTCATGCCTGCTCTTTTAATTGCCTTTATTGTCAAAACTGGCACTTTAAAGAAGAGACCTTTAAGTCAAGAATAAGAACAGTTGATGAATTATTGAAAAGCATTACTCCAGCTGTATCCTGCATATGCTACTTTGGTGGAGATCCTTCACCACAAATAGTTTTTGCCCTTGAGGCATCCCGAAGAGCTATCAGAGAAAAAAAGGAGAAAATATTAAGAATATGCTGGGAAACAAATGGATCAGTTCATAAAGCTTATCTTGAAAAGATGATTGAATTGAGCCTTATTTCTGGTGGATGTATCAAATTTGATATTAAAGCATGGGATGAGCCTCTTCATATTGCATTAACAGGAGTTTCAAACAGGAGAACTCTGGAGAATTTTGCCTATGTAGCAAAGTTTTTTGACAAAAGACCATCTCCGCCACTTCTTATTGCAAGCACTCTTTTAGTCCCTGGATATATAGATTCCGAAGAAGTAAGCAAAATCGCTAATTTTATTGCCTCATTGAATCCTAAAATTCCCTATCGTTTACTTGCCTTTTATCCCCATTTTTATATGAGTGATCTACCTCTTACATCAAAAAAATTAGCTGAAGATTGCCATGAGGCTTCTTTAAAAGCAGGACTGAAAAATGTTTCAATTGGAAATATCCATTTGATAAGATGCAAAAATTAAACTCCTTTCTTAAAAAATAAGATAAGTATAACCTAAAATTGCCGATACAGAATAAAAGCAATATTTCGTTTATGCAGTCATTCCGAGGGGTTCAATACCCTAAGGAATCTCTCATTAAAGAATCTATCTGATGAAAAATGAGGAGATTCCTCAGTCGCTCATACTCCTTCGGAATGACAAAATCAGTGTTTTTCTATCGGCAATTTTAAAGTATAAAATTTGTATATTTTTGATATAAAATAGTTACCATGAATACAAATCTTAGAGTACGCACATGAGAGGCAGTAAAAAATGATTTTAATCTGCGGTGCTGGAATAACAGGGCTTACAATAGCTAAGGAGATTCTTAATTTAGGAATAAAAGATATTGTAATTTTTGATAAAGAGCCTGATTTGGGCAAACATGCCTCTGGAAGAAACAGTGGGGTACTACATGCAGGAATTTATTATACTCCTGAAACACTTAAAGCAAGGTTTTGTTTAAAAGGTAATCAGCTTATGAAGCAGTATTGCAAAGAAAGAGGACTCACCCTAATTGAATCTGGTAAGGTCATTGTTACAAAAAAGGAAACAGAATTGCCAGTACTTTATGAGCTTTACAAAAGGGCAAAACAAAATGGTGCAGAGGTAGAACTTGTTGACAGTAAAACTTTAAAAGAAATAGAACCATATGCAAAAACATATGAAAAAGCCCTTTATAGTCCTTTAACTGCAATTATTAATCCAAGAGAAATTCTAATTTCCCTTGAAAATGAACTTAAAGAGGCAGGTATAAAAATTTTAAAGGGGGTAAGTTTTAAAAAATTTATTAATTCAAATAACATAGAAACATTTCAAGGAAAAATTCAATTTGAATATTTCATAAATTCAGCAGGTGCCTATGCAGATAAAATAGCTCATAGTTTTGGCTTAGGGCTAAATTACAGAATTTTGCCCTTTAAAGGATTGTATAAAAAGCTTAGGAAAGAAAAAAACTTTCTTGTAAAAGGAAATATATATCCTGTGCCAGATATAAGAAACCCCTTTTTAGGTGTACATTTTACTAAAATTTATGATGGAACAGTTTATGTTGGTCCAACTGCAACACCTGCCTTAGGAAGAGAAAATTACAAAATGTTTGACAATTTAGGATTGGAGAGTTTACAAATTCTTTGGAGAGATTTTTTACTTTTTATGAGTAATGAGAAATTTAGAAATAATGCCTTTTCGGAGATAAGAAAGTATTCAGCGAAAAAATTTTACGATGATATTAAGGATATGCTTGAAAATATAACCATTGATGACCTTTTACCGTCTTCTAAAGTAGGTATTAGACCTCAACTAATTGATATAAAGAAAAAGGAACTTGTTATGGATTTTGTAGTTTTAAAGGAGTCTAAAACAATACACATTCTCAATGCAATATCGCCAGCCTTTACTTCTGCCTTTGCCTTTGCAGAGTTTATTGTAAAAGAATACTTTATGGAGAAAAAATAATGGTTAACTGGGCAGAGGAACTTAAAAGAGAGTCTTTTTCTCATAAACCAAAGGAATTAAAATTAATTCAGACCCATATTTCCTATGTTTTCTTAGCTGATGATTTAGTTTACAAAATTAAAAAGCCTGTGAACTTTGGATTTCTTGATTTCACAACCCTTGAACTAAGACGCTTTTACTGTGAAAAAGAGGTGGAGCTAAACAGAAGATTCTGTCCTGAAGTATATCTTGGAGTAGTCCCAATTTCTCTGACTAAGGATGGATATAAAGTTGAAAACAGTGAAAATCCAGTTGAATATGCTGTAAAAATGAAAAGGCTTCCTGAGGATGGCATGATGCAAAAAATTTTAAAAAACAGAGCTTTAACAGAGAAACATATTGATTTAATTGTGGATTTACTCGTTCCTTTTTATAAGTCTGTCAGAACAGGTAAAGGAGTAAATCAGTTTGGCTCTATTGATACGGTTTCTTTTAATACAGAAGAAAATTTTACCCAGACAGAAGGCTTTGTGGGAAAAGCTTTAAATAAATGGAGATATAATCATATCATTAATTGGACAAGAAATTTTATAAAAGAAAATACCTCTCTTTTTGAGAAACGAATCAAAGAAGGCTTTATTCGTGAAGGTCATGGAGATCTCTACTCTGCCAATATATGCTTTGATGATTTAAAAAAAGTTTATATCTATGATTGCATAGAGTTTAATGAGAGATTTCGCTGTCAGGATATTGCCTCTGATATAGCCTTTTTGAGTATGGACTTAGATTTTCATGATTATGAGGCTCTTTCAAAATATTTTGTGGAAAAATATGTTGAAAAATCAGATGACAGGGACTTATTGAAGCTTCTTAATTTTTACAAATGCTACCGTGCCTATGTAAGAGGTAAAATTGGATGCTTTACTTCAATGGATAAAGCTTTTACAGAAGAACAACGAGCGGAAGCTTTAAAAAATGCGCAAAAGTATTTTGACCTTGCTTATATTTATGCAGAAGGTGTTCCAAAGCTTTTTGTAGTATTTGGACTTTCTGGAACAGGTAAATCAACCCTTGCAAGAGCATTAAGTGAAATAACTCTTTCAGAATGGCTCCCTTCAGATATAGTAAGAAAAAATCTTGTTGGGATTGCTCCAACAGAACATCGTTATGAACCCTTTGAAAAGGGAATTTATAGTAAAGAATATACAGAAAAAACTTATAAAAAAATGATAGAGATTGCAAAAGAGACATTAAAAAAAGGCAGAGATGTAGTTTTAGATGCTACATTTAGAGAAAGAGTCTATCGGGATATTGTTCAGAAGGAACTTAGATTTGCAGATATTTACTGGATATGGTGTACTGCACCTGATAGTGTTGTAAAGGAGAGATTTATGAGGAGGAAAGATACACAGGATATTTCTGATGCCCGATGGGAGATTTACTTAGCCCAGAAGGAAAATTTTGAATCACCAACCGAAATCCCTGAACAAAAACTTATAAATATTAAAACAGTAGAGGAGGTAGAGAAGCTTTTAGAGAAGATTTTGAGAAAGATAAAATAAAAATTTTAAAATTCTTCAAAATAATCTTCATCAATTTTTAAAATTTCATAAATTCTAAAGGGCTTAACTCCAATTTTAAACTTTATCATATAATCAACCAACTTATCACCATCAATTAGAATAATTTTAATATCAGAAAGAGATTTTGCGTATTCTAATGATTCATTAGTAAATTGTGAAGTAGTTATAAAGACTCCTTTTTTGCCTTTACCATGAATGGCACCAACAAATGCTTGAAGTTCTTTCCTGCCAAATGAACCACTTGTCCATTGTTTAGCCTGAATATATACATTATCTAAACCTAGAATATCTTGTTTAATAATTCCATCAATTCCTCCATCATGACTTTTACCAATATGCTGACTTGCCTCTTCAAAAGAACCACCATATCCCATTTTTAATAAAATATCAATTACAACCTTTTCAAACTGTTCTGGAGTGAGTGATACAATTTTATTTTTTAACTCATCTTTGACAAGATTGTTAATTTCCTCTACTTTTAAGGATATTATTTCTTCTGGAGATTGTGTTTCTATTGATGTTCTTTTCTCAACTTGCATTTTATTTGAGGTTTTTTCAGATTTTTCTCTCCATTCTCTGAACTCATCATATTTCACGAGATCTTCATAATCTATTTTCTCTGGTTTTTTTTCTAAAATTTCCATCCCTCTTTGCGTGATTTTTATAAATCCTCTTTTAGGAATATCCAAAAGTCTTGCTTTTTTAGGTATGTTTTTGCCCAGTTGACTCGACCATAAAAAATTGATTGAGTACCACTCGGTACTTTTCTCCCTCTTTCTTCTTGAGTAAGTTTGAAATAGTCAGCCAACTGATTTACCAATTCACTAAAAGGTCTTTCATTTCCATCACCAAGTAATCTTAATAAAGGTAACATTATATTTTCATAAGTGGGTATCATATCATTTTTAGAAATTTTTCAAATTCATTAAGTTATTTTAAACAAATTTCTATTCATGACAATAGTCATAAGATTACTACAATTTCCGATAGAAAAACCGAAATTACCCTTTATTGTCATCAAATATTGTCCTTAGCATAAAAACCCCCCTGATAGTTATGGAATTATTTGGGGTAGTGTCAATAAACCACATATATTTTATGCTTTTTATATGCCATTTAGCCATTTTTATTATCCTTTTCCTCTTTAAATTCAAATAATTTGGGAGTATTAAAAACAAGAGAGAACTTTTTTATTCGCTCTTCTGCTAATTTTACATATTTTTCGTTTATTTCGTATCCAACATAATGTCTCCGGGTTTTAAGTGCTGAAATCGCGGTTTGTCCGCTTCCTATAAATGGGTCTAAGACAATCTCTCCTTCAAAGGTATAAAGTTGAATCAATCTATAAGGCAACTCTAAAGGAAAAGGTGCAGGGTGACCCACTTTTGTGGCTGATTCTGCAGGAAATGTCCATACACTTTTTGTAAATTCAAGAAACTCCTCCTTAGAAATTGTGTTTTTTCTTCCGAGATTTTCCCTTGAAAAACTTCCTTTAGAAAAAACCAATATGTATTCATGAATGTCTCTTAAAGTCGGATTTTTGGCAGAAAGCCAGCTACCCCAAGCAGTAGAAGGACTGCCACTTGATGCCTTATTCCATATGATTTCACCCCGCATTAAAAATCCTAAATCAAGCATATCTTCTATGATAAAAGCATGAAGTGGAATGTATGGTTTTCTTCCAAGATTGGCAATATTGATGCATGCCCTGCCACCCGGAACAAGAACTCTTTTAACCTCGCTCCACACCCTTTTTAAGAATCCTCTATATTCATTCAAGGTAAGATTCTCATCATATTCTTTCCCTACATTATAAGGTGGAGAGGTAACCATGAGATGAATGCTATTATCAGGCAATTCATTCATCTTTTCACTTGATTTACAAAGGATTTTATCTATAAATTCTGGAGGGACTAGATTTTCAACATATTTGACAGGTTCCTCTTTGGGCAAACCTTCGTATAATCTACTTGTATAAAAAGAGGTGGAGTCATGATTGATTCTTCCAGGAGAACCAAAAGTACTTGTTTTTGTTCCGTTTTTTCTTGGAGTATTTCGCATTTAGTCCTCCATCCAAAGGTCAACCCATTTTTTGTATGCGTTTGATTCTATTTCCTTTCTCTGCCAATTAATTTCAATTCTTTTGGTGTCACTATCTTTCACCACTCTAAACAATGCTTCTTTAGTTATTTCGACACCTCTTGGATTTGTTCCGGGCTTTGGAAGTCTGATATAATTTTCTCTACCAACTTTATCAAAAAGTTTTCTTTGTACTTCTAAGGGTATATAATAAAATCCTCCTGTACTGTGCCAGTTAATTTGAACAAGTAGAATATCGCAATATGGATAATAGTTATTATGGAATTCTTTTGCTTTATGTGGGTCTACTGTCCATATGAGTTTAACTCCTGCTAACTTTTTACCTGTGATTGTTTTTATAGATATCGGTTTTCCAAATAATTTTACATCTACTTCTGGTTCAGTAATAGGGATTTCAGTTTCTACATTTTCTTTGCCAAATTTATAAATTAGTAACGCTACGATGATTTTTTCACGAAGCGAACCAACTTCCATTCCTGTTTTTCCTGCTCGTGAACTTTCTAATTCTGCAAGTTGAAATAAATATGGTAACCGTCTTTTAATCTTCTCTACAAGTTTTTCATCTTCGAATATTTCTATTAATGGATTAGACATTATTTATACTCTCCACATATTTTTATTATATCTTACTTATGTCCATTTTTGAAGTAATTTTCATTCTTAATCCTTTAATTTTAAAAAATTGTGATCTTGAATATTTTCTTTTAAAGTTATTTAATCGAGACAAAAGATGTAGTGAAAAAATTTTTTTGATTGTCTAATATTCAAACTTTTTATATCAAAGTAAGAATAACAAAAAAATATACTTGAATTATTTTTTTAAGATACCATCTTTTAAATAAAAAGCTTTGACTTTTAAATAAAGCTCGGAAAGTTCTTGTTCGGGATTAGAATCCCAGACAATACCGCAACCTGCGTAGTAGGGAAGAAGATTTTCTTTTCCTACAGCGGTTCTTATTATAACAGAAAGAGTAAAATCAGTTAATTTCTTAAATTGCCGATTAAAGAAAAGTTGTCTTTCCTTCATACTGCCCTTCTGAGAAGTTCGATGCCACGAAGTACCGTCCTGAGCCATTCGACTTTGCTCAGAGCATGCCCTGTAAGAGTTGAAAGGGGCTTTCAGAGCAAACTGAAGTTCGGGTTAGTTTTCCTTTTTCAAGAAAAAGAAGAATATCCCCAGTTCTTTTTGCTGATTGATAATCATGTGTTGCCATTATGATTATTGAATTAAGCCTTTGTTTTAACTGAGTAATTATGTTTTCAATTATTTCCGTGTTTTCCTGATCCACTGAGGCTGTTGGCTCATCAAGAAATAAAAATTCGGGCTCTAAAACAATTGCTCTTGCAATCCCCATTCTTTTTGCTTCTCCGCTAGATAAACTGAGAGCATTTTGCTTCTTTTTATGAAGTAATCCAACAAAATCAAGAGCTTTTTCAACTCGTTCTTTTATTTCTCCTTTATTCATCCCTCTTATTTTTAATCCGTAGGCAACATTTTTAAAAACTGTTGTGTTGAAAATTCCAATATTTGGCAATAGTAGTGTAATCCTTCTTCTTAAATTTAGATTATTCTCAACAACTTTTCCGTCTTCATAATAAATAATTTCACCATCGTCAGGACTTTCTAAAAGTGCGCAAATTCTTAAAAGAGTTGATTTTCCTGAACCATTTGGTCCCATTAAAACATATACTCCGCTTTGTTCAAATGAAAAGGAACAACCATCAAGAACTTTTTTATCTTTGTAAGATTTTTTAATATTTGAAATTATTAAACTTAAAGCCACTGGCTGGACTCCTTTGTTCCTTTTTTCTGAATAGAAAATAAGATAATGTTTATTATGAAAGAAATACAAAGAAGTATTATCCCAAGAGCCATAGCAAGCTCAAAATTGCCTTTGTCTGTTTCAAGGGCAATAGTAGTTGTCATTACACGGGTGTATCCTGCTATATTTCCTCCAACAATAAGTATTGCTCCAACCTCAGCCATTACTCTTCCAAGTGCTGCACAGACTCCAGCCATTATTCCATATCTTGTTTCTCTTATCATTGTCAGAGCTATCTGAAAAGGTGTGGCTCCAAGAGTTTTGGCTGCAAGTTTTACTGTAGGATTTACTTTAACAATTGATGAATGGGTAATTGCTGCCACAATGGGAAATGCGAGAATGCTCTGAGCAATAATCATTGCAGAGGGAGTATAAAGAAGACTTAAAAAACCAAGAGGACCGCTTCTGGAAAGCAAAAGATAGAGAAATAATCCAACAACCACAGGAGGCAACCCCATGAAAGTATTAAGCAATGTTATAATCGCGTTTCTACCAAAAAAATTTTTTAATCCAAGCAATGCACCCGCAGGAAAGCCTGTTAGGGTTGCAATTGCAAGAGCTGTGCCTGAAACTTTGAGAGACAAAAGTATTATCTCTAAAAGTTCTCTATCAAGATGCAGAATAAGATAAAATGCCTGTTTAAAGGATTCTAAAATAGAGTTCATCTTGCATTAGGAATAAAAAGTTGATTTCCGAATTTATCCTTAAAAGATGCTATGGCATTTTGTCCTTCCTTTGAAATTATCCAGTTTACAAACTCCATAGCTTCTTTATATTTTACATGTTTATGCTTTTGCGGATTTACTGCCATAACACCGTATTGATTAAATAGAAAAGGATCTCCCTGAAATAGTATTGTTAGGTCATGCTTATCTTTTATTGCAAGCCATGTTCCTCTGTCAGTAAGTGTATATGCCTGTTTTTCATTTGCAATTCTTAAAGTTTTTTCCATTCCCTGACCTGCTTCAAGATACCATTTTTGTCCCTTTGGTTCAATTTTTGCCCTCTGCCACAATGATAATTCCTTCATATGAGTTCCAGATTTATCTCCCCTTGAAATAAAAAAGCTCTGAGATAAAGCAATTCTTTTAAAGGCATCTACTGATTTTTTAATTTCTTTTATTTTTGCTGGGTCATTTTTAGGTCCTACAATAATAAAATCATTATAACAAACATCATGACGGTTTATAAAATAGCCCTTTTTTAAAGCTTCAAGCTCAAGTTCCTTTGCATGGGCAAAAACAACATCCGCATCTCCTCTTTTACCCATCTCAATTGCTGCACCTGTACCCCTTGCAATAACTTTGACTTTGATACCTGTTTTTTTCTCAAATAATGGTAAAATATGACTGAGTAATCCAGAGTTTTCCACTGAAGTGGTTGTTGCAAGAACAATTACATTTTGCTGAGCTACTGCTGCATTTGCCAAAATAAATAATGAAAATACAATGGCCAGTAAGATTTTCATTTTACTCCTTATTAATTCTCCAGTTTTGTCTCCAACCTGAGTTTACATAATAAGCTTTCCTACTTAATTATTTATTTTTTACTTGAGAATGACAAGGGCTATAAAAAGCTTTAACTTTTAAATAAAGCTCGGAAAGTTCTTGTTCGGGATTAGAATCCCAGACAATACCGCAACCTGCATAGTAAGAAAGATGATTTTCTTTTCCTACCGCGGTTCTTATTAGTACAGAAAGGGTAAAATCTGTTTCATTTTCTACAATCCCTGCACATCCGCAGTAGTATCCACGAGCATGGGGTTCAAGA
This sequence comes from Thermodesulfovibrio sp. N1, assembly GCF_001707915.1. Taxonomy (GTDB): domain Bacteria; phylum Nitrospirota; class Thermodesulfovibrionia; order Thermodesulfovibrionales; family Thermodesulfovibrionaceae; genus Thermodesulfovibrio. Next base: position 12,947 of record NZ_MAVV01000006.1, on the reverse strand, counting down.
TTATCTATCATCTCTACTGCTTTTCTTTTAGGTGCTCCAGTGACGCTTGCAGGTGGAAAGGTTGCTTTTATTATATCAATAATTGATTTTTCTGAAAATCCTTCAACAGTTGAATACATCTGATAAAGAGTCCTGTATTTTTTTATTTTAAAAAGCTCAGTGACTTTAACACTTCCAATTTGAGCAATCTTTCCAATGTCGTTTCTCATCATGTCTGTTATCATAAGATTTTCTGCTCTGTCCTTTTCACTTAATTTAAGAAAATTTAAATTTTTAGATGTTCCTTTGATGGGTTTACTTTTTAGGATAAAACCTTTTTTCTCAAGGAAAAGCTCCATTGAGCCACTTATAATATAAAATTGATCTAAATCAAGATAGAATCCATAGGGAACAGGCTGATTTGTGTAAAAATTTAAAAATAATGCTAAAGGATCGCCAGAAAGGTAAAAGTCAAATCTGTTGGTTAGGTTTATTTGATAGACAGTTCCTTCCTTTATTAAATTTTTAATTTTTAAGACACCTAATTTAAAATCGCTATTCTTTAATGTTTGACTTTTTAATTTTAAAAATATCGGTGTTTTGTTAACTTCGAAGAGTTTTTTAATTTTTTTAATTTTTATCACTATAATCTTTGGAAATTCTGTTTCTTTTAGATTCAAATTGAGTGTTTCACCAGAAAGGTCAAAGGAAAAAACAACAAAGGATAATGCAGGTATTTCCCCAATATCCAACAAACTATTGTAAAAACTTACACTTTCAATATGAGCCTCATAAAAACCTTTTTTTTTAAACCACTCTCCAGAAAGAATCAAACGCATTTAGATACTATTTTCCTCGTCAATTAATGAGTTTAGATAATTAATAAGATTTTCATCATAGGAAAATTCTTTATCAATTATTTTACATACTGGTAGGACACCAACTAAACTATTTAAAATAAAAATAGCGGAATATCGAAATAAATCCTCAATTTTGATTTTTGCTTCTTTTATCTCAAATTTATCCATGAGTGTCTTTAAAGTTGTTCCAAGTAAAAGTCCACACTCTCTGTAAGGCGTAAAAAACGTATCATCTTTAAAAAGTAAAATATTTGAAGAGGAGCATTCTGTAATTTCATCCCTTTCATTAAGAATAATCGCATCGTCAAATCCGTTTTTAAGAGCTTGTCTTTTTATAAGAATGTTTTGAAGATAATTAATTGTCTTATGATATATAACAGGATCGGAACTATGTCTTTTAATATTTGATATACAAAGTCTTTGAGGTTTTTTTACAGGATTGTATTCCTTTGCAATAATTAAAACCTCTGACTGTTCCGGTGTTGCATAAAAAAGACTTTCTCCCTTTGAAAGAAGACAAAACTTAACATATAAATTTTTTCTATTTTCTGTTTTTTCCTCAATAAAATTACAGAAACTTTCAAAATCTGGACAAGGAATTTGGAAAAATTGAGCTGATGACCTTAGCCTTTCATAATGTCTATAAAGTTTTTTTGTTCTACCACGCCAAAGTATTGTTTCAAAAATTCCTTCTCCATAAAGAAGTGTTCTAAGTTGCATATGTTTATTTTAAATGTTTTTGCCTCACGAGTAAAATTTTTTATAACTTGTCTAAATTTTCTCAAGCTTAATATAATAAAAACATGATTAAAAATACTTTTATACTTCTTGATGGAATTGGAGAAAAAAGAGAGCGAAGGCTTTGGAGACAAGGAGTTCTTACATGGGAAGACTTTTTTAATTGTGTTGAAGTTTTAGATATAGAATGGGAAAAGAAAAAAAATTATGATGAATTTCTCCGCCGAGCCTATGATGCTTTGCTTTGTAAAGATTGCTATTTTTTTGCCAGAAATTTAAAAAAAAGAGAACATTGGCGACTTTTTGAAGAATTTATATCTGAGGCAGTATGTCTTGACATAGAAACAAGCGGGCTGACACCAGAAAAGGGTGGATATGTTACTGTTGTTGGGTTGTATTCAGTAAATGGATATAAAGCATTGGTTAAAGGAGAAAATCTTACGGAAGAGACACTTCAGGAAGCCATTAACGAACACAAATTTTTAATTACTTTTTATGGTACTATCTTTGACATACCCTTTTTGAAAAAGGAGTTTCCTAACTTAAAGATTGAACACATTCCCCATTTTGATCTCTTTTTTGCAGGTAAAAGATTAGGAATTCAAGGGGGACTGAAAAAACTTGAAACTATGTTTCTGATTGAAAGAGAAGACGAGCTTAAAGGACTTAATGGATATGATGCTGTAAGACTGTGGAAAGCCTATTTAAATGGTAGTATAGATAGTCTTGAACGTTTAATCTCTTATAATAAGGCAGATACGGAAAATTTATTTCATATTGGAAAGATTTTTTATGATATGTTACGAACACAGGTGGGTATTGAAGAGTTTATAAATAATGGAAAATACAGAAGCAGTCAAAAAGTTTCTTAATTATCTTCTTACTGAAAAGGCTCTCTCATTAAACACGGTAAAATCCTATGAGAATGACCTGAAGGCATTTTTAAGATTTCTTAATGAGAAAAATATTTCTGTCTTAAGCTGTAAGAAAAATGATGTCACAAATTATCTTTTAACACTAAAAGAAAAAAGTTATAGTTCTGCCTCTATTGCAAGAGTTCTTTCAACGATAAAACACTTTTTCCGTTTTTTGATTTTTGAAAATCAAATGCTACATGACCCAACAGAAGGGCTTAAATCACCAAAGCTGTGGCTTAGGCTTCCAAAGGCTTTAGAGTTTGACGAGATAAAAAGGCTTCTTTCAGTTATGCTTGAAAGTAAATATTTCTTGAGAGATATTGCAATGCTTGAGCTTATGTACGCAGGTGGATTAAGAGTTAGTGAGCTTGTAAAATTAAAATTAAGTGATATTAATTTTGAGGCAGGATTTATAAGGATTAAAGGTAAAGGGGATAAAGAAAGAGTTGTTCCCATTGCTCAAAGAACTATTGAAAGAATTAAAAATTATTTAATTCATTTAAGACCGAAATTATTAAAAAAGAGAGCTTCTGATTATGTTTTTCTCAATAATCGTGGACAGTCAATGACAAGGCAAAGATTCTGGCAAAACCTCAAAGCAATGGGAAAAATTGCCAATGTGGAGGTTACGCCTCATATGATAAGACACAGTTTCGCAACTCATTTGCTTGAAGGCGGTGCTGACTTAAGAAGTCTTCAGAAAATGCTTGGTCACAGCGATATATCTACTACTCAGATTTACACTAAAGTTTCCATGGATAGACTTAAAAAGGAATATCTTAAACACCATCCAAGAGCAAAGTAAGTGCTATAAATCTTTTTTCAACCAGACAACTCTTTGAGGCAATGGAATTTCAATATTTTCTTCCTTTAATCTTCTGAGGATTCTTTTTCTTATCTCATTTTGAACATTAAACTGATATGATACATCTTCAATGTGACATACAATTGTAAAATCAAGAGAATTCTCTCCAAATCCTGGAATAAATCTTACAACTGGTTCTGGTTCACTGAGAAGCCCTGGAATTTCCGGTACAGCTTTTTTAATCTCTTCAATCAGTATTCTTTCAATTTTTTCAGGATCTTCTGAGTAACTTACGCTTACAGGGATTGGAAGGGACATTCGTTTTTCAGGAAGATGATAGTTTATAACTACACTCTGTGCAAGCATACTATTTGGTATAATAACCATGTTGTTAGGAAGCATTCTAATTCTTGTTGTTCTCCATGATATATCTTCTACATATCCTTCCTGCCCTGTTTCAAGGCGAATAAAATCACCTACTCTTATTGTTTTTTCAGCCATAATATGGATTCCTGCAAAGAGATTTGAGAGTGTGTCTTTGAGTGCCAGAGCAACTGCTAATCCACCAATTCCCATAGCTGTAATTAAAGGAGCAATGGAAATTCCAAAGATATTAAGAATGATTATTATGCCAATTAGATATATAGCTCCCTTTATAATTGTATGAAGAAGTCCTGTTGACTGAACAGCAATTCTTTGATTTTGAATATAGTTACTTAAAAGCCTGCTTACAAGATTAGCCAGTGCAACAGTGACTGAAAAAATTATTAAAACATGGATTGATTTAACAATATAAGTAGAATACTTTATTGGAATCTCCGATGTTTCTACTCCGATATAAAGAGATATTCCTATGCACCATAGAATTGAAGGAAACTTTATTGTGCTTATAATTAGGTTGTCAAGCTCTGTATGGGTTCTTTCTGCCCATCGATGAAGTATATTGAATAAAACAGCTCTTACAATTAAAAGAATAACTAATGTTACAGCTAAGACAAGAAAGGATATTAATACTTTTTCAGCACCCATTGTTCATTAAAGATTATATTTTAGCCATAACTTGTTCTTTTGCTGTCATATTGCTTAATGCTTCATAAACATCTTCAGCTGTTATAATGTTTCCCCCAGGTCTTCCATAGAAATAGACCTCTGACATTCCATTCACAGCAAGTTTAACATCCTCAACCATCTGTCCTGCATTAAACTCAACAACGATAAATCTTTCAATTTCCTGAGCAATCTGTCTTATTAGTTCTTCAGGGAAAGGGAAAAGGGTAACAGGTCTTAAAAGCCCAATTTTAATTCCCTGCTGTCTTAGTTTTTTTATGGCAGAGAGAGCTATTCTTGCAGCAGAACCGAAAGCAACAACAACTACTTCTGAATCATCAATAAAGTATGTTTCGTATTTTACCTCTTTTTCCTTCCACTGTTTATATTTTTCCTGTAACTTCCAATTATGTTTTTCAAGTTCGCCTTCACCCATAAGTAAGGTTCTTATAATGCGAGAAGGTCTTCCCTTTGCACCTGTGAGCGCCCATGAGGATTTATCAAAATTTTTTAACTCAGGCATTCTCTGTATAACTGGCTCCATCATCTGAGCAATCACACCATCACCAAGAATTATAACAGGAGTTCTTAATTCATCAGCCTTTTCAAAAGCAAGAATTGTATAATCCCAGAGTTCCTGAACACTAAAGGGAGCATATACAAGTAAACGGTAGTCTCCATGTCCACCACCTTTTACAGCCTGAAAGTAGTCAGCCTGACTTCCAGATATGTTTCCAAGCCCTGGTCCGCCACGCATCATATTAACAATAACTGCAGGCAATTCAGCAGCTGCAAGATAGGATATTGCTTCTAATTTAAGGCTTATTCCAGGAGAGCTTGATGATGTCATAACTCTTACACCACACGCACTGGCACCATAAATCATATTTATTGCCGCAATTTCACTTTCTGCTTGAATAAAGACTCCACCAACTTCTGGCAACCTCTTTGATAAATATTCAGGGATTTCATTTTGAGGGGTAATGGGGTATCCAGCATAAAATTTTAATCCTGCCTGAACAGCAGCCTCTGCAACGGCTTCATTACCTTTCATTAGAACTTTATTCATTTTTACCTCCGATAGATCTTTTTTCAGAATTTTTTATTTTAACACATTATTGATATAATGAAGTATGAAGTTCAAAATCTACATATTAATCTGTTTTCTATTTTTAATATCTGGATGTGCTACTTTGCCTAAACCTTTAAAGGATATTCCTGCTTTAAGAGATGTGCCATTTTCTATAGTAAAAAACAATCCTGAAAAATACCGTGATGTATCACTTCTGTGGGGTGGAAGGATTACAAATTGTATTAATACTCAAGAGGGAACAGTTTTTGAGATTCTTCATCTTCCCCTTGACAGAGACGGTTATCCTACTGAAACAGATTTATCTGAGGGCAGATTTATAACCACTTCAAAAAACTTTCTTGACTGTGCAGTTTATTCAAAGGGAAGACTTATAACAGTTGTAGGTAAATTCAGGGGTCTTAAAGAAGGTAAAATTGATGAAATGCCATATAAATTCCCTTTTATTGAAGCTCAGGTAACCTATTTATGGAAAAAAAGAGTTCCCTATCATCATCGCTATTACTGGCGGCCATCTCTATGGTTTTGGTATGGTTCACATCCTTGGTATTTTGAATATGGCTATCCTCCCTGGTGGTAGTATTATTTTATGGGTAAGATCAGGATACTTTCAGAAAATCTTATTGGTAAAATAGCAGCTGGAGAAGTAGTAGAAAGACCTGCCTCAGTGGTAAAGGAGCTTGTTGAGAATTCCATAGATGCCAATGCAAAGCAAATTCATGTTTATATAAAAGAATATGGATTAGCACAGATAAAAATAATTGATGACGGAGAGGGCATTTCAAAGGATGATGTTTCTTTGGCTTTTCAAAGGCACGCAACAAGTAAAATAAAAGATGAAAGAGATCTTTTCAAAATTAAAACATTAGGATTTCGAGGAGAAGCTCTCTATTCAATAGCACAGGTAAGCAAATTAAGAATTATTACTCAACAAAAAGATGAGGATATTGGAACAGAAGCCTACATTGTTGGCGGCAAAATAATTGATATAAAACCTGCTTTTTCAAAGGGAACTACAATTGAAGTTACAGATCTTTTTTTTAATACACCAGTTAGAAGGAAATTTCTTAAATCTTCTTTTACTGAGAAAGCACATATTCTTGATACTGTTCAAAACTACTGCCTTGTCTATCCAGAAATTGCCTTTCGTTTATTTATTGATGAACAGGAAGTCTTAAATACTCCTCAAGTAAATTCTAAAAGGGAGAGAATAGCCCAGGTTTTTGGTGCTGAATTTTTAGATATGCTTAAATTTAAAACAATTTCCGAAGATAATTATAAAATTGAATTATTCTTAGGAATCGAAGACCTTTCAAGAAGTAGGCGATCAAAACAGCTTATTTTTATAAATAAAAGACCTGTAAAAGAATCTTCAATTGCAGGAACTTTATACAAGGCTTTGCAAATTAACCACAATCATCCCCAGTTTTTTATTTTTATAACTATGCCTTCCGAAGAGGTTGATTTTAATGTTCATCCAACAAAGAAAGAAGTAAGATTTCAGAAACCTCAAATAATTCATCAGCTTATTTTTAAAATGTTAAATTCAGATTCTAAACCTTTAATTTTGTCAGAATCTAAGGAAGAATGGAAAATAGATTCAAATCCATCTTATGTAATGCAGGGTTATGTGTTTGAAAAGGAGACTTCTGCTTTATGGCAAGAAAATTTAGAGTTTTTCCCTCTGGATAATGCAATTGTTGCTATAAAGAAGTATGATGGAGTACTGTTTCTTGACTATCATGCTGCCCATGAAAGAGTTAATTTTGAAAAAATTTTAAATAAAATGGATGAGCAAATTGTTAGATTAGTTTTTCCACACATTATTCAATTAGATTCAAAGGATTATATTGTAATAAAAGAGAACCTTCAAATTCTTAATGAACTTGGAATAGAAACTGAGGATTTTGGAAAAAACTCAATAATAATTAGAGCAATTCCAGATATTCTTAAAAATGCAGATCTTGCAGGAATAATTGAAAGCATTGCTGTAACTCTTAAGGAAGAGACAAGTAAGCCAGATTTTATTGATATTAAAAGAAAAATATCTGCCACTGTTGCATGCCATATTTCTCTAAGAGCAAATAACAGGATAAATGCCTATGAAATTATATCTTTGCTAAAGGAACTTGAAAAAACTTCTGATCCAGAACATTGTCCCCATGGAAGACCATTAAAAAAGTTTTTTTCAAAGGATGAGATTAAAAAGTGGTTTCATAGGTAATCTATTTTTTGGTATAATTAAACCTAATTATGAGCAATAGAAAAATTCCAAAAGTTATGTCTACTCAGCATCCGGACAATGTCTCTATTCCCTTTTTTGCAGAGACATCAGATATGTCAGGAGAAGATGAGATTCAAGAAGCCTATTATGCCTTTTCCCATCTTGGATGCTGTGAACAAATGTGGGACAGCGAAGGAAAAGAAGTTGACAATTATGTTGTAAAAAAACTTTTTACTAAGTATCCTTATTTTTTTAAACAAAGAAGACTTGGAAGAGATGTTTTTCTTACTTTAAGAGTTCCCAATCCTGCTGTTGAAAAGGAAGAAGCAAAAATTCTTTTAGAAACATTAGAAAGCATTCCCCGGTCTTTTGATGTGGCAAAAATTTTTTATGAAGATGAAACTTATCCTCCTGTTTTTGAAGTAATTTTGCCTCTTACAACTTCAGCTATAGAATTAGACAGGATTTATTACTTTTACAAAAACTTTCTTTACGAAAGGCAGTTTAAAAAATTGTATGACAATGATATAACACTGGCTGAATGGATAGGAAAATTTTTACCAGAAGAAATAAATATAATTCCTCTTTTTGAAGATGTTCCATCAATGTTAAGTTGTGATAAAATTGTTTCTGAGTATTTAAATAATAAAAGCTTGAGTCATATAAGAGTTTTTTTAGCTCGTTCTGATCCTGCTATGAATTACGGAGTAATAAGTGCTATTCTTGCTAATAAAATTGCATTAAAAAAATTAGAAATGCTATCTAAAGAAAAAGAAATAGATATATATCCAATTTTGGGAGCAGGATCTCCGCCTTTTAGAGGGAATTTGACTCCCTATACAGTTGAAAAAGTTTTATCAGAATACTCCTCTGTGGAAACTTTTACAGTTCAGTCAGCCTTTAAATACGATAATCCCGTTGAACATGTTATAGAGGCAATAAGAAAAATTAAAAATTTTGTAAGAATTCCTCTAAAAGATTTTGATGAAAAATTGGCAAAATCTTTTATTGAAAAAACTTCGGAACAATATAGAAAAGAAGTTGAATATCTTGCTCCTCTGATTAATGAAGTTTCTAAATATGTACCAAAGCGAAGAATGAGAAAATTACATGTAGGACTTTTTGGATATGCAAGAAGCATAGGAAGTGTAAGGCTTCCGAGGGTTATATCTTTTTGTTGTGCCTCTTACTCAATAGGACTTCCTCCAGAATTATTAGGATTAAGCATTTTAAATAAAGAAGATCTTAAAGAAATCAAGAGTATTTACAAAAACATTGAATTTGATCTCTCAATAGCTATGCGGTATTTTAATCCTAAGTGCATTGAAATTTTACCTTTAGATTTAAAAGAAAATATCATAAGCTCTATAGAATTGATTAACTCATTAAACATTTCCTATGAGCCTGATTTAAATCACAGAGAAAAAACTACACAGATTATAAAAATCATTAAAAATGGTTTCAATCAATCTATTACCGATCTTCTCACAGAGGCAGCTTATATAAGAAGATTTCTTGGTTAAAATTTCCCGTTGCATTAGAAATTATATTTTTCTTATCATATATAGATGTCAAAATTATATCTTTCTGGGAATGAGGCAATTGCCTACGGATTAATTCATGCTGGAGTAAGATTTATCACGGGATATCCTGGAACTCCTTCAAGTGAAATTATCCCTACCGCTCAAAAAATTATAAAGGATCAAGAGATTAAAGCCTATGTTGATTGGGCAATCAATGAAAAGGTTGCCTATGAAGTCGCCTACGGAGCCTGTCTTGCAAACATAAAAAGTGCTGTCACAATGAAACAGGTAGGACTTAATGTTGCAATGGATCCTTTCATGAATTCTGCCTATGTAGGAACAGTAGCTGGATTTGTTGTTATAAGTGTTGATGACCCCGGTCCTCATTCATCCCAGACTGAACAGGACAGTAGATTTATGGCGATGACAGCAAAAATACCTATTTTAGATCCTTCAACTGTTGAGGAAGCTTTTGAGTTTTCCAAAAAAGCTATTCAATTAAGTGAAAAGTACGGTATCCCTGTTATGTTAAGAAGTACAACAAGAATTTCTCATGGAAGAGCTTTGGTAGAAGTAGATGATCAGATAATAAAGCAAGAGTTAAATCCATATTTTAAAACATCTAAAGAATGGACAAAACAGTTAAGCAGATTTGCTGCAACACCAAAACAAAGACTTGAACTACATAAAATTTTAAATAGAAAAATTGGCGAAATCACAAAGGAAAATATACCCCGTCTATTTTTCAATGGAAATATTCTCATCCTTTCAAGTGGTGCTGTATTTTCCTATTTATATGAACTTATTGAAGAGCATTCTCTTCAGGATAAAGTAACACTGGCAAAATTTGATATGCCCTATCCTTTGTCAAGGGATACTCTTATGTCGCTTACGCTTCCTCAGAATACCACACTTTCTGTCATTCCGAGGGACTCAATGTCCCGAGAAATTTCTCAAAATAAGGAGAAGATTCTTAACATTAATAAAACTTTCAGCCGTATCGTTTCTATTGAAGAGACCTATCCAGTAATTGAGTTACAACTTAATACAGAAGGACGAAGAAACGGAATTGTTCCGAAAGAAGGGGAGTTACTTCCTGAAGTTTGTGAAGAAATTCTTGAAAATCTTAAGCTTATAAAAAAGAGAAAAATTTTTACTATCCCACCGCTTAAAAGACCGTCTCTTTGTCCAGGATGCGGTCACAGAATAGCACTTTATGAAGTGAAAAAAGTTTTCGGTAAAAAAGCAATATATGCAGGTGATATAGGTTGTTACACCCTTGCACTTAATTTTAATGTTACTGATATAGTACTTAATATGGGAGCAAGCGTTTCCTTAGGATTTGCATTTAGTAAAACCTTTGAATTAGGAAATAAAAATCAGGATATAGTTTCAATAATTGGTGATTCAACCTTTTTTCATACAGGGATTCCTCCATTAATAGATGCTGTTCATTATCAAGTCCCCTTTTTACTTATTATTCTTGATAATCAAACTGTTGCTATGACCGGTAATCAGAAAACTCTTTCAACGAGCAAAAATTTTTTAGGTGAATGTCTTAAACCTATTGTTATCGAAGACATTGTAAGATCCATAGGAATAAATTTTTTAGAAGTAACTGATCCCTATGACTATGAAAAGTCTTTAACAATTATCAAGGAAGCAAAAAAATTTTTAAAGGAAAGGAAAGAGCCAGCTGTTGTGATTTTCAGGCATCTTTGTATAAATACACAGGAAGGACTCAAGAGTAATCCTAAAAAATCTGTAAAAATAAGTGAAGAACTTTGTAAAGGATGTAAATTTTGTATTAATGAGTTTGAGTGTCCTGCCATTGTTTTTGATGAAGGAACATCAAAGGCAATGATTGATAAAACATTGTGTATAAGTTGTGGTTGTTGTATCTATATATGTCCAACAAAGGCAATCAATCTGATATAGTAGGTGACAGATGAAACTTGTAATTATTGGTAAAGGTGGACAAGGTGTTATATTCTTTTCAAGGATGATTGCACAAGTAGCATCAATGAAGGGATTTCTGGTTCGTTCCACTGAAATAAAAGGAATGGCTAAAAAAGGTGGTACTGTTGAAATACAGATGAAGATTGGTGAGGGATTAAGCGGGGTTGTCAGAAGAGGTAGTGCTGATTTAGTGATACTTTTAAGTGAAGATTTGATGGATTATGCAAAAACTTTTGGAGACAAAGTGTTTACTTTTACCAGTGAAGAGATAGAAAAAGCCTTATCTTCAGTTCCAATGCGTTATGTCAACACCTTTTTACTTGGTATATTTGTAAAGAAAACAGCATTATTTAGTTGTGATGATTTTTTGAAAATTTTTGATAATCAAAATAAAGAATCATTTAAAAAGGGGTATGAATATGTTCAATCCTCAACAAGAAACTCTTCCAAGAGAAGAAATTGAAAAAATTCAGCTTAATAGACTAAGAAAAACCCTAAAATATCTTAAAAATTCAAAATCAAAACTTAAAGAAAAATATATTCACATTCAGCCTGAGGAACTTAAAAGTCTTGATGACTTAAAATTTCTTCCTTTTACAACAAAAGATGAATTAAGAGATTGTTATCCCTTTGAGCATATTGCCAGAGATGTTTCTGAGTGCTCAAGAATGCATATGAGTTCAGGAACAACAGGAGTGCCTGTTATAAATGCGATGACGAAGGCAGATATAGAACAATGGGGAGAAATTATGGCAAGATGCCTTGCCTGTGCTGGACTTACTGAGAAGGACAGAATTCAGATAATGCCTTCTTTTGGACTTTTCAATGGCGGATTTGGTTTTCATTATGGAGCTGAAAGACTTGGAGCTTTCATCGTTCCAGCCGGTGCAGGAAGGTCTTTAATGCAGCTTAAGCTTATTAAAGAACTTAAAGTCACAGCAATAGGAGCAATTGCATCATATCCTGCAAGGCTTATTGAAGTTGCCCGTGAGAGCGGTTTTGATTTCAGAGAAACTAAGCTCAAGGTCGCTATACTCGGTGCTGAAACATGGTCAGATGAATACAGAAAAAGAATTGAAGATGAAATGGGAGTTAAAACCTATGATATAATCGGACTTACAGAAACAGGTGGAGTTGGTCTCGGAATAGATTGTTCCGCAAGAGCTGGAATTCATGTATGGGAAGACCACTACATTGTTGAAATTATAAATCCTGATACAGGTGAACCATTACCAGAAGGACAGGAAGGTGAAATGGTTATAACAACTCTTACCCGTGAAGGACTTCCATTGATTAGATACAGAACAAGGGATATATCAAGCATTTTATCTTATGAGAAATGTTATTGTGGAAGAACACATGTTCGTATAAGCAGAATTCGTGGAAGAACAGACGATATGCTTAAAGTTAAGGGAGTTAATTTCTATCCTTCACAGGTAGAACAGATTTTACTAAAATATAAGGGACTTTCTCCCTATTATCAGCTTGTTATAGAAACAGTAAAAGGAAAAGATGAAATGACAATTATAGTTGAAAAAGCTGACAATGGATTAACTCAAAAAGAGCTTGAACATCTTGACCTTGAATTATATGACTTTTTAGGCTTTCACAGTAAAATTCAGGTTGTACCAGAGGGAACAATTCAAAGGGTACCAGGAAAAGCTGTTAGAATAGTAGATAAAAGGAAGAAAAATTAAAAAGAGGATTTTGTATGCGTGTGATTATTGTAGGAGCTGGAGAGGTTGGATATCAGGTTGCAAAGTTTCTAACTTATGAAGGCGTAGATGTTGTAATAATTGATAGAG
>NZ_MAVV01000005.1 GCF_001707915.1 Thermodesulfovibrio sp. N1 | reverse complement strand
TTTAATAATAATCTATAAGAGGATGAGATTACTCTCTATCTCTTCCCAAGACTTAGATATTTATAAACCTTTTTCAAAACAAATACCTGTCCTTTTTGCCCTTGCAATTAATATGGCTATACCTGCTCTTTTGTTTCTTCAGGTTGTTTTCGGGCATCTTTTTTATACAAGTTCAGTGCTTCTTGGAACATACTGGATTTTAATTATTCCTTTGCTCATAGCTGGATATTATTCATCCTATATTCATTACAAAAAATTTGAATCCTCTCAATTAGCAAAATTTACAATTTTTGCTGTTGTTTTTATTATGCTTTACATCTCCTTTATTCTGGTTAATAATCTTTCATTAATGGAGAGTCCAATAAAATGGAGTAGATATTTTGAAAACAGAAGTGGAACAATTTTACTTTGGGATGAAATAAGCATATATCCAAGATATCTACATTTTCTTGTTGCTTCTTTGGCAATTGGTGGATTGTTTTATAGCCTCCATTACAAATTCAAAAAAGATTTAAATCAAAATTTACGAAATATAAAGATTAAAGAGGGATTAAAAATTTTTAGCTATTCTACAATGGTTCAAGCCGTTGTTGGTGTTTTATTTCTTTTAAGTCTTCCCAAGAAAATCATGCTTAATTTTATGGGTGCTGATATTTTGGCTACCATAATATTTATAATAGGAGTAGTTTTTGCATTTCTATCTATATTGGCAGGTTTAAAGGGGAAATTAGGCTTAACAGTTCTTTTTCTTTCTATAACTCTCATTGCTATGGTGATAAACCGATATCACCTAAGAATTTTTCAACTGGGAGAACATTTTAGCCTCTCACAATTAAATATTGTTCCTCAATGGGATGTCTTTGCTATCTTTCTTATTATTTTAATTTTGGGTATAGCTGTAATTTTTTATATGCTTAAGATCGCCTTTCCTAAGGGAGTTAAAAGATGAATTATCCAGTTTGGGAACTTTACTATCTTAATTCTGGAACTTTAATTGCCATAATTGCTGTGCTACATGTATTTGTATCTCACTTTGCAGTGGGTGGTGGAATATTTTTATGGCTTACTGATTTAAAAAGTGTAAGAGAAAACAATCAGGAACTACGGCTTTATGTTCGTAAACACATATGGTTTTTCTTGCTTCTTACAATGGTTTTTGGTGCTGTAACAGGAGTTGGAATATGGTTTACCATTGCTCTTTCAAGTCCTTGGGCAACTTCAATTCTGATTCACACCTTTGTGTTTGCTTGGGCAATAGAATGGGTCTTTTTCATTGTTGAAATTATCGCTCTTTTGATATATCACTATAAATTTGATGGACTTTCAGATAAATTTAGACTTAGAGTTGCTTTTATATATGCTCTTTCAGCTTGGCTAAGTCTTTTTGTTATCAATGGAATTATTACTTTCATGCTTACTCCGGGACAGTGGCTTGAGACTCAGAACTTCTGGGATGGATTTTTCAATCCTACAAATCTGCCAAGTCTTGTTTTTAGAACAGGAATTTGCCTTATGTTTGCAGGTCTTTTCGGATTTGTTACAGCTGTGTTTATGCCTCAGAGTGATTTCAGAAAAAAACTTCTTAAATACTGTGCAAGGTGGCTTTACATGCCTTTACCATTTATTTTGATTTCAGGATTCTGGTATTTTTACTCAATTCCAGAAAATGCAAGAATAACCAATTTCTGGTTGAATAAACAAACAGCTAATGCTGTCAATGTCTTTGTGATTTCATCAGTATTGCTTTTTCTTCTGACAATTCTTTTCATAATTAAAACGTCAAGAAGATTTCAACAATTCTTAGTATTCGTTCTTTTATTAATTGGTCTTTCATGGATTGGAGGCTTTGAATATATGAGAGAGTATGCGAGAAAACCCTATGTTATTTACGGATATATGTACTCTCCATCAGTTTTAGTTAAAGATGAAGAAATGTTGAATAAAGAAGGTTTTCTAAAACATTCAAAATGGTCAAAGATAAAAGAAGTAACTGAAGAAAACAAAATTGAAGCTGGACGGGAACTTTTTAATCTTCAGTGTCTAAGCTGTCATAGCATTAGAGGAGTAAAAAACGATATTGTTGAAAAAACTAAGGGATTTACCTATCTTGGTGTACTATCTCAGCTTTATGGTCAGGGAAAGGTTCGCGATTACATGCCAAGGTTTATAGGAACAAAAAAGGAGATGGAAGCCCTTGCAACATTTATTGTTAAGGGATTACATGGAAAAGAAGCTACAATACCTCCAATTGATGATAAAATTACAAAATTAACCTCTGAGATTCCTGAATTTAAATCTTCTAATCAATATGTTCTTCTTGTATGGAATACTCTTGGAATGAAATGTGTAAGTGATGCTGACAAATGGTTTGCCTATTTACCTCCTGGCAATAATCTTGAAGCATTACTAATAAAGAGAGGGAAAAAACCCGAAATTGTTACAGATAATATTGAAATTGCTTATGCTGTTGAAAAAGGCTTTGAAAATCCTTCAAAACACACGCTATTTTGGAATTATGTTGAATATAATTATGGTAAAAAAGTCTCAAAAGATACGGGACTTACTGGTAAAGGATTAAAGGGTGCTTTTGATTTTGACAAAGAGAGGGGAGTATTTAAGGCAGAGGGATTACCGATTCTTCCATATAGAGATGACGGTGTTTACAATCCCTATCCGATTTTTGAGGTGATTGCAAAGGATAAAAGTACTGGCAAGATTTTGCAGAAAACAAGGGTTGTTGCTCCTGTAGCAACAGAGATGAGATGTTGGATGTGTCATGAAGGTGGATGGCGATGGAATGACATATCTGGTATTTCTGACGAAACAGCAAAAAACATTCTCAAACTTCACGATAGAAAACATAAGACAAAACTTTATGAATCAGCTATTAAAGATAAGCCTATGCTATGTCAAAGCTGTCATGAAGATTTCATAGTAAAATCAAAGGGAATTAAGGGACATAATAGCTTTTCAGTTTCAATGCATGGATTTCATGCCAATTATATACCCTTTAAAGATGAAAGAGCCTGTGCTTTATGTCATTCAAGCCATCCAAAGGGCAATACAAGATTTAACAGAGATATTCATGTGAAAATTGGAATAAACTGTACTCACTGTCATGGAAAACTTGATGAACATGCTGTATCCCTATTGCTTGGACAGGAAAATTCACGAACAGCAAAACTTCTCTTAAAAAATCTTAATCCAAGAAACCCCCATTTACCAAATAAATCCAAGGAAACCCTGGATAAATGAACCAGACTGTTTAAACTGCCACAGAGGATTTCAGAAGCCTGAAAAAAATATGAGAGCTTTCAATATATGGACTGAAAATTTTAATATGCTATATAGAATGAGATTTGACAATACTGGTAAGATTCCCTGTATTGCCTGCCATAGTTCACCCCATGCAGTTTATCCTGCTTTCAATGAATTTGATAAGAATAGGGATAATATTCAACCATTGCAGTATCAAGGAGCACCTCTTCCAATTGGAGCAGAAATGAGGTGTGAAGTATGTCATATTGTGAAAATGGACAGGCGATCATTTCATCATTCAAACATGTTTAAAGCATTCAGGAATAAACAGCTTTTGAAGTAAAATTGCAAGCTATTTTTATTTTTTTGTAAAATTCTAATATTAGAAAAATTATAAATTGGAGGTAATATGGCAAAATTAAACAAAGAAGTAGACATTGTAAGAGGAGATGTTGTTTATGACGATGGAACTCATAAATTTATATGGCTTGGTTGGGAAGAGCATGAAGAAGAAGGGCTTGTTCAGGTAAACCAGTATCTCATTGAAAATAAAAATGTTGGCGTTATTCTTGACCCCGGTGGTGTTCATGTTTTTCCAAGAGTTGTTGCAAATGTTTCAAGATATGTTGACCTTGAAAGAATTCAACATCTATTTTTCTCACATCAAGACCCAGATGTATCCTCAGGTGTAGCACTGTGGCTCAGTGTAACACCTGCGAAGGTTTATATATCAAAATGGTGGGTAAGATTTTTACCTCATTACGGAATTTTTGATATGACAAGAATTGTTCCTTTGGAAGAAGGAGGTGGAAGAATTCAACTTCCATCAGGAGACTATCTTGAGATAATACCAGCTCATTTTCTACATTCTGTTGCTAATTTTCATGTTTATGACCCTCGTTCAAAGACTCTTTTTACAGGTGACTTAGGAGCAGCAATTTTTCCAAAGGGACAGAGGTATCCCTATGTTGAGGATTTTGATAGTCATATAAGGCTTATGGAGGGATTTCACAGAAGATATCTTGCTTCAAATAGTATAGTGAAGAAATATCTTGAAAAAATCAAAAGGCTTGATATTGAAAGAATAGCTCCACAACATGGTGCAATGATTCATAAAAAAGAACATATTCAGAGATTTTTTAATTGGCTTGGTAACCTAAGATGTGGTGTTGATATAGCTGATGAATTCTACAAATAGGGAGGAATAAAATGTTTTTTAGAAAAAAGAGAAATACAAATCTTACAAAAAAAGATGTAGATACCAATCTTTCACTTATCAAAACTCTTTCATCAGGAATAATAAAGTCAAACATTGTAGGTTCCACAATTTCAAATACAATGGGTTTAATTGATTCAAATTTTTCAAGAATTAAAGATGAAGTTTCCTCAATAGCAACTGCCATGGAAGAAATTGACACCACTATTAGGGATATGTCAAAAAGTGTAGTTTCTATAAACAATGAAGTTCAAGCACTTGTTAAACAAAATGAGACAATGGATGAGGAACTTGAAAAAAAAGTTAAAGAGATTGAATCTCATAATGAAAAAATAATAGAGGTTGTAACAAATATAAAAGATCTTGGTGATGCAACAAAAAACATTGGAAATATTGTTACTGCTATTTCTGATGTTGCTGACCAGACAAATCTTCTTGCCTTGAATGCATCTATTGAAGCAGCAAGGGTAGGAGAGGCTGGTAGAGGCTTTGCTGTTGTGGCAGATGAAATAAGAAAGCTTGCGCAAAAAACTGATGTCTTAACAAAAGATATTGGGAAAATTCTTGGTAATCTAAGTGAAAGAGTAATTATAGCAGTAAAGGAAGTAGAAAAAATTAAAGAGCTTTTTTCTGAAATTGAAGAAGAAATGAAAACAATAAGAATATCCTTTGAAAAAAACAAAACCATGTCAGATACAGTTGGTGATGCGGTAAATACTCTTTCAACAGCAATAGAAGAACAAAGTCAGGTATTAACTGATGTTTCTAAGAGAATTACAAACACCGCCTCCATGCTCAATGAAACATATAAGGTTTTCTCTACAGTTGTAAAAGTTAATGATGAAATTGCAAAGATAACTAAATTTTAAACTTATGCAGAATAATGTATTAAATTTTGCCTTTTGCCTTCACTGCAGTGAAAGGGATATTAAACAATGGGAGAATATTGTTTATTCTATATCTTCAATCCTTAAAAAAGAGGTTAACATTGTTTTATTTAAAGACTTTGTAGAAGAGGAAAAAATTACTGAGTTTGATTATCATATTGTTTATGCAAATCCTGATACTTCCTTGAAACTTTGGGAAAAAGGTTATATACTCCTTGGTAAACTTAAAAATGATATAAATTCTTTGTGTAGCATTACTTCATTGTCTTATTCTTCAAAAAAGGAGCTAATAAATATAGCTTTAATCAACAGTAAATACTTTCTTATTCCTCTTTTACTTTATAAAAAAAAATACAAAAATTTTCATCTTATTTTTGCTAAAAATTATGAGGAGATAATAGACCTTGTTAAAAAGGGAATTGCAGATTTTGGGTTTATATATACATCAAATCTAAGAGAACTGGAAGATGAAAAAATATAAAATTTTCAGAGGATTTCTGTTTCCCTTGCCCTCACTTTATCTTTATTCATCCATCATTGAGGGAATATAAGGAAAAATTGCTTAATATTGAGGATATTGATAAAGCATCAGAAGAGGAAATTCAATATATTAAAAGTCTTTACGAACAGTTAGAAATCTTACTTGAAGAATGGGCTTATCATGATATCACTAAGGCTCTGATGAAATCATCAACTATTGGTATGTTTATTTATCAAGAGAAAATAGTATTTATAAATGAATATGCTTTAAATCTTCTTGGATATGAAGAAGAGGAAATCCTTGAAATGAATAGTATAGATTTAGTTTATAAGGAGGACAAAGAAAAAGTAATTGAAAATTTAAAAAGAAGACTATCAGGAAAAAAATTTTCTTCAATCTATGATATTCGTTTTGTAAAAAAAGGTGGAGAGATAATACATGTTAAATGTTTCACATCAACTATACTTTTTAAAGGTAGATATTCAGGCTGCGTTATCTTTTATGACATAACCCAACAAAAGCACGCTGAAAGTGTAAAAGAAATTTTAAAAGAAATTAATAAAATCATAACAATGTCATTAACTGAAGAGGAAATATATAGCGGAATATGTAAAGCTTTAGTTGAAAATCTTAAATTTAAATTTGTATGGATTGGATTAATTGATGAATATGGAAAGAGAATTCCTAAATTTCACTATGGTGATCATGAATTCATAAAATTCCTTAGTGAATCAGAACATAAATGCGATAAATTATTACAAGAAAAAAAGATATTAATTAATTCCGATTTAAGAAAAGATACCGATAAAAATCCCATAAGATTAGAACTTTTAAAAAGAGGAGTTTTGTCATCTTGTGTAATTCCTCTTTTTAAAAATAAAAAAATTGTGTCTTCGATAAGTATCTATTCAGAGTTTCCAAATTATTTCACAGAATCGATTGCTGATATACTACAAGAAATTCAAAGAGACCTCTCTTTTGCCCTTGAAAGAGTTGAAAGGATAAGGCATAACACTATCATTTCAGAGGCAATTAAAAACTCTGATACATGGATTTTAGTTACCGATGAAAAAGGTAATATTACTTATGTAAATGAAGCTGTAGAAAAAATAAGCGGATACAAAAAAGAAGAGTTGATTGGGCATAATCCAAGAATATTTAAATCAGGACTTAATCCACCAGAATTTTATAAAGAAATGTGGGATACCATTCTTTCAGAAAAAATATTCAATGCCATAATACCAAACAGAAAAAAGAATGGAGAGATTTTTCATGTTGACTTAAAAATTATACCTATCAGACTTCCTGGAAATATCTTAAGATTTGTTGCTGTTGCAAAGGATATTACAGAAAAATTAGTGCTTTCCGAAAGAATAAATAAATTACAAAACTATGATGCCCTAACAGGACTTTTAAATTTAAATGGATTTTCTGCCGATGTCTCCGTTAAATTGAGAGAAACCCAGGCAAAGGGACTTATAGGAGTATTCCTATTAATAGATTTATGTAATATGACAGGGATAAATAAAATTTTAGGATTTTCAGGGGGCGACAGATTCCTGCAATCCTTTGCTAAAAATTTAAGTGAAAACTTTAAAGGTACAGATGCCGTTGCCAGAATAAGTGCTGACACCTTTGGAGTATATGTTATGATTGATAGTTCAATTGAGAGTTATAGTGTTTATCAAAAAATTTTAGAACTTAATGATTTTAAATTTGAAATAGAAAATAAAACAGTAAGTACCAACATTAATGCAGGCATAGTTTTATTTCCAAAAGATGGAACAACATTTAAGTCTTTATATGAAAAAGCTGACATAACTCTTACTAAGGCAAAGAATGAAGGTGAAGGAGTAATTAAATTTTATGACCCAGTAATTGAAAAAGATGTAGAAAGCCAATGGGAAATAATCAATCTGGTTAGAAAAGCCTTTGATGAAAATCTTTTTGTATTTTATTATCAACCTTACTACCATACTGATACTTTGAAAGTAGCAGGTTTTGAAGCTTTAGTTAGAATAATTGATAAAGGCAAAATTTATTATCCGAATTCCTTTATTAACTACATAGAAAATAGCCAATATTTAAATAAATTTGAAGATTTCTTAATCAAAGAAACAATTGAAAAAATAAGGAAATGGAGGATTAATATTTCAATAAATATTTCAGGAAAAACTTTTAATGATGCAAATTTTATCCAAAAAATATCTCGCATTCCAGAAGAAATAAGGGATAAAGTCACAATTGAGATTACAGAAAGAGTATTTATTGAAAATCCGGATCATGTAATGGATTTAATTTCAATGATTAAAAAAATGAAAAATCCCCCCAAAATTGCAATGGATGATTTTGGCACAGGTTTTTCTTCTCTTGTTTATCTTAAGGATTTACCAATAGATATTATAAAGATTGATATTGCTTTCATAAGAGACATATTAAAAGATAAAAAATCCTTTGCTGTTGTTCAAACAATAATAGAGCTTGCAAAAAGACTTGACAAACTCACCCTTGCTGAAGGAGTTGAAAAAGAAGAACAACTTAATATCTTAAAATTCCTTGGTTGTGACTTGGTTCAGGGTTTTCTTCTTTCAAAACCTCTCTCAATTGATATCATAGAAAGCAATATAATCAAATAACCTTAATAAATATCTTGGGATATCTTAACTGTTAAATCTCCAAACATTTTTGTATAACTTCCAAGTTCGTTATCATGCCAGCCATATATTACTTTTCCCGAGTTTATCAACTTAGGCTTAAAAATTGACAAATTGCACTCGTAAACCCTTGATTTTATTTGATGTGATTTTTTATTTCTAAACCCATCTTTCTAAACTTTTGCCCCTCACTTATTGAAATAATTAATTTTTTATTTTTCTGTGTAATGGCGAATATTTTTTGATATAAGTCATTTCTTCCTTCACAAAATTATTTATTCTATGTTATAAGTATTGGCGTATAAAAAGGAACATTCAAAATCTCTAAAAAGACTGTAAAAGGTAAGACCTATTACACTGCTGATATTGTTAAAAGTTACAGAGAAAAGGGAAAAGTAAAACAGAGGACCATAAAGTCCTTTGGAGGTGTTACATGGGAAGAGGCACAGAGGTTAAAGCTTGCCTATACAGCTAAGTCTATAGAAGGATTAATCCACATAGATGATATTGAATGCGAAGAAAGTGTTTCTTATGGAGGGAATATATTTAGTGAGGCATCTTTGTGCGTTATTTCAATTCTTTCACACAGTGATAGAATATCTTTTAAAGAAAAAGGGCAATACAAATCAGTGATGTATTGGCGAAAATGAATACTATTTCCCTTATTTTACAATGACTTACATTTAAAAAATTATAAAGTCGGATTTAAAAAATAAGAAAAGCTTCGCAGTATAAAGAAGATAAAGAATCAAAAACTTATCAAGTCCTAATTATATTTTTATCTTAACCACCAATAGCCCTGAATATCAAGATTTGAAAGACCTAATTCTTTGGCTTTATTTACAACTTTTACATACTCTTCTTTGGTTATTCTTCTTGATATCTCTGGATAATCAAAAGCTTTATAAAGCGGGGTATACTGTGCCATTATATTTACATAAGTATCTTTTGGTAGAACCTTTGCAATCCATTCCATTATTTTTTCTGATCCAGCGACATTATTTGGCATAACAAGATGCCTGATGATTAATCCTCTATATATAATTCCATCTTTTGCAGGTTTTGCTGTTCCAACTTGACGATGCATTTCCAAGACTGCTTCCTTTGTAATATCAGGATAAGTTTCTGCTCCTGATGAGTATTTTGAAGACATGCTACTTTCCCAATATTTGATATCAGGTAAATAAATATCAACAATTCCATCAAGAACTTTAAGTATCTCAAGTCGTTCCCACCCTGAAGTATTGTATACAAGAGGAAGAGTAAGTCCTTTTTCAACTGCTACATCAAGGGCTTTGAGAATATGGGGAGAATAGTGAGTTGGTGTAACAAGATTTATGTTGTGGCAACCAATTTTTTGTAAGAAAAGCATCATATCTGCTAAATCATTAATACTTCTCTCTGTACCTCTTCCAATATGGCTTATTTCCCAATTCTGACAGAATACACATCTTAAATTGCAATGGGTAAAAAATATAGTTCCTGAACCTCTTTTTCCAACAAGGGGTCTTTCCTCTCCAAAATGAGGATGAAATGCTGAGATAACAAGTTTACTTCCTGGAGCACGACAAACCCCTTTCATTCCTTTCAAACGATTTACTCCACATTTTCTTGGGCAGAGTTGACATTTTTCCATAATCTTCCATAGTTTTTCTGCCCTTTCTTTCAACTCACCTGATCTGTGAAGCTTTAAGTATGCTGGAGTAAAACCTGAATTTATACTTTTACCATAGCCGTGTCTGCCAAAGATTGGTAAAAAAAGCATTTGAAGTCCAATACAACTGATTTTTTTAAGGAAATTTCTTCGGCTAATTTTATCACCGCAATTTTTTTCCATTTTTTTACCTTCTTTCTGACACATTAATGGCAATGGTTGGATATACTATTATAATTAAACTTAAAAGTTTAAGTAAAACAACAACTATTGCAGTATTAAGAAGTCCGAGAACAGGTAGGAGAACTATACCACCTAAAACTCCGCTAATCCATCCACCTATAAGGTCAGAACTATAAAGAATTCCTGCAGTTTCTGACAAACTTGGGCTCTTTTCTAAATATATCATATTTGCAATTGGAAATTGAGCACCTACTAAACTACCACTTATGAACGAAAGAATCAGGAAAAGTATTTTCAAAAAAATAAATTCAACAGAGCTATCTATGTGAGGATGTAGCATAATAAATAAAACAGGCATTAAAAGAGAAAAAGAGATTATTGTTAAATCAATTTTAATAAAAACACTTAATAAATTTTTTATTCGTGACAAAAGGGAATTTGTAAAAAAGGCTCCAAAGGATACTCCCACCATAAAAAAGGTTACAAGAAGTCCTATCCAGGAAAAGACATATCCATAGATTGACTGGAATGCAAATATCAACATAAGGTCAAAAATCATTCCTGCAAAACCGGTTGTCATTATACATAAGGGTATACCTAATCTATAAAGCTTTGTCTTTTTGATTGGTAGTAGGAAAAATAATAAAATAAGAATAAAAAATAAAACTATGAACATTTGCAAATTCATTTTCTCTAATAGTTGGAAAACCTTAGCAATTTCAGGATTGAAAACTGAATTCCAATGAGACACACTGTAAAAAACTCCTATTGGTGTAAAATCAGAATTGATTTTTTCAGTGCCACCCTCAAAAAACATAGTAAACCATTCTTTCCATCCAGGATGTAGCACTTCTTCAATATGCCTTGCAATGGGAATATTTACATGAATGCCTCGCTCATTAAGTCTGATTAACAGTTTTGAGCTGTTAAAATGGATAATTTCATCTGAATCTGAAGCTAAGAAAAGATTTGTTCCTTCTGAAGGAAAAACCCTTATATAAGAAAATTCACTTTTAAGGGTATTAAAAATACAACTGTTTAGATTTTTTAATTCATCATTAAAATATGTTAGTGAACCGGGTAATCCGACAACCAGAATACCACTATTATTCAATCTCTTTTTAGCTAAAGCAAAGAATTCCTTTGTAAAAAGTCTGTTTGTCTGTAGATCCGATGGATTGAATACTCCTACGAGAATTATGTCGTATCTATTTTCAGTCATTTTAAGAAAAAGACGACCATCAATATACTGAACCTTTACATTTTTATGATTTAATTCATATTCTGTTAAAGGAGTGGGAAACTTTTTTATAATTTCAAGAAACAGTGGGTCTAATTCTGCATAATCAATTTCTTTTACTGATGGATGTTTCAATATCTCGTTAATTACACCACCAGCTCCACCACTTAAGATAAATAATTTCTGAGGTTGAGGATGAGTAAAAAGGGGAATATGGACGAATTTTTCAACAAATCCTATGTCAGGTATTGGGGTAATTAGCTCAGGAATACCATCTGAAAAGAAGATGTATTGTCCTTCATTCTCCACAACAGAGATATTTCCATAAAGAGAGTTTTGATAATGAACTACATTTAAACCTTTCCATTGAGCTGATATAGAAAATTGATGAATCCTTTCTGCTGAAATGGTAAGATATAATGAAACAATTAAAATAGTTAAGGTAATGACCGTAGTAATTTTCTTTAATCTGAATTCTCTCCAAAAAATGATAATTAAAATGATGTTTATAAGCAGGATTAAAATGACAAGAAAAAAAGCTATTTGGAATGAGTGAAAATAGGTAATAAAAAAATATGTCCAGACAATACCACCCAAAATTGTTCCTATTGTCTCATAGATGTAGACCTTTCCAATGGATGATGCTTTATCATGGGAAAAATCAGAATAAAGTTTACAGGAAAGAGGAAATAATGCCCCATGAGAAATACTTGTTGGTAAAAGTATGATAAAAGATGAATAAAGCATCTGTAAAAATCCTATATTTTCACCTATTGAAAAACCAAGAAGTTCCTTTAGGATACGTGTGAAAAAAATTGCTAAGATCAGAAATATAGAAAATATAATATTAAGTGCAATAAATGTTTCAAATTTATTTTTACTTTTTTCAGCCCTTTTACCAAAAAAGAAACAGCCAAAAGCCTCAAGAATAACCCAATTTGCAAAAATAATTCCAATAGAAAGTTCATTGCCTGAAAAAACTATTAACAATTCCCGTAAAAGTAGCATTTGGGCAATTAGTCCGCTAAACCCCATGATTAAGATAGCCAATCTTAGACTATTTTTAATAATCCCAAAAGTCATGGGTTAAATAACTCCAAATTAAAAAAACCAAATTCTATTTAATTTTTTGTTGTTGAAAGAGATATCTTTTTATTTTCATTGAAGTTGTTTTAGGAAATTCTTCTTCTCTAATGGTAAACTTTCGTACTCTTTTATAGTTAGCTAAGTCACTACTGTATGTGACAATCTCTCTATGTATGAGCTCATGCAAATCATTAGTGTTTGGATTTTTAATACCCCTTTTTTCAAAATACTGATTTACATTTTCAAAATTTGGATACACGATTGCATGAACATCCTCTTTATTTTTATCAGAATCCCATACCCCAATCACCAAAACTTCAGAGATATAGGGAGATCTTAACAATGCTATTTCTACCTCCTCAGGATAGATATTTTTCCCGCCAGATGTTATTATCACACTTTTTTTTCTTCCTGTTATGTAAAGGTATCCATCTTTATCCATATACCCCATATCTCCTGTTAAAAACCATCCATCTTCAGTAAATACTTCTTTAGTAGCTTCCTCATTCTGATAGTAACCAACCATTACCATAGGTCCTTTAATAGCAATTTCACCGATTCCGTTATTATCTGGTTCATGTATTTTTATTTCTACATAGGGCAGAGGCAAACCAACGCTTTCATTTCGAGGACAAAATGGAGGATTTAACGTAATAACAGGTGATGTTTCTGATAATCCATAACCCTGAAGTATGGGAAAACCCATTTCTTCTAATGCAAAAGAAACCCATCTTGGAAGGGCTGCACCACCTGAAATTAGGTATCTAAGATTTTCCATCCCTAATTGGGCTCTGACATTTCTGAATAATGTTTTTGATATTTTGCCTTTAAAGAGTTTATCAAGATTTCTTGCAGTTATTCTTAATGAATTAAATATGAGCTTTTTTAATATTCCAGATTCTTTAACTTTTCTTATTATTCCCTCTACTATTTTTTCAAGTAATAAAGGAACTGTTAACATTACTGTTGGTTTTACATAACGCATTTCTTCGATCAATACTTTAGATTTTAATGAACTTGCATAGGCTATGGTGGCTCCTCCAGCTATTGGACAAATAAGTCCACAGGTTTGTTCATAAACATGATGGAGAGGTAATACTGAGAAAAATCTATCATTAGGTCCGTATTCTATCGTTTGATAAACAGCATCAACATCTGAAATTATATTCTTGTGAGAGAGCAGTACTCCCTTTGATATCCCTGTTGTTCCTGATGTGTATAAAATAACCGCATAGTCTTCTAAAAATACCTTTTCCATAGGAATTCCAGTTTTTACTTTTTGAAAAATATCTTGTAAAGAGGTGATATTCAATTTATTCGGCTGTTTAGATATTATGTGCTTTAATGTTGGGAGTTCTCTTTGAATTTTGAGCAGTTCTTCAAGAAAAGTATCTTGTGCGATAATGACAACTGATTCAGAATCTTTTAGAATAAATTTAATTTCAGGTGTTTTCAATCTTGTATCTACAGGTATAACAATTAGTCCAAGCCAATGACAAGCAAAATAAGATATTACCCAATAAGGTGAATTTTGTCCAATAATAGCTACTTTATTACCCTTTTTGAGTCCAATTTCATCTTTTAAATATTTTGCAAGCAAAGTAACTTTTTCATATAAAAACTTATAAGGTAGACTTATCCATTCATCTCCCTCTTTTGTCATTATGGCAATTTGCTCTTTATACAAAGTACATGATCTTTCAAACATTTCTGGAATGGTAATCAAACCAATACTTTGTCTTACATTAGGGAAAGACATGATAAACTCCTAATTTTTAAATAAATTTTAACAGTAGAGCATTAAATAGTCAAATTAAAATTGAAAAAATTTTTATTAACAATACAGCATTCAAGTTTGTTGAAAAGTACTCAAAGGGACAACTCATTCCAAAATCCCTTACTAATTTTATATTTAATTTTATATAAAGTATTAGGAGTAGTTGAGGCAGGATCTACATCTTCTGTAGAAGAAAAACTCTTGATAAAATCTCTATTGACCAAAGGTTGATAAATAATCATGCACTTGAAAAAATAAATTTTTAATTTTTTCAATTTGTTAAGATATTATACTTCAAGTAATTTTTTAATTTTTAAGGCATTTTTAACAGCATATCCCATATAGTCGTTATCAAAGTAAATGTAAGTATCTTTATCCCAGACTTTGATTTTATTAGCCCATTCAATAAGTTCCTCATCTGAATACTCTGAAGCATAAAGTTTTTGAGAGCCGTGTAATCTCACATAAATAAAGTTTGCTGTAATTGTCTCATAGTAAGGGAATCTTCCAGCAGAATCTGCTATACAGAAAGCAATGTTGTTTTGTTTCAGAATTTCAAAAAAATTATCATTAATAAATGTTTTATTTCTAACTTCAATTGTGTATTTATATTTTTTATCTAACATATTGATAAAATCAGTAATCAAATTTACATCGAACTTTAATCCAGGTGGAAGCTGAATTAATATAATGCCTAATTTATATTTGAATGTTGAGTACTTCTGAATAAAGCTTTCAATTAAATCCTTATTAACTTTAAGTTTGTTAAAATGGGTTATTTGTCTTGATAGTTTTACTGAAAATTGAAAATTCTCTGGTGTTAGTTGATACCATTTTTCAAAAGTTGAAACTCTTACATCTCTGTAAAAAGTTACATTGACCTCAACTGTTGAAAAATATTTACAGTAATAAGATAGCCATTCAGAATATTTTAATTCTTCAGGATAAAAAATTCCTTTCCAATGTCCATATTGCCATCCTGATGTGCCAATAAAAATATTTAATCCTCTCCGTAAAGTTTGCTCCATAAATTTTCATAATAAAAGAGTTTTTTAAACAACCAATTTCTATTGTTCAAATTCCATTCTATAGTAGATTTTAACCCTGATTCAAACTTTGTTTTAGGTGCCCAACCTGTTTTATTTTTTATTTTTTCAGTACAAATCGCAAATCTTTTTTCGTGTCCAGGACGGTCAGGTACAAATTTTATGAGAGTTTCTGGTTTATCAAGAATTTTTAGTATTTGCTTTATAATGTCTATTACTTGAAATCTTTCCCCACTTCCTATATTGTAAACATCTCCCGGTTTACCTTTTTCTAAAACTGCAAAAATTGCTTGAATACAGTCACATAGATATAGCCATTCGCGAATTATATCCCCTGTTCCATATACGGGGATTGGTTCATTTCTTAATGCTTTTAAAATTGTCATAGGAATCAGTCTTTCTGGATTTTGCCATGGACCATAGATACTGCAAAGTCTCAATGTAATAACAGGAAATTGCAATGCTCTCCAGTAAACCTGTCCCAACATATCCGCTGATGCTTTACTTACAGCATAAGGTGAACGAGGATTCAGGGGGCAGTCTTCATCTCTTTCTCCTTCTTTAATTTCTCCGTATTCTTCATAGGATGTAATATTTATAAATTTTTCTACTCCGAATTCTTTAGCAAGTTCTATCAGGTATATAGTACCTATTATGTTTGTTTCCATGAAAATACTTGGTTCTATGACAGACCTATCAATATTTGTTTCAGCTGCAAAATGTAAAATAACTTCTGGTAGCTGTTTTTCAAATATTTTTCTTAATTCATCCTTGTCAAGGATATCTACATTGTAAAAATCTAATCTATCCTGTATTGGTTTGAGTCTTTCCAAATCACCTGCATAAGTTAATTTATCAACAACTGTGACTTTCCAGCCCTTTCTTGCAGCTAATCTTACAAAATCACTTCCTATAAAACCGGCTCCACCTGTGACAAGAACTTTCATGTCTGAAGCCTCCTTAAAATTTTTTAATTATTATACCAAAAATATATAAGGATGTTTTAAAATAAAATTTGTCAGTACTTTATAAAGGAGGTGCAGGTTCAGATGCCAATTTATGAGTATGAATGTATGGAATGCCACAAAATCTATGAATTTATTCAAAAATTCAGTGAAGAGCCTTTAAAAAATTGTCCTGAATGTGGTGGAGAGCTTAAAAAACTTATCTCACAGTCTTCCTTTATCTTAAAAGGAAGTGGCTGGTATGTGACTGATTATGCAAGAAAAAATAATTCAGGAAATGGAAACTCCAATTCAAACAAAGTTTCAAATAAAACAGAAGGAAAATCATAATAGATGATAAAACCTCATATTCATGTACCATATAACAAAATTTACGATTATATTGATATAATTCAAAAAGAAAAATTTAATCTTGAAATATACTTCAGTGCTACTGTTCTTGATCAAATAACAACTGAAGACATAGAAAAGCTTAAGAAGGCTCTATATTATGAACCTTCTTTATCTTTTCACGCACCTTTTATGGATTTATCTCCTGGTGCAGTTGATTCAAAGGTTAGAGAGGTCACTTTAGAGAGATTTAATCAGGTTTTTGATATTGCTGAATTGCTAAATCCGATATCAATAGTTTTTCATTCAGGCTATGAAAAATGGAAGTATGCTTTTAAAGTAGAAGTATGGCTTGATGCGAGTATTAAAACATGGGAGAGAATTTTATCAAGAGCAGAACAATTGCATATTAAAGTTGCAATAGAAAATATTTTTGAAGAAGACCCTGAAAATCTCAGAATGCTTATGAAATACTTTTCATCTCCCTATTTTGGAGTATGTTTCGACACAGGACATTTTAATCTTTTTTCAAAAAAGAGCATAGAAGAATGGCTTTTTTCATTAAATGATTACATAATTGAATTACATTTACATGACAATAATAAAAATTTTGATGAACATCTTTCAATTGGAAGTGGTTGTTTTGATTTTGAAAAATTTTTTCAATTATTAAAAAAGAAAGAATGCATATACACAATCGAAGCACATAATCCTGAACATGTTTTAAAGAGTATAAAAAGACTTAATAATTTGATTAAATAGAAAAATTTATGTTATTTTATTTTTTAAAGCTTATAAAATAGGGGATATAGCTATGGCAAAAATGAAAGGTGCTGAAATTTTGATTGAATGTTTAAAAAGGGAAGGGGTAAAACATATATTTGGTTACCCTGGGGGAGTAATTCTTGATATATTTGACCTTCTTTACGATGATCCAGACATAAAGCTGATTCTTACAAGACATGAACAGGGTGCCACTCATGCTGCTGATGGATATGCAAGAGTAAGTGGAAAACCAGGTGTTGTACTTGTTACAAGCGGACCTGGAGCAACAAATACTGTAACTGGTATAGCTACTGCTTATATGGACTCTGTGCCTCTTGTCATTTTCACAGGTCAAGTCCCAACATTTTTAATTGGAAATGATGCCTTTCAGGAAGCAGATATAGTAGGAATTACAAGACCGTGCACAAAATACAATATTCTCGTAAAAGATGTTAAAGATTTAGCAAAACAGGTCAGAGAAGCTTTTTATATTGCAACCACAGGAAGACCTGGTCCTGTTCTTGTTGATCTTCCTAAGGATGTAACACAGGGTAGGGCTGAGTTTGTTTGGCCAGAGAAAATTCATATAAGAAGTTATAATCCAACTTATGAAGGCAACATTTATATGATCAAGAAAGCTGCTCAGGAAATAGCTAAGGCAAAAAAACCTGTTATTATTGCAGGTGGTGGTTGCATAATTTCAAATGCCAGCGAACATCTTAAGGAACTTGCAGAAATTACACAGATTCCCGTAGCAAATACTCTTATGGGACTTGGAAGTTTCCCAAGAACTCATGAACTATCATTAGGAATGCTTGGAATGCATGGAACATATTATGCTAATATGGCAGTTCAAAATTCAGACTTGATAATTGCAATAGGAATGAGATTTGATGACAGAGTTACAGGTAAAACCGATGCCTTTGCACCAAATGCAAAGATTATTCATATAGATATTGATCCTACCTCTATAAGAAAAAATGTAAGAGTAGATATACCAATAGTAGGAGATGTTAGCAAAGTTCTTGAGGTTCTAAATAAAGTTCTTAAAGAAGAAATAAAGCCACAGTGGGAAGAAGTCAGACACGCATGGCTCAAGCAAATTAATCAATGGAAAAAGGAAAGACCTCTTACATATGAGTTTGATCCAGAGGTTATAAAGCCTCAGTATGTTATTGAAAAAATATATGAGATAACAAAAGGTGATGCAATTATTACAACTGAAGTTGGACAGAATCAGATGTGGACAGCTCAATTTTTTAAATTTGACAAGCCCCGTAGACTTGTAACTTCTGGTGGACTTGGTACAATGGGTTACGGTTTCCCAGCTGCAATTGGTTCTCAGCTTGCCTTTCCAGACATGACGGTTATTGATATTGCAGGAGATGGAAGTATCCAGATGAATATACAGGAATTGGCAACTGCTGTAGTTTATGACTTACCAGTGAAGGTTGCGATACTAAATAATAGTTATCTTGGAATGGTCAGACAATGGCAGGAACTTTTTTACAATGAAAGATATTCACATACTTATTTAAGTACAGCACCTGATTTTGTAAAGGTTGCAGAGTCCTACGGTGCTGTTGGATTAAGGGCAACTAAACCCAGTGAAGTAGAACCTGTTATAAAAGAAGCTTTATCTATAAGAAAACCTGTATTTATGGATTTTGTTGTTGACTGGAAGGAAAAAGTTTATCCTATGGTACCACCAGGTGCTCCAATTGATCAGATGATTTTTGAAGAAAAGAAAAAAGAACGCAAACTGAAAGCAGTTAAATAGGAGGAAACCTGTGAGACACACTATTTCTGTGTTGGTAGAAAACAAATTTGGAGTTTTAGCAAGAATTGCTGGATTATTTAGTGGTAGAGGATACAACATTGAAAGTCTTTCAGTTGGTGAAACCATTGATCCAAATATATCAATCATGACAATAGTAACCACAGGTGATGATAGAGTAATTGAACAAATTACAAAACAGCTTAATCGACTTGTCGATGTCATTAAAGTTGTTGATTTAACTGAAATAGATCATGTAGAAAGAGAAATGGTTTTAATTAAAGTTGCACCAAGAAAAGAAAATAGACTTGAATTATTAAAAACCGTTGAAATATTCCGCGGAAGAGTTGTTGACTCAGGTCCTACAACTTATACTATAGAAGTTACTGGCGATGAAAAAAAGATTAGGGCTTTTATAGAACTTGTTAAACCTCTTGGAATAAAGGAATTTGTAAGAACAGGTAAAGTAGCTATCCCAAGAGAGATATCCCAAAGAAAATAAAAACAAAATTTACAGAAGGAGGAGAAATAAATGGCAAAGAAGGGAACAGTTTATCTTATTGATGTAACAAATAGAGATGGTGTGCAGACTTCAAGAATACTGCTTCCAAAACTTTCAAAGACAATGCTTAATATATATCTTGATGAAATGGGTGTTTATCAAAGTGAGATCGGATTTCCTACTTTAAAACATGAAATTAATTACATCAATGCTAACCTTGAACTTGCTGAATTAGGAGTTTTTAAAAGAATTCATCTTGAAGGATGGGCAAGGGCTATTCCTGAAGATGTTGAGTTAGTATTTAAGAATTGTCCAAAAATTAAACATCTAAATCTCTCAGTTTCCACATCTGAAATTATGATTCAGGGTAAATTTCAGGGTAGAAAAACATGGGATGACGTTGTGAAGGGTATGTACAATGCTGTAAAACTTGCTAAAGAACTTGGAGCAGAAACAGTAGGATTTAATGCAGAAGATGCATCCCGTACAGAGCTTAGTAGGCTCATCGAGTTTATCTTTGCTGGAAAAGAAGCAGGTGGAGATAGATTTCGTTATTGCGATACATTGGGATGTGAAGACCCTATCACAATTTATGAAAGAATTCATACTCTTGCCTTAGCAACAAAATTTCCCATTGAAATGCACTGTCACAATGACCTTGGCATGGCAGAGGCTGTCTCTGTTGCTGGAGCTCAGGCCACAGTGGAAGCTGGTGTTGACAGTTATATAAATACAACAGTGAATGGATACGGTGAGAGAGCAGGAAATGCGGATTTAGTTTCTACAATTCTTGCTCTTAAGTTTTCTCACGGTTTAAAGGAAAAATGCCCTCTTGATGAGCATGTGAATCTCAAAATGGCATGGAAGATTGCAAAATATGCTTCCTATGCTTTTAACATACCAATTCCTATTAATCAACCAGGTGTTGGAGCAAATGCCTTTGCCCATGAATCAGGAATTCATGCTGACGGAGTTTTAAAAGATAGAGCTAATTACGAACTTTACTCCCCAGAAGATGTTGGTCGTGGAGAACCAGAACTTCTTGAAACAGGAAGAATAATCACTACTGGAGAATATGGTGGTATAAAAGGATTCAGATATGTCTACAGTAAACTTGGTATTGAATTCCACGATGACAATGAGGCAAGAAGAATACTTGAACTTGTTCAGTATGCAAATTTACATACTCAAAAACCTCTTACTGATGACGAACTTAGATTTATTGCCCAGTATCCTGACATTGTCAGGCAAATTCTTACAGTAACACCTTAGGAGGAACCATAAGAATGTATACTATTACACTTATTCCTGGTGATGGAATTGGTCCTGAAATATCAGAAGCAATGAAGAAAGTTGTTGAGGCTACAGGAATAAAAATTCAATGGGAAATTCAAAATGCCGGTGAGGAAGTTTATTTAAAAGAAGGAAATCCTTTACCAGAAAGAGTAATAGAATCTATTAAGAAAAACAAAATTGCAATAAAAGGTCCAATAACAACACCTGTTGGAACAGGTTTTAGAAGTGTTAATGTCTCTCTTAGACAGGCTCTTGACCTTTATGCCTGTGTAAGACCCTGTAAAAGTTTTAAAGGTGCAAAAACAAAGTATGAAAATATAGACCTTGTTATAGTTAGAGAAAATACAGAAGACCTATATGCTGGAATTGAATTTAAAAAGGGTGAGACTGAAACCATTGATTTGATAAAATTTATTGAAGAAAAAACCGGGAAAAAAATAAGGCAGGATTCTGGAATTAGTATTAAACCTATTTCAGTTTTTGGTACTGAAAGAATTGTTAGATTTGCTTTTGAATATGCAAGAAAAAATGGACGTAAAAAAGTTACAGCTGTTCATAAAGCAAATATAATGAAACATAGTGATGGATTATTTCTTGAGGTTGCCCGAGAGGTTGCAACAAACTATCCAGATGTAGAGTTTGAAGATAAAATCGTTGACAACATGTGCATGCAGTTAGTTCAGAAACCAGAGCTTTATGATGTACTTGTTTTACCAAATCTTTACGGAGATATTATAAGTGACCTTGCAGCAGGACTGATTGGTGGATTAGGATTGGCACCAGGTGCAAATATTGGTGATGAATACGCTGTTTTTGAACCAACCCATGGAAGTGCACCAAAATATAAAGGATTGAATAAAGTAAATCCTTTTGCAATAATATTAAGTGCGGTTATGATGTTAAGGTATTTAGGAGAGACACAGTCAGCAGATAAAATAGAAAACGCTGTAGCAGAAATTATAAAGGAGGGCAGATTTGTAACCTATGATATGAAGTCTCCTGATGATCCAAATCCACCAGTAGGAACCCTGGAGGTGGCAGAAGCATTAGTAGAAAAAATAAAAAGTTATTAATTAGTAGACCCTTATATAATAAAAAATTATTAAAATGAATGAAATTTTTCTGATACTCTGCCTCATCGTTTTAAATGGTTTATTTTCTGCTGCAGAAATAGGTGTTGTTACTCTAAGACGTACAAGATTAAAACAACTAATTGAGGAAAAGAAATCAAATGCATTAATAGTAGAAAAATTTAAAGAAAATCCAAATAATTTTTTAGCTACAATTCAAGTTGGAATAACCCTCATAGGAACCCTTGCATCAGCTATAGCAGGTGCCTATGCAGTAAAGAACATTAAACCATTAATTGAATCTTTACCATTTACTTATTTACAATCTTCAGCTGAGGCTTTATCAATCACATTAGTTGTTTTGATTGTTACATATGTTTCAGTGACTTTAGGAGAACTAATTCCAAAATCAATTGCCCTTCATAATCCTGAATGGGTGAGTTTAAAAACCGCTAAATTTATAGATAATTTTTCAAAAATAACATCAATACTCGTTAAAATTTTAACTAATACTGCAAGTTTTATTTTAAAACCCTTTGGATTAAAAACATTTTCTGAAAGAGGATTTATTTCCCAGGAGGAGTTAAAGCTTTTGATAGAAGAAGGAGAAGAAAAAGGTATATTTGAACCAGAGGAGCGACAGCTTATACACAGTGCCTTTAGTTTTTCCGATATTATTGTAAAAGAAATTATGATTCCTGCACCAGAAATAACAACAGTTAGTGTTTATATGAGCTTAGAAGAAATAAAAGAAATAATAATGGAAGAGCAATTCTCGAGATATCCAGTTATTGGAAAAGACTTAAACGATGTTAGAGGGATTCTCCATTCAAAGGATTTTTATAATCTTATATTAAAAAATCAAGGAGGGAAAATTGATATAAAAAAATTGTTAAAACCTCCATTTTTTGTGCCTGAGACAATGAAAATAAATATTCTTTTAAAGGAAATGCAAAAAAAGAGGGTTCATATGGCATTAGTTGTTGATGAATATGGAGTTATAACAGGATTAGTAACCTTAGAAGATATTCTTGAGGAGCTTGTGGGAGAAATAAGAGATGAGTATGATATTGAAATGCCTGTAGTTACATTACCAGATGGTTCGATGATTATAGATGCAGGTATTTCAGTAAGAGATTTAAGAGAAGATTATGGAATAGAAATTGAGGAATCAGAAGAATATGAAACTCTTGGAGGTTTTATACTTACCTCTCTTCAAAGAATTCCTAAAGTTGGAGATACTGTAAGGGTTAATGGCAAAGTCTTCAAAGTCATAGAAATGGTAGGACAGAGAATAGCTAAAATTAAATATGAAAATATAAGCACTGAAAAAGAAGAATTAGATTAAATTTTAATATTAAAAAAGATTATTTGCTTTTCCTAAATTTTTTTTATTAATCTTAATAAAATGCAGAAGCCTGAAAAAATTAAAGCTGAATTGAACAACTCTGTGGATTTAGTCCAAGAGCAAGAAGGTACAGTTATTTTAAAAACTGATGCTTCCTATATCAAAGAAATAGTAAAAATTCTTATTTTAGAAGGTTTAAGATTTATTCATCTGACTGCTATAGATTTTACTTCTCAAAGAGAAAAAATTGAATTGAATTACTTTTTTATGTTTCCTCAAGAAAAACTTAATATAATAGTTAAAACTGATATAGATTCTTCAAATCCTAAAATTGATTCGATATCTGATATTATTCCTGGTGCAACATGGGCTGAAAGGGAATGTAATGACCTTTTTGGAATAAAATTTTACGGTCATCCTGATCCAAGAAGACTTGTTTTGCCTGATGATTGGCCTCAAAATACATATCCTTTGAGAAAAAGTTTTTCATATAATACAAAACCTTCTGAGGAGCTTGGGCAATCTACACAACTTAAAAAACCTGAAGAAGGCAAAACTGTTATCCCTATTGGTCCTTTTTATCCTTCTCTTGAAGAACCTGCTTATTTTCGATTAATTGTTGATGGTGAGGATATTGTTGATTTTGATTATAGAGGTTTTTATGTTCATAGAGGAATTGAAAAACTCGGTGAAAGCGTCCTAAACTATCAACAAATTCCATTTCTTGCTGAGAGAATATGTGGAATTTGCGGTTTTGTCCACTCTACTGCCTATTGTCAAGCTGTTGAAAAAGCAGCAGGAATTGAGATACCAGATAAAGCAAAATTTATCAGAAGTATGTTTCTTGAACTTGAAAGGATTCATAGTCATCTTCTTTGGGTTGGTTTAGCAGCACATATCGTAGGATTTGATACTTTATTTATGCAAGCATGGAGAATAAGAGAGCCTGTAATGTACCTTTGTGAAATGATTACAGGTAATAGAAAAACCTATGGAATAAACATTGTTGGTGGAGTTACAATTGATGTTCTTCCTCAACATTTAAAAGATATGGAAGTAGTTATATCAGATATTGAGAGAGAAGTAAGAGAACTTAGAGAAATTATTATTGATGATGATGTCCTTCAGATGAGATTTAAAAATGTAGGAATTCTTTCTGAAAGTGATGCTATGAAATATTTTATTGGTGGACCTGTTGCAAGAGCTTCAGGGATTAATATTGATATAAGAGTTAATTTCCCCTATGCAGCCTATTCTATGTTACAGATACGAGTTCCATTGAGAAAAGAAGGTGATATATGGGCAAGAACCATTGTGAGACTTGAGGAAATTTTAGTTTCTATTAATATTCTCCGACAGATTATTGAAAAATTTCCTGAAGGAGTTAATTTTGTAAAGGTATCAAAAATTGAGCCTTGGAAAGAAGGTATTTCATATATTGAAGCACCCAGAGGACAACTTTTTCATTATGTAATGACAGGCACTGATGGAAAACCCTATCGCTGGAGTGTAAGAGCTCCTTCTTATCAGAATTATCAGGCTTTATCAGTTCTTTTAAAAGGCAATTCAATAGCAGATGCACCTCTGATTATAGCAAGTATTGATCCTTGTTTTTCCTGTACAGAAAGATATGAAACAATAGATATAAATAATAAAAAAGTTAAAATTTACAATTCTCAAGAATTAGTCAAATGCTTAAAAGTAAAATAAAAGCTCTTTTACTTTCATCAAGACATAAAAAAATAACAAGACCCTATCCTTTTGTTCCTTTAACACCACCAGAAAATTTGAGAGGAAGATTAAAAGTTGATCCTAATAAATGTATTGGATGTGGTAACTGTGTAAGAACATGTCCGTCAAGATTAATAGAAATTCAAGATAAAGAAGATGAAAAAATTGTGTTGTTTTACTCCGGTAGATGTATTTACTGTGGACGATGTGCTACAGCATGCCCTGAAAAAGCAATAAGAATTACCCATGAGTTCGAACTTGCTACTGATAATAAACAAGATTTAGATATTGTTATAAAAATAAAAATGGTTAAATGTTCAATCTGTGGAAAACCTTTTATTACTCTTAACATGTTGAATAAACAAATTGAAAGACTTCAAAACAAAACAGAAGAACAGATAAATAAATTAAAAATATGTTCAGAATGTAGAAGAAAAAATCAGAACAAAGAGGCATGATTATGGATTATTTACTTCTATCCCTTATCATACCTTTTTTAGGCGCTTTAATATCCTATTTATTTAAAAACAGGGTTGCTGGAATTATTGCAGCAATTTTTGCTTTTTTAACTATGTTATTTAGTATTTTTAGTTTATTTAGCAGTTTTAAAGTCCATTATGATTTTTACTTATTTAAATGGCTTCCTATAAATTTAAATTTTGGTTTAATGAGTGATCCCTTAACTGCGATTTTGCTCATATTAATAACAGTAATAGGTTTTTTTTGTAATTTTATATTCCTATGGATATATGTCTCCATATAATGCTGATCATCCCTTTTATGCTCCATATCAAAGCTATTATTTTCTTTTGCTTCTTTTTATTGGTGCAATGATTGGAATTGTTACTTCACCTAATTTATTACAACTTTTCTTTTTCTGGGAGGTCACAACTCTTTGCTCCTGGGCACTAATTTCCTATACAAAGGAGGATAAAGCTTTATTTTCAGGATTAAAAGCTTTCATAATGACCCATATTGGTGGATTTGGATTTTTAGTTGCCTTGGCTTTAATGTATACAGAAGTTAA
This sequence comes from Thermodesulfovibrio sp. N1, assembly GCF_001707915.1. Taxonomy (GTDB): domain Bacteria; phylum Nitrospirota; class Thermodesulfovibrionia; order Thermodesulfovibrionales; family Thermodesulfovibrionaceae; genus Thermodesulfovibrio. The sequence continues at coordinate 36,017 of NZ_MAVV01000005.1, read as the reverse complement.
ATCCTTTGATTTTTCGGCAATTGATTCCCTTTCGATATCATCAAAATTTATCGTATTATTACTTATATTTTTTGCTGCCTCTGCTAAATCAGCTCAGATACCTCTTTTTACATGGTTACCAGATGCAATGGTTGCTCCAACACCAGTAAGTGCTTATCTACACGCTGCTGCAATGGTTAAGGCAGGGGTTTACTTAATGGCAAGAATATATCTTTCTAATTCATATTTCTCTGAAAATTTCATAATTATTATGTCAACTATAGCTATTTTAACTATGATGATTTCAGTTATTTTGTATTACTTTCAGGATGATTTAAAAAAGCTATTAGCTTACTCTACAATAGGACATCTTGGATATATTTTACTTGGTATTACTCTTGGAATATTTGGATCAAAAACAGGAGGAATGGGAGGTATTTTTCATATTATAAATCATGGATTTGCTAAGGGATTGCTCTTTCTTTCAGTTGGTGCTATTGCATATACAACTGGCACTAAAAGTATAAGCGAATTAAGAGGTTTAATAAAAAAATTTCCTCTTCTTACTCTTTGTTTTTTATGTGGAATGTTTGCAATTGTTGGGATTCCACCTTTTTCAGGATTCTGGAGTAAATTCATGATTTTTACTGGGGCCTTTGAATTAAAAAATACTTATACAACAGTATTTGGATTACTTGCCTTAATTGAGAGTATTCTGTCTTTTTGCTGGTATATTTTTGTAGGTCATAGGGTTTTCTTTGGAGAAGCCTCATCCAAAGTTGTTTTAGCAAATAATCAAATTCCTTTTTCTATGAGATTTAGTTTAGTATTTTTATTAATCTTAACTTTTCTTTCACCCTTGATCGGTTATCCCTTTGTAAAAGCTTTATATGGAGGGTGAAACAATGGAAATTATTAATTATTTATATCATGCAGTTTTATTTTTATTTATAGGTTTTATTTTAACTTTTCTTATAAAAAATAAATCCATTGCTGGTATAATTGCTTTTATTTGCACATTTTTTTCTTCAGTATCTCTTTTTTATCTTTCCTTTGAAATTTTTATAAATAATAAAGTTATAAAAGAGGAATTATTTTCCCTTAAACCAATAATAAATTCGTCTCTGCAATTGAATATAGATTCCCTTTCTGCTTTATTTTTGATTGTCATTGCTTTAATCTCAATGAGTGTAACCATGTTTTCATGGAAATATCTTAAGGCATACAATCAATCTTCTGTAAGATTTTATCCGTTTCTATTGTTGCTATTCATTGCTTGTGTTGGTGTAGTATGCGTCAGTGATATGCTCTTTTTTATTATTTTTTGGGAAATGATGACTTTAAGTTCATGGTTTTTAGTACTTTTTGAAAAGGAAAAACCTTCAGCACTAAAAGGTGGACTACAGTATTTCATAGCAACTCATGTTACAACAGGATTTTTAATTTTAGCTTCTTTAATTTTATATTCAGGAAGTCATGATTTTGCCTTTACAGAAATAAAAAATATTTTTAATCTCTTAATTATAAATAATCCTGTACTTTCTCATTTTATTATATTTTGTATTTTTTTAGCTTTTATAACAAAAGCAGGAGCACTTCCCTTTGGTTTTTGGTTACCAAATACTTATCCCGAACCTCCTTCATCAGCTTCATCATTTTTTGGTGGTATTATGTCAAAATTGGGAGTTTATGCTATTTTAAGATTTTTCTTTTCTGTTTTACCTCTGTCATCTTATACAGAAATTTGGGGATTTATATTAGCCCTAACAGGAGTGTTCTCAATATTTATCGGAACTGTAGCAGCACTTACTCAGGATGAAGCTAAAAGATTAATGTCCTTTCATGCAATTGGACAAGTAGGATATATGCTACTGGGAATAGGTATCGGATTATACTTTATAAATACTCATCCCTTCTTGGGTGCTATTAGTTTGGTAGGAGGAATTTTTCATATTTTTAATAATTCCATATATAAAAGTTTACTATTTTTAAATGCTGGTTCAATTTATTATCAAACAGGTACAACTGATCTTAATAAAGTTTCAGGATTAATGAAAATTATGCCCTTGACAGCTATTGCAGCTTTGATAGGCTCTTTGTCTATTGCTGGAGTACCACCCTTTAATGGTTTTGTATCAAAGCTTTTGATTTTTGAATCTTCCATTTGGTCTGCAAATGAATCGGGAGTTTCATTTTTAATAAAATTTATCTTTATTAATTTTGGAATAATTTCAATTTTTATATCGGCAGTTACTTTAGCCTCTTTTCTTAAATTTGTCAATTCAGCTTTTATGGGAAAACTTCAAGGAGTGAGAAACAACACAGTCAAATTGCCTTTTAGTATGACATTTCCCCAGATATTTCTTTCTTTAATCTGTATTTTTTTAGGACTTTTTCCTATAATACCACTTAAATTAATTTATATTTCAGTCTCTGATTCTTTAAATATTAAATTACCTGAGTTTTCTCAAGTTTTTATGACAAGTTACTTAGGTTTTGGCATTAACTTTTGTGAAGAATGCTTTGCAGGCACTTGGTTTCCGATTATGATTTTGATTCCTCTAATTTTACTATGTCTTCTTATTTTTGGTTTTGAAAGATATGCGGATGTTAAAAAAAGGATAGTAGAAACATGGTATGGTGGGAAGGAACATACCCCAGAAGAAGTTACTTATACAGGACATAGTTTTTATCAGCCCTTTAAAAAACTTGTCAGTTTTAAAATTGGAAATATTCAGTTTAAGGGATTTTATCCGGTAAATCTTCCTTCTTTAAAATTTTCATTGCCTAAATGGTTTATAAAAATACTTCAACCTGATAGCTGGTTTTATTATCCTTTTGCACATAAAATTTTTAATTTATTTGAACATAGCCAGCAAGTTTATCAAAGGATGATTAAAAAGTATATTCTATGGCTTATATTTGGTAGCTTATTAATTTTTATATTTGTTATGTATTTATATGAGGGGAAACCATGATTGATTATCTTATTATTTCATTTATAATCAATCTTTTTGTAGTATTGATACTGTCTCCTTTTTTTGATGGATTTACAAGAAAAATACGAGCTTTAATTCAGAGTAGGGTAGGACCATCACCTTTGCAGTCCTATTTCGATATTATTAAACTTATGGGAAAAGAAGATTTAAAATCTACTATAAATCCCCTTTTTAGATTGTCTCCATATCTTTCTGTAGTAAGTGTTGGCATGGCTTCTCTTTTGATACCTATAACAGGTAAAACTCCACCACTCAATTTTTGGGGGGATATATTTCTTTTTATCTATATAATAACAGTAGTAGGAATTGCAATAATAATCACTGCCTCAGCCTCAGAAAATCCCTTTGCTTATGTAGGTGCTTCTCGTAAAATGATGCTTCATCTTTCCGTTGAACCAATTTTAGCCATTGCATTGATAACAGGAGCAATAAATGCCCAATCTTTTAAAATTGGAGATATTGTTTCATGGTATACTTTAAATGGACCAAATGTTTCTATGCTTTTAGCAACTGTATGCGTTTTCTTATCTCTACAAGCATTGATTGGGAAAATTCCCTTTGACATTTCAGAAGCAGAACAGGAGATTGCAGAAGGAGTTCTTATTGAATTAAGCGGTCCAAAGTATGCTTGTGTTAAATGGGCAAATATGTCAAGGCAGGTTTTGTTTTGTTTAGTATTTTCACAGATTTTTGTTCCCTGGCCCATGACTGAAAGTTTGATATTAAATACTCTAATTGCGATTATAAAAGTTACAATAATTATATTTATAAGTACACTAATTGAGGCTTTAAATCCTCGATTAAGGATTGATCAGGCATTAAAATATAATTTAACGCTTGCTGTTTTTTCAATAACTTCAATTTTTTTAGCTTTAATAGGAGTTTGATATGGAATTAATTTTTATATCAATTCTAATTTTAACGTTTTTTGCAGGAGAATCAAAAAATTTAAGATTTTCAGTATACTGTCTTATTGCTAATTCTTTATTTATTGTTACTTCTGTTTTTACAATGGGCTTTACTTATAATATAACATCTCTTTATTGGATAGCTTTTTTAGATTTATTAGTTAGGGTTTTTATAGTTCCATTATTTATTCTTAAATCTATTAAAAATCGAATACACAGCGAGATAAAACCAACTATAAGTCATCCACTTTCTATAGCATTATCAATTGTTGTTCTTTCTTTAGTTTATCACTTTATGGGAATTTTTAAAACAATGAATCTTCCTCAAGTTCTTCCATCTTTTGCATGTGGAATAACTCTTTTTATCTACGGATTATATCTTCTTATTTCAAAAAATGACACCGTGAAAATGGTTATTTGTTTCTTTATAGTTGAAAATGGAATTCATTTATTGATAATAAGTTTAATTCCCCATTTGCCTAAATTCATTGAATTTACATTAACTTTCAATTTTATAGTTGCCATATCCTTTTTCCTTTATATAATTCTTAGATTAAATGAAATTTTAGTAAAAGAGGAAATTGAAAAACTTAGACAAACAAAAGCAATTCATAGATTAGAGGAGTAGAAATGATAGATATTGATGTATTTATAGTATCAATGGTTTTTATATCTCCTATTTTATTTGCCTCTTTTGTGCTTCTTGCTGGCAATAAATTTACCATAAATAAAATTTTTCCTGTTATCTCTATTCTTATATCCATTTTTTGCACAATCCTTGTCTGGGAAAAGCTTAATTTATCTGAAAGTAAAGTTATAGAAGTAAATCAAATTTTTTATATTGATGGATTTAGTATTCTAATGCAATTAATGATTGAAATAGTTGCTTTGATTACAATTTTATATTCACCTCAATATTTGGCAAAACTTTACAGTCATAGGCAAAATAAATTTCATCTTTACTATTCTACAATACTTTATTCAACCGCATTTATGAATCTTGCATTTGTTCTCAATAATCTGTTTTTAATTTATATTTTTTTGGAACTAAGTACTATATTAGTCATCTATCTGATAGCATTTAACCTTCAAAAGGAAGACCTTAAAGCAAGTTTTAAATATTTATTATTCATCAATGTAGGAATTTTATTTAGTTTGTTGGGAATTATTTTACTTAGTTATTTTACAGGTACTTTGATATTTTTAAGTAATATTTCTTTTTATGTTGCGTCATTGCCAAAGCATATAGCATTAATTTGTGCAGTGCTTTTTATAATAGGTTTTTTTACAAAATCTGGATTAATACCCTTTCATGTATGGCTTCCTGATTCTTATTCTGAATCTCCTTCGCCAATTACAGTATTTTTAGCTGGTGCTGTTACAAAAATAGGTTTTTACGGTATAGTAAGGACTGTTACTGTTTTTTCCTTTCATTTTCAGGAAATACAAACATTAGTAATTATACTTTCATCATTAAGTATGTTTTTTGGTGCAGTATTAGCTTTTAATCAAAGGGATTTAAAAAAGATGATTGCCTATTGCAGTATAAGTGAAATGGGATTCATAGCATCAGCATTGGTTCTAAATAGTTATATAGGTATTTTAGGTGGAGTTTTTCATATTATTAATCATACTTTAATGAAGGGAATTTTATTTTTTTCAACGGGTATTTTGATTTTTGCCTATGGTAGTAGCAAAATAGATGAAATAAAGAAATCATTTGGAAATATATCGTGGGTTTCTCCAATGTTCTTTATTGGAGCTTTAGCAGTTGCAGGAATGCCTATGTTTGGAAGTTTTTTGAGTTCTATCACAATATTTTTTGCACTTACTGAATCAGGATTTCTTTGGACTTCTATTATTTTAATTTTATCGGGATTTATTAGCGGACTTGCTCTTCTTAGAACGGCAATATTTTTATTCTGGTCAAAGAAAGAACAAAATCAGATATTAAATAAGATTCAATTGCCAGCTTCTATGGTTTTATCCACTTTTGTACTTACTTTTTTATTAATCATTTTTGGTGTTTTCCCCGAAATTATTTATCCATTACTTGAAATTGCTACAAATGGTATTATTAAAATGTCACATTAAGGAGGAAAAAATATGTCATTGTTAAAAAAGCTTGCTCAATGGGCTTTAAAAAAATCTATATGGATTTATCATGTAAACACAGGAGCATGTAATGGTTGTGATATAGAATTACTCGATATTTTAACTCCCTATTATGATATAGAGCGATTTGGCATGAAGGCAGTTAGTTCTCCAAGACATGCAGATGCTTTGGTTATATCAGGACCTGTAACACGTCCAACCATTGAATTTGTTATAAAAGTCTATGAAGCAACTCCAGAACCAAAAATTATTATAGCCCTTGGCTCCTGCGCAACTGCAGGTGGAATATGGTTTGACAGCTATAATGTTGTAGGAGGAGTTGACAAGATAATACCTGTAAATTTATATATTCCAGGATGCCCACCCCGTCCAGAGGCTATTCTTTTTGGAATTGCTCAAGCATTGGGAATTTCAAAAAAGAAAATAAAGCCCTTGATTGCAGAACAAGTTGGAATTAAGTGAATTTTTAAGTAATATCAATGGAAAAGTCTTAATCGCAGGAATTGGGAATCCTTTAAGAGGTGATGATTACGTTGGTTCGTACATTATAAAAAATCTTAAAAACAAAATAAATGCCATTTTGATTGATTGTGAAGATAAACCAGAAAATTTCATAGAAAAAATAATCCATGAAAGACCAGACACTATAATATTCATTGATGCATTACAGATGAACAAATTACCTGGCAGTGTATGTTTCATAACTGATAAGGAACTATCAAATAAAGGATTATCAACTCATAGGCTATCTTTAAAAATTTCTATTAGCTATATTAAAGCAAGAATTAATTCAAGAATAATGATTATAGGTATACAACCGAAAACTACCGGGTTTGGAGATCCAATGAGTGAAGAAGTTGCTAAAACTGTCCAAATAATTCAGGAATTATTTATTAAATTTTTGCGTTAAGGATAATTTTTCTTTTATTTTTATTAAATTTGTTATAGTTTCATTTACCTGAGTTTGAAGATTAATTTCTTTAGCAATTTTAACTATAGCACCATTTAGAGCATCTATTTCTGTTTTTTTACCCTGTTTTATATCATAATACATTGATGGAAAATGTTTGGCAGTTGGAGGGACAAGTTTCTCATAAAAATATTCGAGATATTCTTTGTAATCTTTCCAGTTAAGTTTTATTCCTCTTAATTTTGCTACTTGAAAAATTTCTTCAATTATTTTATTCATTATATTTCTTGTTTCTTGGTGTTCTGCCAAAGTTCCGTAACTGCATTCAAGAATTGCTCCAAGAGGATTTAAAGCAGAGTTATAAAGAATTTTATCCCAAAGGATTGCATATACATTCTGGGATACCCTTGTTGGAAGTCCTGATTCATTAAAAATTTTTGCAATTTCATTTAATCTTTCTTCGGGGATTGCCATATCAGGTTGACCAATAACTATATCATCTGCGAAAACAGTTACTTCAGCAGTCCCAATTTCAGTAATTTTTGCACCGAAAATTACTCTTGAAAGCATTACCTTTTCTTTACCTAATATGGAGGTTGCAATTTCATAGTTTCCATAGCCATTCTGAGCAAGTAAAATTAGAGTATTTTCTCCTATTATTGGCTTGATTTGATTGATAGCTGTCTGTGTATCATATGCCTTTACTGAAACAATTATAAGGTCAATATCTTTATTTTTAATTTGTTCAGTGTTTGTAAAAATATCATCCAACTTGGCTTCTTTTTCTCCAAAAAGTCCTGTTATTTTTAATTTTTTGTCTTTGAGTTGATTAATGTACTTTTCTTTTGTAAATCCAAAAACATTATGTCCCTGTGATTTTAGACAAGTAGCAAATACTGTTCCTAATGCACCAAGTCCGAAAACTAATATTTTCATGGTAATCTCCTTTTATCTTGGCATAATAGGGTTGATTTTCTGATTTGTAGAATTTTTTGTAGATTCAGAATTTTTTGAATTATCTTTAATTTCTTGGGTATTTATTGGTAAGATGAAATCTAATGATTCTTTATTAGCTAATGCTTCTTTCATAAATTGAGCCCAAATTGGTGCAGATACCCTTCCACCAGCCTCACCTTGACCAAGGCTTTTTCTCATATCATCATATCCAACCCACACACCTGCAACAAGCTGAGGTGTATATCCGATAAACCATGCATCTTTAAAATCATTACTTGTTCCTGTTTTACCTGCCAAAGGTCTTCCGATGTTTGCCCTTGTTCCTGTTCCATAAGTGACAACATCCCTGAGCATGGATGTAATTGTATAAGAAACTTCAGGAGAAATCGCATCCTGAAGTTCGGGTTCGTTTTGAAGTAAAATTTTGCCAGATGCATCAGTTACATATTTTATTGCAATCGGTTTTATTTTTTTTCCTCCATTTGCAAAAACAGCAAATGCTGAAGTTAGTTCCAATGGAGAAACGCTTAAACTGCCTAATGCAATAGTTAAATCTGCTGGCATTTCTGATGTGATACCAGCCCTTTTAGCAAGATTTATTATTGAATCAACTCCAAGCATTTCTGCTAATCTAACTGTAGGAACATTTCTTGAAAAAGCTAAAGCTCTTCTTAATGTGATTTCTCCCCAGAATTCTCCATCATAATTAGAAGGTGACCACTCTTTGAGTCCTGTTTTGTAACTAATCGGTTCGTCAAGCATAGTATTCTCTGGCGTAAAACCCTTTTCTATAGCAGCAGCATACACAAAGGGTTTAAAACTACTACCAGGCTGTCTTTTTGCATAAACAGCTCTGTTGAATTCACCTCTTTGGAAACTATATCCACCAACCATCGCCTTTATAAATCCTGTCTGTGGGTCAACTGCAACAAGAGCTCCTTCTATTTCTGGTTCTTGTTCAAGAGAGAAGAGGATTTCTTTACCAATGGATTTAAATTTTACCATTATAACATCACCCGGATGGAGAATGTCAGTTAGGCGAAAATTTCTCAAAATTTTAACTTTTCCTGAAGAATCAATTACTTTGCTTGCCCATTGAGCATCAGACAAATTTAGTTTTCCCTTAATTCCTCTTGCTTTAATTATTGCTTGATTTGGTGTTACTGAGATTACAATGCCTCTTGCAATATCTCCAACTGCTGGAGTAAAAGCAACCTTTTCTTCTTTTTCTTCATTATTTTTTATAGAAACTTTTCCAAATGGTCCTCGCCATCCAATTCTTTTATCTACATCTCTGAGTCCTTCTTGTAAAGCCTTTTGAGCAGATATTTGAGCACGAATGTCTAAGGTTGTATAAACCTTTAAATTTCCCTTATAAATTTTTTCAATGTCAAAGTTTTCTTCAAGTTGTTTTCTTACATACTCAAGAAAATAATTATAGTTTTCTGTTGAAATTCTCAATGAACTTAAATGAATTGCCTGCTGAGAGGCTCTTTTTCTTTCTTGAGGAGAAATCAACTCTTCCTTTTCCATTCTTTCTAGTACTGTTTCCTGACGCTGTTTTGCTCTGACAAGGTCATTGTATGGTGAATAGGTATTAGGTGCTTTTATTAATCCTGCAAGTAAAGCTGCTTCGGGTAGCGTAATTTCATGTACCGATTTACCAAAATATATTCTTGATGCCATTTCAACACCATAGGCTCCATGTCCAAAATAAACGTTGTTTAGATATAGTTCAAGTATTTTTTCTTTACTGAGCTCTTTTTCAATTTTTATTGCAAGATAGGCTTCTTTAATTTTTCTTGAAAGCGTCTTTTCTGGTGTAAGAAACATTATTTTGGCAAGCTGTTGTGTAATGGTACTTCCTCCTTCTTTAAGACTCATATGTAAAATATCTGTAATGATAGCTCTTCCTATTCCAATATAATCAATTCCTTTATGTTTCCAGAAACGAGAATCTTCTGTGGCAACTACAGCATCTATAAGATGTTTAGGTATTTGTTTAAAAGGGATATATATACCCTTTTGAATTTTAAATTCACCAATTAGAGTTCCATCTTCTGCATAAACTTTTGTGCCCTGGATGGGTTTTACTTTTTCAAAATCTTTTATTGAAGGGATGTCTCTCAGTAAAGCAAATCCAGCACCACCAAGAAATGCAATAAGCACTATAACCGTAATCACTATAATTTTAATTTTCATAATAAAATATTATAACATTGCTTTTGACATATTAAAAAGAGATAATTTAAAATAATTTTAAAATAGTTTTTACTCAAAAAGGAGGAGACTATGAAAAAGTACAAATGTAGCGTATGTGGTTATGTTTATGATCCATCCCAAGGTGATCCTGATAATGGAATACCTGCAGGAACAGCCTTTGAGAATTTACCAGACTCCTGGAGTTGTCCTGTGTGTGGTGCAACAAAAGATATGTTTGAACCAGAAGAATAAGAACGGAGGATTTTATGAAGTCAATTGAAATTGCTTTAAAGATGGAGACTGATGCTGTAAAGTTTTATACTGAAGCTTCTCAGAAAGTCTTCCATCCTGCTGGTAAAAAAATGTTTCTTACAATAGCAGAAGATGAAAAAAATCATATTAAAATGATAGAAGAAGTTCTTAAAGGACTTGAACTTACAATCAGAGAAGCTAATCCTATAAAAACAGTTAAAACAATCTTTGAAGAAATGAAAGATCAGATGATGGAAAGACTTAAAGTTGAAGAAGATGAACTTGAAGCATTCAGGATTGCAATGGAAATGGAAAAGGAAGGAATAGAATTCTATAAAAAAGTAAAAAATGAAGTCAATACAGAAAAGGAAAAAAAGCTTTTCGAAAGATTAATATACGAAGAAGAGCAACATTATAAAATTTTTTCTGAAACATACACCTTTTTGAAAGACACTGGTAACTGGTTTATGTGGAAAGAATTCTCAATTGTTGAAGGATAAAAGGGGGAGGGGAATCCCTCCCTTTATTTTATTCCAAGTACATCTCCCATATCATAAAGTCCTGCTGGTTTGCCATAAAGCCATAATACTGCTTTTAATGCTCCCCTTGCAAAGGTATCCCTGCTTGATGCTTTGTGGGTTATTTCAATTCTTTCACCTAATCCTCCAAATATAACAGTATGTTCTCCAACTATATCGCCAGCTCTAACCGTTTGAATTCCTATCTCTTTTTTAGTTCTTTCTCCAATAATTCCCTTTCTTGCGTACACTGCTACTTCGTCAAAATTTCTACCTAAGGCTTCAGCAATGACTTTTGCCATTTTTATAGCTGTTCCACTTGGCGCATCCTTTTTCATCCTGTGATGAGCTTCTATTATCTCAACATCATAATCATCGCCAAGTACTTTTGCTACATCTTTTAAAATTTTAAATAAAAGATTAACACCTATACTCATATTGGGAGATAGAACTATAGGAATTTCCTTTGATGCTTTCTGAACCAGAGAAATTTGCTCATTATCAAATCCTGTGGTTCCAATTACTATAGATTTTTTGTGTTTTTTTACAATTTTGAGATGCTCTATGGTAGCCTCTGGATTGGTAAAATTGACAGCAATATCTGTGTTGTCGATCACTTTTTCAATGTCGTCAACTATTTTTATCCCTAATTCTCCAATTCCAGCAACTACACCAGCATCATCGCCTAAGCGAGAATTGTCCTTTGATTCAACAGCTCCTACGAGCTTTATCTCTGGATAATCCTTTGAAAGGGCAATAATTCTACTGCCCATTCTTCCTGCTGCACCACATACTGTAACTTTTATCATTTTCTTCCTCCTCAATATTTATTTTTTGATTAACTTCTTCAACTTTTATTGAATAGTTTTCATTAACCCAGTTCCATAGGTCAATTATTTTACAATTTTTAGAGCAAAAAGGTCTCCATGGATTGTTTTCAAGGTTTGTTTCTTTCCCACATACAGGACATTTAGCAGGCATGTTTAATTTTAATTTTAAATATCCTAAAGTTGCAACTGAATATGATACACTATAAAAATGATTATTACAGAGAGAGCAAGAACAGTTCTTGAAATCAGATATTTACTTAAAAATGAAAAAGGTGAAGTTATTGAAACACCAGATGAGATGTTTAAAAGAGTTTCAAATTATATTGCCACTGCTGAAAACCTTTATAAAGAAAATTCTGAAGAATGGGCAGAAAAGTTTTATGAACTCATAAGTTCCTTAAGATTTTTACCAAATTCTCCCGCATTGATGAATGCAGGCAAACCAAAAGCTCAGCTTGCTGCTTGTTTTGTTCTTCCTGTGGAAGATTCTATAGAGGCAATATTTAAGACTCTTAAGGATGCAGCATTGATTCTGCAAAGTGGTGGTGGAACAGGATTTAATTTTTCTCATTTAAGACCAAAGGGGGATGTTGTTCGCTCTACAGGAGGTATTGCAAGTGGTCCTGTTTCGTTTATGAAGATCTTTGATAGAGCTTCAGACATAATAAAGCAGGGTGGAGCAAGAAGGGGAGCTAATATGGGCATTCTTAGGGTTGACCATCCTGATATTTTGGAGTTTGTAAGAATTAAAAGAATAGAAAGTCTTAGTAATTTCAATATATCTGTTGCGGTTACTGATTCCTTCATGGAAGCTCTTTTTAAAGATGATTACTATCCTTTGATAAATCCAAGAAATGGTGAAATTGTAAAGAAAATCAAAGCAAAGGAAGTTTTTGATGAAATTATTAAGTCAGCTTGGGAAACAGGAGATCCAGGAGTTATTTTTATAGATACAATAAATAAATACAATCCAACGCCTCATATCGGACAGATAGAAAGCACAAATCCCTGTGGAGAGCAACCTCTTCTTCCTTATGAAGCATGCATTCTTGGCTCACTTAATCTGTCAAAGTATGTTAAGGATAAAAAAATTAATTATGAACTTCTTGAATACGATATAAAAACTGCTACCCGTTTTCTTGATGATGCAATTGATGTTACCCATTATCCTGTGCCAGAAGTGGAGGCGATGCATAAAGGTAACAGAAAAATAGGACTTGGAGTTATGGGATGGGCAGACTGCCTTGTAGAGCTTGAAATTCCATATAATCATAAAAGAGCTTTTCATTTAGCTGAATCACTTATGAAATTTATAAAAGAAAAATCTCACGAAGCCTCACAAGAACTTGCACAAAAAAGAGGAGTTTTTCCCAATTTCAAAGGCTCTGTATGGGAAAAGGAAGGTATAATGATGAGAAATGCAACTACAACAACAATTGCTCCAACAGGTACAATTTCAATAATTGCAGACTGTTCAAGCGGAATTGAACCTTATTTTTTACTTGCTTACAAACAGAGAATTCTTGATACAGAATTTGAAATAATAAATAAATATCTTGTTGAAATCGCCCAGAAAGAGAGTTTTTACAGTGATGAATTTATTAACACACTGAGACAAAAGGGAACTTTGAGAGGTATAAAAGGGATACCATCAAAAGTTAAAGAACTTTTTAAAACAGCTCTCGAAATTTCTCCAGAAGAACATATTGAGATGCAGGCATCATTTCAGAAATATATAGATAATGCTGTATCAAAAACCATAAATCTACCCCAGAGAACAAAAAAAGAAGAAGTAGCAAAAATATTTATTCTTGCTTACAAAAAGGGACTTAAGGGAATAACAATTTTTAGATATGGCTCTAAAAGAGGAACTCTTCTTAAAGTAAGCGATGCTCATTTAACAGAATGTTGTGAAGTTAAAGGAAGAGCGCCGAGGATAACAAAGCTCCATGACGCTTTATGATAAGAATTGAAAGTATCTCAAAGAGTTATGGAAAAGTTAAAGCAGTTGATTCTTTAAGTTTTGAAATAAAAAAAGGTGAAATATTTGGTCTTCTTGGTCCTAATGGAGCTGGGAAAACAACAACCGTAAAAATTCTTACAACACTTACAAAACCCGACAAAGGAGCCTGCTACATAGATGAAATTGATATAATTCAAAATCCTATTGAAATAAAAAAAATAATTGGAGTTGTGCCTCAGGAAAACAATCTTGAACGGGAACTAACTGTTTATGAAAATCTTCTAATTTATGGAATGCTTCATAAAGTAAAAAACCTGAAAAGTAGAATAGATGAAGTCCTTTCAGCAATGGGACTTCAAGATAAAAAAAACTCAGTTGTTTCAACTCTTTCAGGTGGACTTCAAAGAAGAACACTTCTTGCAAGAGCGCTATTGCCTCAGCCAAAGGTTTTGTTTCTTGATGAACCATCAATAGGTCTTGATCCTCATATTAGAAGGGAACTTTGGCAGATAATAAGAAAAATTAAATCTGAAGGTAGAACAGTTCTTCTTACAACTCATTACATTGAAGAAGCAGAAACACTTTGTGACAGGGTAGGTATCCTGTCTCACGGTAAGTTAATTGCTCTTGGAACACCTTCGGAACTTAAAAAAGATGTTGGTGAGTATGTGGTTGAGTTTACTGATAAAGATGGAAGACTTGTAAGTCAGATATGTCACAGTAGAGAGCAGGCATATGAGATTGCAAAACAGAGAAGCGATGGAGTGATGATTAGAAAATCAAATCTTGAAGATGTTTTTGTAAAGTTAACTGGAGAAAGAATTAAGGAGATTAAAGAAGGACAATGATAGGCTGGTATCCTATTTTTTTAAAAGAGATGCTCCAGTTTAAAAGGAAATTGCTGAGGCTTGGATACATTTTTTCAGCAATGATGGCACCGATTATCTATCTTGTAACATTCGGGCTTGGTTTAGGAAGGACAGTAAAACTTTCTGAAGGAACTGATTATTTAACTTTTTTACTGCCAGGACTTGTTGCTATGAGTTCTATGAATAATTCGTACTCATGGGTTGCAAGTTCACTTAATCTTAGCAGGCTTTATTTTAAGACATTTCAGGTTTACATTCAGTCACCAGTTAAGCCTTTTTCAATAATGATAGGAGAGGTTCTGGCAGGTATGGTAAAAGGGCTTTTTGCATCTCTGCTTATAATTACTGTGGGCTTTGTAGTTCCTTCAAATTTTTCCATAAATCTGATTTTTGTTGTGACCCTTTTATTTAATTGTTTTATGTTTGCCAGTCTTGGTGTAATTACAGGAATGATAACAAAATCCCATGAAGACACTGCCACTTACTCAAACTTCTTTATCATGCCGATGGCTTTTTTTAGTGGAACCTTTTTCTCAATTGACAGGATTCCTACAATTTTTAAACCAATCATTTATATTATGCCTCTTACCCATACAAATGTATTAATAAGAAAAAATTACATTGACACTGAAGCACTGATTTCTCTTTTAGTAATCCTACTTTATTGCACTATATTTTTCCTTGTCGGTTCAAATTTAATGAAGAAATACAATGAGTAAATCAGTAGCCTATACTTTCAATTTTATTTTATACTTTAAAAATGGATATTCTTGAATTAACTCTGATACTTTCTCAGAGACTTAGCATTATAACCACAGTAGCATTTATTATTTCAAGAATGCCAGCTCTTGGAAGAGTTCTTTCAAGAAAACCTTCAGCAAAAGATAAATTAATTCTTACAGTTGTTTGTGGTGGACTTGGAATACTTGGAACTTTTGGAGCAGTAGAGATTCACGGAGCATTGGCTAATTCAAGAGTTGTTGGTGTTATGGTAGGAGGGTTACTTGGTGGTCCTTTGGTTGGAGCTGGAGCTGGTCTTATTGCAGGCGTTCACAGATATTTTATTGGGGGATTTACAGCCTTTTCATGTGGATTATCAGCTGTTGTAGAGGGTTTTTTAGGAGGTCTTATTTATAACTATTGGAAAAAGGGATTAATTCCATGGCATGTGGCATGGTTAGCTGGATTTATTGGAGAGATTGTTCAGATGCTTATTATTCTTACTTTTGCAAAACCTTTTTCAGAAGCTTTGGAACTTGTAAAAATTATTGCTATTCCTATGATCACTGTTAACTCAATTGGTGTGGCAATATTTATGCTGATAATAAAGTCTGCAGTGGAGCATCAGGAAAGAGTTGCTGCGATGCAGGCAAAAGCTACATTAAACATTACAAATCTTATACTTCCTCATCTAAGACAGGGGTTAAATGAAAATTCAGCAGGTAAAATAGCTGAAATCATACTTAATACTCTTGGAGTTGCAGCAGTAGCAATAACTGATAGGAATAAAATTCTTGCTCATGTTGGAATAGGGAGTGATCATCACCTCGCAGGGCATCCTTTACTTACAAAAGCAACACTGAATGCAATTAAAAGAGGGGAAATCCAAATCGCAAATAAAAAAGAGGAAATTGGCTGTAGTAATCCCAAATGTAAATTAAGCTCTGCTGTAATTGTTCCTTTGAAAAAAAGAGAAGAGGTAATAGGCAGTCTAAAACTTTATCATGACAGAGAAAACAGTATCACTTCTGTTAATCTTGAAGTAGCAAGAGGACTTGCCCATATATTTTCAACTCAACTTGAAATAGTTGAGCTTGAAACACTCGCAAGGCTAAAGACAGAGGCAGAATTAAAATCTCTTCAGGCACAGATTCATCCTCATTTTATATTCAATGCCCTGAATACGATAATATCTCTTATAAGAATTGACACTTTAAAAGCCAAAGATTTGCTTCTTAATTTAGCAACATTTTTAAGATACAGTTTGAAAAAAGAAAAGGAGATACCTTTAAGAGAAGAGCTTTCCTATGTTGAAGCTTATCTCTCAATAGAACAAGCTCGTTACAGAGATAAACTAACTGTCAATTACTTTATAGAGCCATCAGTGGATCTTGATATACTAATACCTCCCTTTACAATCCAGCCACTGGTAGAGAATGCTATTAAGCACGGTTTAAAAACTAAAATTGAAGGTGGTAAAATTTTAATCAAGATTCTTGACAATGAGGACAACATTGTAATTTCAGTTGAAGACAATGGTGTGGGGATAAATAATCCATTAAATAGCTTATCAGATAAAGGTGCGGGATTAGGTTTATACTTAGTTAATGAAAGACTTAAAAGATTTTACGGAGAAAGAAGTATTCTTAACATAAAAAGTTTCCCAGACATTGGCACAAAGGTTACATTTAAAATACCTAAAAAAGAAGTTTTAAAAGATGTTGTTTTCAGCTATAGTAGTTGATGACGAACCCTATGCCAGGGAAGAATTGATCTATATTCTTTCCCAGTTTACTTCCTGTCAGATAGTAGGAGAGGCTGGTAATGCGAAGGATTGTATATCTCTTTATTCAAAATTTAGACCAGATGTGGTGTTTCTTGATATTGAAATGCCTGATATGTCAGGAATTGAAATAGCTAAAATTCTTGCAAAGTTTAATAATCCGCCTCTTATTGTTTTTGCAACAGCCTATGAAGATTATGCAATTGAAGCTTTTGAACTCGGAGCAGTTGACTACATACTTAAACCTTTTGAAGAAAAAAGAATAGCTAAAACAATTATGAGAATAGAAAATCTTAAAAGCAATGAGTCTGAATGGAATAGGGCTGTAGAAAGGCTTTCTCATTTTCTTGAAAAGAAAAAAGTTTTTAAAAAGCTTCCTGTTCAACAAAAACCAGGTGTTATCAGTTTCGTTCCTTATGTGGATATTTTTTATTGTGAGGCAAGTGAAGGAGGAGTAAGAATTTTTACATTGAAAGATGAGTATTACTTTGACGGAACCCTTTCAGAACTTGAAACAAGGCTTAAGGAAGAAGGATTTATGAGGGTTCATAAGAGTTTCATTATAAATTTAAAAAGAATTGAGGCAGTGCTACCATGGTTTAAAGGAACCTACTGGATTGTTATTGAAGGTAAAAAAACTCAGATACCTGTTAGTAAATCAATAATTAAGGAACTTAAAGAAATTTTAGGGATAAAGTGTAGTAATTAATTTCTATTCAACCTCCATTATTTCCATTTAGATTAGGATTTTCTCCATTCAGGAATTTTTTATTGTTCAGAGTTTTATTTCTCTATAGAATTATTCATAGAAAAAAATTAAAAAGGAGGTGTTTTTTTATGCATGCTTTGGTATTAGTAATAATAGCAGCATGCGTTTTTGTGCTTGCCTACAGGTTTTATAGCGCTTTTATTGCAGCAAAAGTTCTTGCCCTTGATCCAAATCGTCAGACTCCTGCTGTAAGACTCAATGATGGAAGAGACTATGTTCCAACGAATAAGTGGCTTATTTTTGGACATCATTTTGCAGCAATTGCTGGTGCTGGACCACTAATTGGACCTGTTCTGGCAGCCCAGTTTGGTTATTTACCAGGATTCTTATGGATTTTAATCGGAGGTGTTCTTGCTGGTGCTGTTCATGATATGGTTGTTTTGTTTGCCTCTGTAAGGCATAATGGAAAATCTCTTGCAGAAATTGCCAAAGAACAAATCGGTCCAGTATCTTATTGGCTTGTTCTTGTTGCAACTTTGTTTCTTTTAATTATTGTTCTTGCAGGTGCCTCCATTGCTGTTGTAAATGCGCTTTTTAACAGTCCATGGGGTACTTTTACTGTTGGAGTTACAATTCCCATTGCCCTTTTTATTGGAGCCTATCTTAAATGGTTGAGACCTGGAAAAATTGTTGAAGGAAGTATCATAGGTGTTGCGCTTATTATTCTTGCAGTTGTTCTTGGTCCTGTAATTAAAGAGTCTGCTTTAGCACCATATTTTACACTCGATAAAAAAGAGCTTTCTATTTTAATACCACTTTATGGATTTTTTGCTGCGGTTTTACCTGTATGGTTGCTTCTTGTTCCAAGAGATTATCTTAGTTCTTATATGAAGTTTGGAACAATGTTTTTGCTTGCTATTGGTGTAATTATTGTCAATCCATTAATTCAGATGCCTGCTACAACACAGTTTATTTCTGGTGGTGGGCCTATAATACCTGGTAAAGTATGGCCCTTTATGTTTATTACAATTGCCTGTGGAGCTATTTCAGGATTTCACTCTCTTGTATCATCAGGAACAACACCCAAAATGGTTGCAAATGAAAAGGATATTAGAGTTATAGGCTTTGGTGCAATGCTCACAGAATCTTTTGTTGCATTAATGGCATT
Organism: Thermodesulfovibrio sp. N1; assembly: GCF_001707915.1. Taxonomy (GTDB): domain Bacteria; phylum Nitrospirota; class Thermodesulfovibrionia; order Thermodesulfovibrionales; family Thermodesulfovibrionaceae; genus Thermodesulfovibrio. Next base: position 17,135 of record NZ_MAVV01000005.1, on the reverse strand, counting down.
AATAGCAGCAACAGTGCTGCCCACAGCAGACTATTTTGCAATTAATAGTCCACCTGCTGTATTTCAAAAACTTGGAATGCAAGTTCAGGATCTTCCATATCTATCTGCTCTTGTAGGTGAAGAACTTGCTGGTCGTCCTGGTGGAGCAGTATCTTTGGCTGTTGGAATGGCAGATATTTTCTCAAGAATTGGGGGATTAAGACATTTGATGAGTTATTGGTATCACTTTGCAATAATGTTTGAGGCTCTGTTTATTCTCACTTTAATAGATGCCGGTACAAGAGTTGGAAGATATCTTATGCAGGAAATTGGTGGAGTTGTTTATCCGAAACTCAGAGATTATAAATGGTGGCCTGGTGTAATTATCACAAGCGGAATATTCACATTTTGTTGGGGATATCTTCTTTACACAGGAACAATATCAACAATATGGCCCCTTTTTGGTGTGAATAACCAGCTTCTTGGTGGAATGGCGTTAGCAATTGCTACAACTTTTTTATTAAGATTGGGTAAAGCAAAATATATATGGGTGACAATGATTCCAATGACATTTCTATTGGTCACAACAATTGTGGCAGGATATCAAAATATAGTGAATAATTATCTCCCTAAACATAATTATCTGCTTGCTGTGCTTTCTGCATTGATGATTATAATGGTTGTGCTGATTGTAGCAGATTCTGTTAGAGTATGGATCAGAATTTTAAGTGGTAAAACTCCATTAATTAAAGAGACAGAAGAAAAAGCCATTCTTAAAGAAGCTCCAACTAAATATTTGTCTGAATAAAATATTCGGGTGGCTTTAAAACCACCCGAATATTTTATTATATAACTAATTAATCCTTCTACCACAAAGCAGGTGCATGAACTATATAGCATTTTAAAGGAGTTTTCGATTTTAAACCATGTAATTCATTTTTCCCTATTGCAATTATATCTCCCTTTTTTACTTTATGCCAGCTGTCTACTATGAACATCTCCCCTTCGCCTTCAATAACAAAAATACTGTCAATCTCTTTTTCATGGGTGTGCAAGGGTACTTCAATACCACTGTCAACTTCAAGTATTATAATGCTAAGTTCCGAATGTGATTCTTTGGTTACAACATATCCAATCTTCACTCCATCAAATTTTGGATGGGGTTGCATCTTTACTTCATTTAAATTGATTTTAATTGCCATTAGATACCCTCCTTATATTAGTTTCATTAATGCAACATTTTCAATGTGATATGTCTGTGGAAACATATCAACTGGTTGAATCTCTATTAGTTTATATCCTTTTTCCTTTAAAAATTTCAAATCTCTTGCCAATGTTGAAGGCTCACAGGATACATAGATAACCTTTTTAATCTTTTTTTCAACAATTCCCTGCAAAACTTCTTTCATGCATCCTACTCTTGGTGGATCAAGAACTATTGCATCTACATCAAAGTTAAATTCAGACAAAGCTTCTTCTGTTTTTTCGCATAAATAGGTTATGTTGTCATAATTTTTTATATTTATTTGAGCATCTTTATAGGCAGAACGTGATTCTTCTATGGCAATTACTCTTTCTGCTTTTTCAGATAAAAAAACAGTAAATGTACCAACTCCAGCATAGGCATCTATAATTGTTTTGTCTTCTGAATCTATATAGTTTAAAACAGTCTTTATTAATTTTTCAGCTTGATAGGTATTTACCTGAAAGAAAGATGGTGCTGAAATCAAAAATTCCTTCCCAAGAAGTTTTTCAATGTAAAATTTTTGACCTGTCTCAATTTCTATTACATCAATTTCTGGTTGAACAAGACACTTTCCAGTGTTTACTCCATATCGTATTGTGACATTGTGGGTTTTTCTTTTTGGTGTTTTACCTTGAAGTATTGCAAGAAGTTCATTTATCTTCTCATGCATTATATGGCAGTAATTTACATGAATAAATTTATGGGTACCTCTCATTTTAAATCCCAAAAGTTTTTGTCTGTTTATTGAAAAATCAGCTCTGTTACGGTAATTATATGGATTATCTGCTTTTATTGTAAGTTGGGTGAATTCTTCTGGATTTTCAAATCCTCCAATTCTTTTGAGTTGCTCCATTACAACTATTTCTTTTAATTTTGTCTGATAACTGTATGTCACATGCTGGAAACTGCATCCACCGCAAAGCCCAAAAAGACTGCAAGGTGGATTTTCTCTGAAAAAGGAAGGTTCAATTACTTCAATAATTTCAGCTCTCAAATAATCACCTTCATCCTTTATTATCCTTGCTTTAACAGTCTCACCTGGAATTCCATAAGGAACAAATACTACTTTGCCATCATGCTTTCCAATAGCTTCACCAAGATGGGCAATTCCTGTAAGATTAATCTCTATTTCATTCATAAAGAATCCTCGAAACAGGGAATACAAAGAATCTTTCCATTAAGTAACCTTGCCTTTACCTCTGCTACCTTTTCTCCACAATTTTCACATCTTAAGCTTTTAAATATTCTTGCCTGTTTTGGAGGTTCAACTTTCGGATAAGAGATTTTAAGAATTTCCTCTTTTTGGGCATTAAGAATTTGTTTTGTCTTTTCTGCTTTTCTTTTTTCAATAAACTCAGTAACTTCAGGGGAATTGTCTCCCTCCATAAATCTCTGCCAGAATTTTTTTTCTTCTTCAATTTCTTTAAATTCAAAATCAACGGAAATTCTTATAACCTTACCAGTTTTCCTATTAAAAAATGTATAAACCTGTTTTCCATAATCTTTGAATATTAAATTTCCTTTTCCAAAGGTACATCCTGTTACAACCTGAATTGCATCAACAGCGCAGGAATCATTTTCAACAATGCATACAATTTCTTCATCATAAGAAGGTTCTTTTAGTCCAAGTTCTTCAATAGCAGTCACTGCAACTCTGTATCCTAATGCAAGTCCTGGACAGCTATGTCCATGAAATTTTACCACATCTTCAAAATTCATCTTTTCCTCCTACAAAATTTGTAATTAATACTTTGTATCCTTCCTGTGCCATTGATTTTGCTAAATTGTATGCCTCATCATAACTTTTAAATTTACCAACTCTGACACGATAGAAGGTCTCTCCTTTTACAACTGCTTTGTTTATGTAAACATTGTCATATCGAAGTCTTAATGCTTGCTTAAGTCTTAAAGCATTTTCAATTTCAAGGAAAGCACCTACCTGAATTGTTAGAATGCCAGAGGTGGGAGTATATTTTACGTATCTTACATAGGTCATGTCTCTTCCTATTGGTTCCATTAAAACTTCTGCTGTACCAGGACCAATTAAATCAATTTTTTTTGCTGATGCATAGGATAAATCAATGTCTCTTCCAGAAATAAAAGGACCTCTGTCATTGACAGTGCAGGTAACTTCTTTGCGGTTTTGAAGATTTACAACTCGAAGCTTTGTTCCAAAGGGATATTCTCTATGAGCACAGGTATATTCATACATATTAAATATTTCTCCTGATGCTGTTGGTCTTCCATGAAATTCTGTTCCATACCATGAGGCAACACCTTTTTGTGCACCCTTTGGAATATATTCCCCTTGAGTAGTTTTTTTAGGAGCACAGGAAAATAGAATAAAAATTATCAAAATTAGCGTGAAATTCTTACAGTATATATCTGCTGAGATCTTCACTTTTGAGTATTTCACTTAGTTTTTCTTTTACAAATTTTGCATCAATCACAATTTTTTGTCCCTTCAATTCAGGAGCATTAAAAGAAATATCTTCAAGAAGTTTTTCCATTACAGTATGAAGTCTTCTTGCTCCAATATTTTCTGTTTTTTCATTTACATGTTGAGCTATTTCTGCAATTTCTTCAATTCCATCTTTTGTAAATTCAAGATAAACATCTTCTGTTTCTAAAAGAGCAATATACTGTTTTATCAGAGCATTGTCAGGTTCTATAAGAATTCTTACAAATTCTTCCTTGCCAAGTGAGTCAAGTTCAACCCTTATTGGAAATCTACCCTGAAGCTCTGGTATTAGGTCAGAAGGTTTTGCAACATGAAAGGCACCTGCTGCTATAAAAAGAATATGATCTGTTCTAACAGGTCCATATTTTGTAGTTACTGTTGAACCTTCAACAATAGGAAGCAAGTCCCTTTGAACTCCCTCGCGGGATACATCTGGGCCATAGGAACTTCCACGAGAAGCAATTTTATCAATCTCGTCAATGAAAACAATGCCTGTCTGTTCAACTCTTTCAATTGCCTCTTTTGTAACCTTTTCCATATCAATAAGCTTATTTGCTTCTTCCTGAGTAAATAATTGCAAAGCCTCTGAAATTTTCACTTTTTTTCTTTTTACCTTTTCAGGAAGAAAACTTCCAAGCATTTCCTTTAGATTTATCTCTATTTCTTCCATAGCAACATTTGATATAATTCCAAAGGGTATAACTTTTTCTTTTAAATCAATTTCAATGTAACGGTCATCAAGAGCGCCTTCTCTAAGTTGTTTTCTAAGTTTTTCTCTTGTTTCTTTATATCTTGTTTTTTCTTCTGCCTCATCCATTTCTCTTGTGTATCTTGGCTGAGGTAAAAGTATATCAAGTACCCTTTCTTCTGCCATCTGTTTTGCCTTTTCTTGAACTTTGCCAGAGTGTTCCTGCTTAACCATGTTCATTGCAACTTCTGTAAGATCTCTGATGATTGACTCGACATCTCTGCCAACATATCCTACTTCTGTAAATTTTGATGCCTCAACTTTTACAAAAGGAGCATTCACAAGCTTTGCAAGTCTTCTTGCAATCTCTGTTTTTCCTACACCTGTTGGACCTATCATAAGAATGTTTTTTGGAAGAATTTCATCCCTTAATTCTTTTGGAAGTAGTTGCCTGCGAAATCTGTTTCTTAAGGCAATCGCAACTGCTTTTTTTGCCTGCTCCTGTCCGATAATGAATTTATCAAGTTCTTCAACTATTTTTTTTGGTGTAAAATTTTCCATTAGCTTAATTCCTCCATTATAATTTGATTATTCGAGTAGATGCATATTTTTGAAGCAATTTCCATCGCCTTTAAAGCAATTTCTTTTGCTGTAAGCCCGGTGTTATCATAAAGTGCTTTAGCAGCTGCAAAAGCATAGGGACCTCCAGAGCCAATCGCTGCGATTTTATCTTCTGGCTCAATAACATCACCATTTCCAGAAATAATCAGTATGTGTTCTTTATTTGCAACAATTAAAAGAGCTTCAAGCCTTCGAAGGATTTTATCAGTTCGCCAATCCTTTGCAAGTTCAACAGCAGCTCTTAATAAATTTCCCTTGTATGTCTCAAGTTTACTTTCAAATCTCTCAAAAAGTGTGAAGGCATCTGCAGTAGATCCTGCAAAACCTATAAGAACCTGTCCATTGTAAAGCCTCCTTATTTTTTTTGCATTATGTTTCAAAACCGTATTTCCCATTGTAACCTGTCCGTCTGATGCCATAATAACTGAACCATTCTTTTTTACACATAATACAGTTGTTCCGTGGATTACAGTTTTCTCTTGAAAATCCATTTACTTTTCCTCCTTTGATAATGGATGGGCTTTATCATATACATCCATTAAATGTTTTAAATCAACATGGGTATAAATCTGAGTTGTTGAAAGAGATGCGTGTCCAAGTAGTTCCTGAATTACTCTTAAATCAGCTCCTTCCATCAGTAGATGACTTGCGAAAGTGTGCCTTAAAGTGTGTGGTCCAATTTTTTCAAGAATTCCTACAGTTTTAGCATATTTTTCAACAATTCGTCTTATCTGTCTTGTTGAAATTCTTCCACCTCGGTTATTAATAAAAAGGGGAGATTCATCTGTTAAAAATTTTTTCTTAATTCGCAAAATTTGCCTTATTGCAAGATACTTCTTTAATGCTTCTTTTGTTTTTTGTCCTATAGGAACAATTCTTTCTTTATTTCCCTTTCCTCTTACCTTTATCAATCCTTCTTTTAAGTCTAAATCATCCATGTTTAATCCACAGAGCTCACTTACTCTTATTCCACTGCTGTAAAAAAGTTCAAGAATTGCTCTATCCCTTTGCACTGTAAATTTATCTTCCTTAGGGGACTCAACAAGCTTGAAGGCATCATCAACTGTAAGAAATTTTGGTAAACTTCTTTTTGTTTTAACTGATGTAACAACCCGTGCAGGGTTAATTTTTATGATTCCTTCTGAATAAAGATATGAGAAAAAGGATCTCAATGTGGACAACTTTCTTGCTACTGTTGTTTTGGCTTTGCCTTTTAATATTTGTTCAGAGATAAAACCTCTGATTGTAACAGGTTCAACTTTGGTAGGTTCTGTTTTAGCAAAATTAAAAAACTCTTCCAAATCTTTTTTATAGGCTCTGACAGTATGAGGGGAGTCTCCTCTCAGAAGTTTTATATGATTTAAAAAATTATCTATATAGGATTGTATATTTTCCACCATCAAAAAATATTGTAAAATCCAATGATAAATTAAATCAACAGTTTAATGCTTGACATAAAGGCATTTATTAGTTTATAAAAATTTGTTTTAACATTTTTCATCGATGATAAAAATTCAAGGAGTTCAGAATGGGTAAAATAAAACTTGCTATTGTTGGTTTAGGAAATTGTGCAAGTGCTTTAATTCAGGGAATTGAGTATTATAAAAAATATACCTCACAAGATAAGGTCCCAGGTTTGATGCATTTTAACTTAGGCGGTTATCTGCCAGGAGATATAGAAGTTGTAGCAGCCTTCGATATCGATGAAAGAAAAGTAAATAAACCTCTCAAAGAAGCTGTTTTTGCCAAACCAAATTGTACTAAAATATTTTACTCAGATTTACCTGATTATCCTGTCAAGGTTTCTATGGGACCTGTTCTTGATGGATTTGCCGAACATATGGAAAATTATTCTCCCGATAAAAGATTTATTCCAGCTCAGGCAGAACCTGTAGATGTTGTTAAGGTTCTTAAAGAATCAGGTGCTGAGGTTATGGTCAGTTATCTTCCAGTAGGTTCTGAGGAGGCAACACGCTTTTATGCTCAAGCAGCTTTAGATGCAGGAGTTGCCTTTATAAACTGTATTCCTGTTTTTGTTGCTTCAAAGGATGAATGGATAAAAAAATTTGAAGAAAAAAATATTCCCCTAATAGGTGATGACATAAAAAGTCAAATTGGTGCAACAATTATTCATAGAGTTCTTACAAAGCTTTGCATGGATAGAGGTGTCAGAATAACAAATACTTATCAACTGAATGTAGGCGGTAATACGGATTTTCTTAATATGCTTAATCGTGAAAGACTTGCTTCAAAAAAGATTTCGAAAACTGAAGCTGTCACTTCTCAGATTTCCCATGAAATTACCGCTGATAATGTTCATATTGGTCCTTCTGATTATATTCCATGGTTAAATGATAATAAAATATGCTTTTTAAGAATTGAAGGTGAGATTTTTGGAAATGTTCCAATTAACTTAGAATTAAGATTATCAGTAGAGGATTCCCCTAATAGTGCTGGTGTTGTAATTGATGCAATAAGATGTTGTAAATTAGCATTGGACAGAGGAATTGGAGGATTACTTATATCACCATCTGCTTATTTTATGAAACATCCTAGATTTCAATATCCCGATGAAGTGGCAAAAAATATGGTGGAGGAGTTTATAGAAGGTAAGAGGGAAAGATAACTTGCTCAGTGAGAAATTTAGTCACTTTTTAGATAAACCACTAACACCATTAGCAAAAGCCCTTCCAGTTAATCCAAATATTATAACTTTTATTGGAATGATTATCACATCATTATCAGGATTTATAATTCCTTTTAATCTTTTTTGGGGTGGTATTTTTATACTTGCTGGAGGAACCTTTGATCTTATTGATGGAGTAGTTGCCAGAGTTAATGGTAGAGTAACTAAATTCGGAGCACTTTTTGATTCAACTATGGACAGAATTGCCGATGGATTTATATTTCTTGGAATATCATGGTATTTTTTCAGAGTTAGTAGTGAAACAGGTTTGATTATAAATCTTTTATGCATGATAGCTTCCTTTTTAATTTCCTATGTAAGAGCAAGGGCAGAAGGAATTGGAGTATCATGCAATGTAGGTATAATAGAAAGACCTGAAAGACTTATTATTCTTGCCTTTGGATGTTTAACCAGTCTTATTAATCCTGTTTTGCTTATTCTTACTGTTCTCAGCTGGATAACAGTAATTCAAAGAATTATTTATGTCCGAAAACAGATTAAAAGTTTGCCTCAATGAGGTTTAAAATGTTATCCTTTTTTTAAAGGAGGCGAAAATGAGTGAGACATGGATAATTATCTTAAGTATTGGATATTTTCTTGCAACACTGAGTTTAATAGCTGCGTTAATATTTCTTATTGTAGTAGCCATTGAATTAAGAAGAGGAATTAATGCTTTCAAAGAATTTCTTAATGCAACAAAACTTAGATTAGACCCTGCCCTATTGGAGGCTGAAAAGGTTATTCAAGGTGTAAAATCCTCTGTCGATGATGTAAATGAAGTAACTGAAAGAGTTCGAGAGCTTTCTAAAACAGTAGAAAAATTAATCATTATAATTTCTGAACTTATTAATACGGTTGATAAAGTTAAAAATTCTATAACTCTGAGAAGTAGTGCATTAAAAACTGCAGTAACTGTAGCAGCTAATGTTTTTTTAGAAAACCTAAAGAAAGGAGGTAAATAAAAATGGATGAAGAGAGAGGATTTAGCGCAAAGTCAGTGTTTCTATCCTTTTTGCTTGGTGGAATTGTAGGAGCTGGATTAGCTTTATTGTTAGCTCCTCAGGCTGGTAGGGAAACAAGGGCTAAGATTAAAGAAACAGCAGAAGAGGTAAAAGAGAAAGCCGAAACTTATATCAAAGAAGCAAAGGAAAAAATAGCAACAACACTTGATAAAGCAAAGGAAACATTAGAAGAGAAAAAATCAGCCTTAACAAAGGCAGTTGAAGCAGGCAAGGAAGCCTATGAAAAAGAGGTTTCTAAGGAAAAGGAGCAGGAAGGCTAATGCATGAAGCCTCCATTGCCTATGAATTACTTAATATTGCAGTAAATGAGTGTTCTAAAAATGGATACAGCAAAATAGAGACAATAAAAGTTGTAATTGGCAGGGCAACGGGTGTTGTTCCCCAAGCCCTGCTTTTTGCTTTTAATGTTTTAAAAGAAGATACTATCGCAAAAAATGCGAATTTAATAATTGAAGAGGCTCCTGTTAAAGGTTTTTGTAAAGATTGCAAAAATGAATTTGAAAACGATGAAAATTATATTCTTTTTGAGTGTCCAAATTGTGGAAGTTTTTCAATTAATTTGATTTCTGGTAAAGAACTTAATATAAAAGAAATGGAGGTTAGCTAATGAAAGTGATGTTAACAACAAAGATTCTTGATGCAAATGAAAGAATAGCAGAAGAAAACAAAAAAATGTTTAAAGAATCAGGGGTTTATGTAGTAAATCTTATGAGTTCCCCTGGTGCTGGAAAAACATCTTTACTTGAAAAAACAATTGAAGCAATTAAGGATAAAGTAAGAGTTGGGGTTATTGAGGGAGATATCACAGGAACTAATGATGCTGAAAGAATAGATCGTCTTGGTGTTCCTGTTATTCAGATTAATACAGAGGGTGCTTGTCATCTTGATGCAAATATGATTGCTAATGCAGCTAAAGAACTTCCACTTAAAGATTTGGACCTTTTATTTATTGAAAATGTTGGGAATTTAGTATGCCCTGCTGAATTTAAAGTTGGTGAAGATGTTAAAGTAATGATTTTGAGTCTTACAGAAGGAGATGATAAACCTCTTAAATATCCGCTAATGTTTCAGGAATCCTCTGTTTTGATAATCAACAAGATTGATTTGAAAGATTATCTTGATGTCAGTATTGATAAAATCAAAAAAGATGCTCAGTTTTTAAATCCAAAGATAAAAATATTTGAAGTATCATGTAAAACAGGGCAGGGTATTGATGAGTGGACGAACTGGCTTCTGACATCTATTTCATGAAAGAAGCATTAAAAGAAGCTAAAAAGGCATACAAAAAAGGTGAAGTTCCTGTTGGTGCTGTCGTAGTTGTAGATGGCAAGATTATTTCAAAGGCTTATAACAAAAAAGAATCTATCAATGATCCGACAGCCCATGCTGAAATACTGGCAATAAGAAAAGCCTGCAAGGCTCTTGATAATTGGAGACTTACAGAAGCAACATTATACATAACAAAAGAACCTTGTATTATGTGTTGTGGTGCTATAATTAATGCAAGACTGAAGAGAGTTGTTTATGGATGTGATGATCCTAAGGGTGGTGGTGCTGTGAGTCTATATAGTATTCTTCAAGATGCACGATTAAATCATCAAGTTGAGATAAAAAACGGCATTCTTGAAAAAGAATGCCGTGAAATTTTACAGAAATTTTTTAAGGAATTAAGAAATCAATAAATTGGAAATCTTTTACAAAGTGATTGCACTTTCTTTTTCATATCTTTTATTACCGATTCATTTGATATATTTTTTATTACTCTTTCAATAATTTCAGCAATTTCCTCCATCTCTTGCTCACCCATGCCTCTTGTTGTGACAGAAGGAGTACCTATTCTTATTCCAGATGTAACTGTTGGTGGTTTTGTATCAAAGGGAATAGTGTTTTTATTTACGGTAATTCCTGCTTTATCAAGTGCTTCTTCAGCTTCTTTACCGGTTATATTAAAGTTTGTAAGGTCAACAAGCATAAGATGATTATCAGTACCATCAGAGACAAGTTTAAAGCCTTTTTTCTTTAATGCCTCTGCAAGGGTTTTTGCATTTTTTATTACTCTCTGTTGATATTCCTTAAAATCTTCTGATAGAGCTTCTTGAAAAGCAACAGCTTTAGCTGCGATTACATGAACAAGAGGTCCACCCTGAATTCCTGGAAAAACAGCTTTATCAATAGCTTTTGCGTAATTAGCCTTGCACATGACAATTCCGCCTCTTGGTCCCCTGAGAGTTTTATGGGTTGTAGTGGTTATAAAATCAGAATAAGGAACAGGAGAAGGGTGCAGTCCTGTCGCAATTAATCCAGCAATATGGGCAATGTCTGCCATTAAATAGGCACCTACTTCCTTTGCTATTTCAGCGAAGGCTTTAAAATCAATAATTCTTGGATAGGCACTTGCTCCCGTAATGATAATTTTAGGTTTATGTTCATGGGCAAGCCTTCTTACTTCTTCCATATCAATGTAACCTGTTTCTTTATTTACCCCATAAAATACTGTTTTATAAAGTTTACCTGTAAAATTAACAGGTGAGCCATGAGATAAGTGTCCTCCATGGGGAAGGCTCATCCCCATTATAGTATCTCCTGGCTGAAGCATAGCAAAGTAAACTGCCATATTTGCCTGTGTTCCTGAGTGAGGCTGAACATTTACATGTTCCACATTAAATAACTTTTTTGCTCTTTCTTGGGCAAGTCTTTCAACTTCATCAGCATATTCACATCCACCATAGTATCTTCTGCCCGGATATCCTTCAGCATATTTATTTGTAAATAAAGAGCCTTGAGCTTCCATAATTGCTTTACTTGCATAGTTTTCTGAAGCGATCATAAGAATTTTACTTGTTTCTCTCTTTTTTTCTTGAAGAATTAGTTCGTAGATATCAGGATCAACTTCTTTTAGGGATTTCATTTTCATGAATTAATAACCTTCCTTTCTATAAGATTTATCTTTTCAAGTCTTTTTTCATGCCTTCCGCCTTCAAAGGGTGTAGAAAACCAAATATACACAATTTCTTTTGCCAAGTCCTTTCCAATAATTCTTCCACCAAGACAAAGAATATTAGCATCATTGTGAAGTCTTGACATCTTTGCGGTAAAAAGGTCATTACAGAGTGCTGCTCTTACATTTTTGAATTTATTTGCAACAATTGACATTCCAATTCCTGTTCCACATATTAATATTCCTCTTTCAACTTTTCCTTTCGAAACAGCATCTGCAACAGCTTCTGCATAATCTGGATAATCAACTGAACAAGATGAACCTGTTCCCATATCAATAACTTCATTTCCCATCTCTTTAACTATATGGGAAATCATTTCTTTTAATTCAAATCCTGCATGATCAGAACCAATAGCCACCTTCATGTTGAGTATTATATATAATTTTATAGAATTAAGTGAAGCTCCCCGACCAAAGGTCGGAGCTTCACTTTCTCAAAGGGGCTTTAGACCATTTGAAACCCCAAAAGATATTTTTCCTCTTTGGGAGTTTGAGGGGGCTAAAGCTCCCTCAAAGTTTACGAAAAATGCCATCTTTCCATTCATCCCCTGCCAAAGGTTGTGGCATTCTGGCATTTTTCGTAAAATCGATTGCTATAAAAAATAATTGTTTGACTTTTTTGCAATCGTTTTTCAAAAATATTTCAATCAATGAACATTTTTAAATGGAAATAATACTTAATGAATAATGAAGAGATATTAATTAAAAAAATTGCAAAGCAAGATGAAGAGGCATTCAGAGTATTGTATGAAAATACATCGAATAAAGTTTTTAAATACATATATGGATTAGTTAATAATAAAGAAACAGCTGAGGATATAATGGTAGAGACATATATACAGGTCTGGAGGTCAGCAAAGAATTTTAAAGGAATGTCAAAAGTTATGACATGGATATTTGGAATAGCAAGAAATATCTCAATGAGTGAAATAAAAAAACAGAATTATTATAATTTTGATGATAATGAAAATTTAAATAATAAATTTACGGTAACACCTCAACAGTTTCAATTAACTGCTCAAGTGGAAATTGATGAGATTATGCAGATTGCATTAAATAAACTCTCTGTTAAACATAGAGAGGTTCTTGATTTAATATTTATTCATGAAATGAGTTACGAAGATATTGCAGAAATACTCTGTATTCCCATTAATACGGTAAAAACAAGAATTTTTTATGCGAAAGAAAAATTAAGAGAAATTTTAAATGAGATGGGAGTAAGTAAAGATGCGTTCTTCTAAGAATTTTGATGAATTACGTTCTTTGCTTCCATTATATTTAAAGGGTTCTCTTCCAGAAAAAAAATCTAAGAGTTTGGAAAAAGCTTTATCAGAAAATGAAGAATTAAAAGAGGATTTAAAGTTTTGGGAAGCTGTTAAAAAGGGATATCAAAAAATAGAAAGCCAACTACCAGAACATGATTATCGAATATATCATAGAATATCAAATAATATAAAAACTCAAAATAGCAGGAATGCTAAAATATGGAAATTTTTCAGTCTTCATCCCAAATTTTCCTTTGCGATAATAATAATTCAAACTTTAATTATAATATCTTCAGTTTTGTATTTTTTGAGTATCGAAAAGGAATTCAAAACTCTTTCAGTTTCCAACATTCAAGCAGAAGATGGAGTAAAAATAAATGTAGTTTTCCATGAAGATGCAAAGGAAAAAGAAATTAGAAAGCTTATTAATGAGATTAATGGAAGAATAATTGACGGTCCTAATAAAAAAGGACTGTATGTTGTTAGCATAAAAGATAAAGAGAAAATTAATTACACATTAGATATTTTAAGAAAAAATAAAATTGTTGTCTTTGCCGAGCTTGCCTATTAATTAACATCATATTTCTAATTTTTAAAAAATTTTTTGAACAAAATTTCTTCAATTATTAACTATTAAATAAAAAAATGTGGAGGCATAAAATGAGAGAAAAATTGTTATTTTTAACATTATTTGTTTTTTTGACGATAATTTTTTTTTTCAAAAGCTTCATTTTGTGAAATTAAACCTTCGATTCCACCATCAAAAGTAACTCCAGCACCTAAGCAGCTAGATGAAAAATCCAAACAACAACAACCTTCACCTTCTCCATCACAAATGGTTCCATCTTCACCTCATTTTTTATCTATACAAAGTTTTACCGCTTCTTCATCTGTAATCAATTACGGAGATGATTTAAACCTAAGATGGGTGATCAAAGGGAAAAATTTAGGAAATTTAAGATTAGAGATAAAACCTGATATTGGACAAATTCCCTTAACAAGGACTGATTATTTTAATGAATCATTTACAATAGAAGGATCTAAAACTATAAAACCATTACAAGATACCAAATATACTCTTGAAATATCTGCTCCCGATCCTTTTCGGTTAGATATTGATCCAAGAACTGGAAGAGTATTACAGCGTTCTTTAATTGCAAGTAAAGAATTATTTATAACTGTAAAGAAACCTAAAATCGAAAATGTTAAACCGTCAGTTGATCAGAAAACCATGAAGATTAAATTTTTTGCAAAAAATACAGGGAATGGTGATTTTTTATCAAGTCCAATTGAAGTTAAATACTCTATAATTACAAGTCTAACAGGTCCTTCTTTGGCAGAAGGTAGTTTTACCACTTCTAATTTAACTATCAGAGTTAGTGAGCAAGTCGAATTAGGGAATATTACATTACCAGACAGAACCAAAGCATTAAATGCAGATAGTTTATTGATTAATGTGATTTTAAATCCAAAATATAGAGCACATCTTCCACAAGATGTTGATTATTATGAACATGCGTGGGAAAGAAATAGATTGATAATTAATAATCAATTGATATCTATATTTGGAAGTTTACTTACAGGGTCTATAAGATTAAATAATTTTGATGGCTCTACTGGTATTTTAAGCCATAATCCCTATAAAGCAAATGACTCTCATATTGAAATAATGGGAAATCGTACAACTTTTTCAATTCCGAGATTTGATTATTCTAAAGGAGAGATATATGATTACAGAGGCTTTGTTAATGATATAAATGCCTCATTTTCAGGACAAAGCGCCTTTGCTATAGAAGATGGAAAAATCAAGCTAAAAATAAATTTTGAAACTTCTGGCACAGAAATTAGAGGTTATGAATATACATGGGGAGTATGGCATGACGTTTCAGCCCCTGATTATAATTTTACACAAATGGATATTACCGTTTATTTCATTCCTGCATTTAAGAATGGAAAAATTACATACAAAGATATTCAGGTAATTCCTTACATTAGAGGCACTTTTGTTGAAGCTTGGGATGCTTTTCTTTCAGAAAGACTGGAAAGAGATATAGATAATAAGATTAAAAATGTTATAGCTTCTAAATTAAAAGAGATTTTAATGTCTGAATCAGTTAGAGTGAGAATAGAAAATAAAATTGAAGAAGCAATTACTAAAAATCCATTATTTAATATTTTTCGTATTACTAATGTTATAGGCGAGGGTGAAAACATTATTATTGAATATATCTCTAAATAAATGTATAATTTAAAAATTTATCATTTCGGGTTGCTTAATCTGCACAAGTTTAAACAATCCTGACATGATAAATAATAAAATTCAAGCTGGAGGATAATATGATACTACTTGGCATTATCGGTGTGAATTTCGTATTTTTATTTTTTTATTGTTTTTCCTATGCAGAGACTACAAATTCTTCTGTTAAAATTCTATCACCGTTAGATAATTCAACAGTCATTGATAAAAAACCTGAAGTGAAAGTTGAATTTGATGAAACAGTGATGCGAGATACAATTGTTGTAATTTTTGATGGACAAGACATAACTCAATTAATTACTTTCACAGATAAGGGTTTTGAGTTTAAACCTTTCATGGTTGTACCGCCTGGAACTCATAATCTATCAATCACAGCTAAGAATAAAGAGGGAATGCAAATAGAAAAATCAGTTACCTTTACAACAAAACATTCGGAAATCTTTGATGAAGCTTGGTCAAACAATAATGCAACAATAATATATCAAGGAATTTTAAAAAAACCAGAATCTTTCGGAAGCCAGCCAAATTCAAAAATTGAAGGGAACCTAACATCCGAGACAAAACTTAAAAATCAAACATGGGAGTTTAAATTCAATACAAATCTTAGATATTTTGACCAGAATGAACCCCTTATGCCACCCCAAAAAAAAGGATTTGATATAGTCAACTGGATATTGACTGGAGAATATACTAAAGATTTATTTAAAACAAAAGTAAGCATTGGAGATATACAAATTACAGAAACCCCTTATACATTATCAGGACTCAGCAGAAAAGGAGGTTTGATTAATATTGAATATGATATTTTTCAATTTAATGTCTTTACAGTAAAGAGTGAAGCTATTTATGGAGGAAGAGGCGGAACAGGTATTGAAACATCTTCAGAAGACCATATAATGGGAGTTTCTGCTGGATTAAAACTTTTTGATAAAAAAATGGAAATTAAAACTATTTATGTAACAGGAGGTGAACCATCTTCAGGATTTGGCATATCAGGTACAGATGGAATTAAAAAAGGAGATGTCCTTGGTTTTCTTGTAACATCTAATTTTTTTGAAAATAAATTAAACACTGATTTTGAAATTGATTTTTCAAAATATGATCCCGACACCTCAGATGAATTCGGTAAAAGCAGTGATAAAGCTTACAGGGCAAAAATTTATGGAAATATTGATAAATATAATTATGAGGCAATGTATGAGTATATTGGAAGAGACTATCAAGTGGTAGGTAACCATATTCAAAAAGACCGTCAGGGTTTAAGTTTAAGAGGAGGAGCTAACTGGGGAGAACATGTATTGAATCTGAATTTCTCAAGATACAATGACAATGTAAGAGGTGATGAACTTTTTCCAAGAGTTATTAACTATCAGAGTATGGTTGATTATTCCTTCAATAAATTTCAAAATTTTCCAATAGGACTGACATATCAAAAATCAATTCAAAAAAGTACAAAGGAACCCGAAGGTACACCTAAAATCCATATGGATAACGATATTTTATCAGGAAGAATTAATTTCATACAAGATAAATTAAATATAGGATTTATGACAACTTATTCGGTGATGAATGATAAATCCGAACATAATAATGATACAAAATCAATTACATATACACTCACTCCAGCATACAATGATGAGAAATATTCTTTAAGTACAAGTTTCTCTCTTAATCAATCTAAAGTTAAACTAACTGATGTAAGAACAGACACATATACTATAAATACTGATTTCAGAACAAAATTTTTTGATCAAAAAGCGTCTTTTGATGTAGCAGGTACTTATACAATAACAAAAACAAATGATGGCTCAGTCAACACAAGAAATCTTAATGGAACTGTTCAGCTTGCCTATGATCTTGCAAAAATAGTTAAAGATTATATGAAGCCAGTTATAGCACTTAAAGCAACCTA